>JBFHRB010000205.1:0-6045 GCA_041591915.1 Nitriliruptorales bacterium
ACCGGCACGCGCGGCCTGCGCCGACGGTGGGCGGCGACGGCGGTGGCGGCGTAGCGAGGCGAGCGTCGGGACATCGGGGGGGGGCCTGCGAGGGGGGACGTGGCGTCGCGAGGTCCAACGACGCTGTCCCGGCCCGGTTACGACGGGTCAGCCCGGTGTGCGCTCAGTCCTCGGCACGCTCGAGGAGCTCCGGACCCTCGTTGCGCACGTTGTTCACGCGCGTCGTGACGGCGTACGCGGCGAGGTCGGCGGCACCCAGGTCGGCGAGCTCCCGGTGCAGCGCCTGCGGGTCGGCGTCGGCGTCGAGGTAGGTGGCCCAGAGCCGCTCCGGGAGGACGACCGGCATGCGATCGTGGAGGTTGCGCATCATCCCCTCGGCTGCCGTGGTGACGATGGCCGTCGAGTACAGCGGGTCCGCTTCGGGGTCGTCCTTCGGCCGCCACGACCCCCAGATGCCGGCGAACGCGAGGGGCTCGCCGCTGCTGGCGTGGATGTAGTAGGGCTGCTTCTTCGGCTTGCCCTTGGCGGTGAGCTCGCCGGTCTCGCGCCACTCGTAGAACCCGTCGGCCGGAAGGATGCAGCGACGCCCACGGGTGAACGGGTCGCTGAACATGCGCTTCTCGAGCAAGGAGTCGAGGCGGGCGTTGATCGGCGAGGGCCCCTTCTTCGGGTCCCTGGACCAGAACGGGACGAGGCCCCAGCGCAGCGTGCCGAGGCGACGCGAGCCCTCGCGAGTGATGATCGAGTAGACGTCGAGGGTCGGTGCGACGTTGTAGCGGGCGGGCAGGGCCTCGGTCCTGACCTCGTCCACCTCGAACGCCTCAGCCAGCTGCTCGGGTGTGGAGAAGGAGACGTAGCGACCGCACATGGACGTCGAGGCTACTGGCGATCCGGCAGCTCGACCGCCACTCGGGCGCCGCCGAGCGGGCTCGCGCCGACGCGCAGCTCTCCTCCGGCGCGCCCCGCGGCTGCACGCGCGATGTCGAGGCCGAGGCCGCTGGAGCCGGCGCCGCTCGCCCCGCGGTCGAGCGCACCCGAGTCCAGGCCCGGCCCGCCGTCGTCCACGGTGAGGGTCATGCCGGCCGCGCCTCGTCGCAGCGCGACGGTGACCGGGGTGCCGGCCGGTGTGTGTGCCAGCGCGTTGCCGACGAGCGCGTCGACGATGGCGTCGAGGTCGTCGGCCGGCAGCCGCAGCGCTGCCTCGTCCTCGATGTCGACGTCGAGCGGCCGCTCCTGCTCTGCGGCCAGGACCGACCAGAACGCCATGCGGTTCCGCACGGCCGTTGCCGCGTCCACCTCGGCCGAGTCGCGCCGGGGCTCGCGCACCTGCGTGATGACATCCGTGACGGCGTCCTCCAGGGCGGAGACCGTCTCCAGCATCCGGGCGCGGTCGGGCGAGCTGGGCAGCCGCTCGGCTTCGAGGCGCACGGCCTGTATCGGCGTGCGGAGCCGGTGAGACAGGTCGGCGGCTGCTTCGCGTTCGGCGGCGAGGAGCTCCTCGATGCGCGCGGCCAGCCCGTTGAGGGCGACGGCGATGTCGCTCACCTCCGCGGGCCCGGTGAGTGGCGCTCGCGCGGACAGGTCGCCGGCGGCGAGCGCCCGCGCGCTGGCGGCCACGTCGCCCGCGGGGCGCGTGATGTCCCGCGCGAGTCGGTCGGCGATCAGCACCGACCCGATCACGATCACGACGCCGATGGCGGCGAGGATGGCCCACGACGCGGCGACGCCCTGCCGGCGCTGCTCGGCCGTGACCTCGACCGCAACCACCACCGTGCCGGCCGTGGGCCGGATGACGGGCCGGACGACGAGCACCCCACCACCGCGTTCCACCAGGAAGGCGGCACCCGCGCGCGCCCGTTCGAGGTCTGCCGCGTCGAGGGTCGGTCCTTCACCGAGCACCGTGCCGTCGGGCATGGCGACCGTGATCCCGGGCGTGTCGAGCGCCGCGATGGCGATCTCGACGCCACCGTCCTCACCGGTCAGCAGGGCCGGGGTCAGCGCGGTGGCCACCTGCCGTGCACGGTCGACGGCGCGCTCGTGCGCGAAGCGCTGCACGAGCCACCCGAGCGGCACCACGAACGCGAGGGCCACGAGCAGCGTCGAGGCGCCCATGACGAGGACGAGCCGTCGCCTCATCCGTCGGGCGCCGAGAGCTTGATGCCGACGCCGCGAACGGTGTGGAGGTAGCGCGGGTGCGCGGCGGTCTCGCCGAGCTTGCGGCGCAGCCACGACAGGTGGACGTCGAGCGTCTTGTCACCACCCCCGTACGGCTGGCGCCAGACCTCGGCGAACAGCTGGCCGCGCGGGATCACCTCGCCGGGGCGTCGCGCGAGTGCGAGCAGCAGGTCGAACTCGAGCCGCGAGAGGTCGAGCGCCTCGTCGGCGAGCGAGGCCGTGCGGCCAGCGGGGTCGATCGTGAGGTCCCCGACGTGGATCGCTGCCTCACGGCCACCCGCATTCGCGCGCCGCAGCACCGCGCGGATCCTCGCCTCGAGCTGTTCGGCGGAGAACGGCTTGGCGACGTGGTCGTCGGCGCCAGCGTCCAGCGTGGTCACGATGTCGCGCTCACCATCGCGAGCGGTCGCGACGATCACGGGGACCTGACTGGTTGCGCGCACCATCCTGAGCAGGTCGACGCCGTCGATGTCCGGCAGCCCGAGGTCCAGCACGACGACGTCGGGCGACCGGTCGATCAGGCGCTGCAGGCCCGGCAGGCCGGCGGCCTCGGCATCGACCTCGTGGCCGCGTTCCGCGAGCAGCCGAGCCAGCGACCGTCGGATGCGGTCGTCGTCCTCGATGAGCAGTACGTGGGCCACGCGGCGAGCGTACGTCCGTGCCCACCCGGTGGAGTGGGGTTTGGCACAGCTCTGGGCCGGGCTTAACCCGGGGTTAGGCCCGTTGCTGCGACGGTGTGGATGCACCGACGAGGAGTCCCCACGATGCGCCGTACCGTCACCCTGATCGCCGCCTGGGTCACCGCGACCGTTCTCGCGGTCTCGCTCGCCTTCGCTGGCGTCCGCCTGGTGGCGGACAACGTCGTGGATGCCCCCGTCGTCCTGTCGACGCCGGACGCGTCACCCGATGCCACGCCGGGCGATGACCCGACGCCGGATGACGGTCCGACGCCTGACGACGGTCCGACGCCCGACGACGATGCGACGCCGGATGACGATGCGACGCCGGATGACGGTCCGACGCCGGGCGACGGTCCGACGCCGGGCGATGACTCGACGCCGGATGACGGTCCGACGCCGGGCGACGATGCGACGCCGGATGACGGTCCGACGCCGGGCGACGATCCGACGCCCGAGGTAACCGCGACCTCGGCCCCGGCCTCACCCTCGCCGTCGCCGAGTGCATCGGCGACCCCCTCGCCCTCATCGAGCCAGGCGCAACCCGTCACGCGGACCTACACGCTCATCGGTGGGACCGTGACCTTCCGGTTCTCGTCCTCCGAGGTGGAGGTCATCGCGGCGACGCCCGCGGACGGCTTCAACCTCCACAGCATCGAGCCGGAGGGGCCCCTCGAGATGAAGGTCGAGTTCCGCGCCCACGACGACAGCCACCGCTCGCGCATCGATGGCTGGTGGGCGAACGGCCCCCGACACGAGATCCGCGAGGAGCGTCGATCGTGATGGCTTCGCCGGGCACGGCGTGGGGGATCGCCCTGTCTTGACGGTTCGCGCTGTGCAGGGTTGGTTGGTTGGACTGGCCCGCGCAGGCGCGCGGCAGGGGATCGGGGACGCCATGGGCAACGTCGATGTCATCGGGCGGAAGGCCTGGCGTACCGCGCTCGTGGTTACCACGGCCCTCGCACTTGCTGCGGCGCTGCTCACCGGCGGAGGCGGGGCGTCGGACGACGACGTCACCTTCGAGGAACTCTGGCTGCTCGCGGCGGCGCAACCGGGCGGCGGCGCGATCTACCTGCGGATCCCCGACATACCCGGCGACGTCAAGGCGACCGGACACGAGGACGAGATCGACATCCTGGCGTGGAGTTGGGGCGTGTCCACCTCGAGCGGTGGGGTGAACAACTCCGGCGCGCGGGAGCAGTCGTCGCCGCGATTCAGCGAACTCACCATCTCCAAGTCGACGGACCGGTCATCGCCGTTGTTGTTCCTGCGCGCCGCTGACGGCTCGACCGCGCGCGGGACGGTGACGCTGTCCTTCAAGGCGCCGAGCGTCGAGATCCCCCAGACGTATCTCAAGATCGACCTCGACGGTGTCGGCGTGTCCTCGTTCCACGCCGCCGGATCCGCCGGGGAGCGGCCCACCGAGGAGGTCGCCTTCTACTACAACAAGATCACCATGACGTACTGGCCGCAGAACCCGGATGGATCCCTCGGCGCGCCCATCAAGCGCGGCTGGGACGTCGTCGCGAACAAGCCGGTCTGATCATGGGGGCGGTCCAGACGAACGCGCGACGCATCCTCCTGCCGGTCGTCGCCCTTGGCGCGCTCCTGCTGCTGACGGCCGTGCTCGTGACCGCGGTGGACGCGGGTGGCGAGGCCCCGCCTCGCATCGCCGTCCTGGCGCGATCGGACAACCCCGTCGATGCGCTGGCCGCCTCGTCCGTTGCGGGTCAGCTCGGGGGGATCGTCCTCCTGACCTCGACGAACTCGCTCAACCAGCCGGCTCGCGACGGCTTGACGGACTTCGGGCCCGAACTGGTGATCATCGCCGGGGGAACGGCGGCACTCAGCGACGCGGTCAAGGCCGCGGTCGAGGAGATGGGCTACGCCACGCGGCGGGTCGGTGGCGCGACCCGTGAACACACCGCTGCTGCTCTGGCGGCCCTGCCCGCGGAGTTCGGGTCGCTCTACGTCTCGGTCGATGCGCCGTCATCGCGTGCGCAGGCGTTGGTTGTCAGCGGCATCGAGCCGCGACTCGAGCGCGCTGACGGTGTCAGCGCGGTCCGCAACATCGGCCCCGGCATCTACTGCCTGACACTGGCTGCTGGCACCAACCTCGCCGATGCGGTCGTCCACGTCACCCCGGAATGGGGCGGAAGCATCGGCAACGACCTCGCCGCCTACTGGCAGACGAGGGAGGGCGCCCGCCAGTGCGATACCGACGAGCTCGAGGTTCGCACGTTCTCGGGCGGGACGGCGAGTGACACGGTGGACTTCACGGTGTCGATCCCGTGATGGTCAGCCGCGCAACGGCTTGGTGAAGCACCAGCCGACGCCCGATGGGTAGGTGACGTCGAGCTCTGGCCAGCGGACGAAGCCCCGGCGTTCGTACATCGCGTGAGCGCGGGTCATCCACGTCATCGACGTGATGGTGGCGCGCGTGCAGCCAGCCGCGTCGAACGCGGCGAGGCAGTGGTCCACGAGTGCACTGCCAACGCCCCGGCCCCAGGCCTCTGGAGCAACCGCCAGCATCCGGAACCCGCAGTCGCCCTGGGACGGGAAGTCGTACTCGAACAGCTCGCTCGGGCCGATCGAACGGGCCACGGAGCCGAGGACCACGCCCTCCTCGATCGCCACGAGGACCTCGCCGCCGTCGATCCCCACGCGGCTGGCGGTGTCGCGGAGCACCTCCCGGTACTCCGGACTCATCGCGCCGACGACCTCGTAGGCCGCGACGGTCAGCGCGCCCACGCGGTCGTACTCGGCGGGCTCGACGGGTCGGATCAGCATGGCAGCCGCGGAGGGTACGGTCGCGCCGATGGACGACGACGCGCTGCAACGGCGCCTGCGGGACGCAGGGCTCGGCGAGGCTGCCCTGCAGTCGCTCCGGCAACTCGTCCGTCCCGCGCTCGCCCTGCGGACGGATGGGGCCGCCCCACCGGATTCGTCGGGCTCACGCCTCGGGGGAGTGCCGCTCCTCCCCGACGACGTGACGTGGCCGGCGTGGGGTGATCGCCCACTCACCTTCATCTGCCTGCTCGACCTCGCGGAGTTGGCCCACGTGGCCGACATCGCGCCCCTGCCGTCGACCGGCCGCCTCGCCTTCTTCTACGAGCCGACACAGCAGGCCTGGGGCTTCGACCCCGGTGACCGGGGTGCGGCCCGGATCGTCCACATGCCGGCTTCGCAGCCG
>JBFHRB010000206.1:0-6029 GCA_041591915.1 Nitriliruptorales bacterium
GCTCGCCGCTTCGTCGCCGTGGCCTACGACATCCCCGTCGGGTGTGCCGGGGCGTACTTCCCGGAGGCGAACGTGCTCGTCCCCGTCACCGAGGTCGCCCGCACGTCGAACACCCCGGCGAGCAAGTCGATCCGCGTGACCCTCACGCCCGTCGGGGAGCGGGTCAGGTGTTGAGTGTCCGTGGTCGCGCAGGACTGCTCGTGACGAGCCAGATCCCGATGGCTGCCCAGATGAGGCTCAGCGGCACCACCACGGCGTTGGGTACGTAGCTCGATACGCCCCACAGCGTCACGGCCACGATGGGGACGATGGCAGCAAGTAGCCCGGCAGCCCAGACGGGGAGGTCCCTGCGGCGCATCGCGACGACCCCGTAGCCGGTCGTGGCAAGGAGGACGACGAGCACAGCGAGCACCTCGGCGAGGAATCCGACACGCCAGAGCAACGTCCCGAGCGGCTCCAGTAGCGACACGCCCCAGTACGACACCGCATCGCCCAGACCGGCGACGATCAGGGCGACCCACATGGCGCGCCACGTCCTGGACTCCCACGGGGAGGGGCGTTGTCTCGAGCGCAGCTCATGCGTGTGGTGCACGACCGGCAGCATGAGCAGGTAGACGAGGAAGAACGCCTTGCCATACACCTCGTAGGGCGTTGACTCGGCGACAACCCTTCCGTCCGCCGCGAACTCTCGGCCGGCTCCGAAGGTCAAGGCGCCCCAGGATTCGAGCGTTGGGCCAACCGTCCGCTCGAGCATCGGCAGGTTGTCCCACACGACCCCGGGCTTGTAGGCCCAGGCAGCGGCCATGAACGGTGTGATGGCGATGCCCACCAGCGCACCGGCGATCGCTGACGAAGCCGCGAGACGAGCCGATCCAGTCATCAGCTGCGGTCCATCGAGAACTGCTCTCACGGAACTGTGCGGTCCCCTGCAGCATCCCCAATGGAGCAACGCCGGGCAACTGCGTCGAACCCGGCCTCGCACGCCACACGATTCCGAGTCGCTCCGACGGCACGACCGGTGCCCGGCGAGCCGATCCGCGATCCCCCTGGATCACCCGCTCCCGGCGTTCAGGGATCGGCGGCCGTCGGGTCAGCCCACGCGGCGGCGGAGCAGGACGCCTGCACCGCCGAGCATGAGCAGCCCGAACGCGGCCAGGCCACCGCCCGTGGCCGGGAGGTTCTCGGCACTCGCGGGGGCTGCGGCCGGTGCCACCGGTGCGGCGGGCGCCGGCGGCGTCGCGACGGTGCCCTCGGGGCGCGTCGTGTCGAACGCGTCGACCACCTGCGTCGTGACCGGCAGGGACACCGTGATGCCCTGCATGGCCAGCGCCGATCCCGAACGTGACTGCATGCCGGCGAACTGGTCGAGGTTCTGGCCCTCGATCCGCAGGAACAGCTGCTCGCCCGCCGCCAGCGTCGTCGAGACGGCGGCGAGGTCGAAGGCGATGTCGCCCGACTCACCGACCGGGACCTCGTACGGCGTGACCTGGTCGTCGATCAGGCGGAAGTTGTCCGGCGAGCCGGCGGCCAGCGACAGGAACATCCGGTTGCCCGACGACGGCAGCGGCACGTTCGCCGAGAAGGTCGGGACGCCGGCGATCGTGGTCTCCTCGGCCGCGTTGAGCAGCGGCAGCATCAGGCTCGCGGAGCCCTGCGGGACGACGAAGCCGGGCAGTTCCACGTCGGTGCGCGACTCCTCGACCGGCCACGCGTCGGCGACGGCGCAGCGGCCCTGCTCCGTCCCCAGGGCGATCTCCGGGAACCGTGCGAGGCGCGCCTCTGCTGCCGCGTCCTGCAGGAGGTAGGTGTCGTAGAAGTCGAGGATCAGGTGGCCGAGGTCGGTCGCGCAGTGGTCGATGGCGGACCGGGCGGGCGCGCCGACCCCGGTGGGCTGCACGCCCGGCAGGATGTGGCCGTTCTGGATGCCGATGAGCCACGAGTCGGCGTCGTTGGCGACCGTGGTGAGGTAGTTGTCCAGCGCCTCGTTGACGGTGAAGAGGGTGTCGGGCAGGCCCGAGATGTACATCGCCGGCGTGTCCAGCCGGTCGGTGTAGCTGAACGGCGAACCGCGCAGGAACTGCTCCTCGGCCGCCGCGGGCGTGGAGCCGGTGGCGACGCCCTCGGTGTACCACTCGTTGAGGCGCGGGTCAGGGCGCGCCGAGGCGTTGCCGCCAGCGTTGAGCAGCGTGAGCCACGCGGTGCGCGGCACGCCGTTGGGCGAGAGCGAGTGGGCGAGGTTGTGCCAGGTGATCTGCGGGACGAGCGCGTCCATGCGGTCGTCGAAGATCGAGGTCATCGTCTGCCAACCACCGCCGTAGGAACCGCCCAGACCGCCGACGACGATGTCGTTGGCGAGGCCGGAGTCGGTGTCCGCGAGGACCCAGTCGAGCGTCGAGAGGTAGGTCATGATCGCCGGGTAGTCGGTGATCTCCTTGTCGGGCTGCATCGCCTGGGCGACATCGCCGGAGTCACCGTGCCCACGCGCGTCGACCGACACGACGGCGTACCCGGCGTCGAGCACCTCGGTGGCATTGAGGCCGTAGGCGAGGCCCGAGTCGAGGGCCTTGGCACGCGAACCCGACCACCCGTGGCCGTGCATGACGACGGCGACGTCACGGCAGTCCGCGATCCCTGGACGCATCACCGTGATGGCGATGACCGTCCCGTCGGGGGACGTGACGGTCTCGTTCGACAGGGTGTGCTCACCGGGGGTGCAGGCCGTCTGCGCGGTTGCTGCCACCGGAGCGGCGATGACGGCGGATGCAGCGATGGCGGCGAGGGAGAAGGACAGGGGACGACGCATCGGGGTACCTCGAGAAGGGGTGTCGGTAGCGAGGACTTCGCCGCTGGTGGCGGAGAACCCTCCTCTGGAAGCGCAACGAGCGATGCGCGCGGAGGTTGCGCCCCGCCCGTGCCGGCCGACCGGCCGGAGGTACGCTCTGCGGGTCTCCCTCGCGCGCCGTCCCACGTGCTGCGCGGTCTCTCCCCACCTCAGGTACCGACATGCTCGTGCGCGCCCACCTGCGCAACATCGCCATCATCGCCCACGTCGACCACGGCAAGACCACCCTGGTCGACGCCATGCTGTGGCAGTCGGGTGCCTTCCGCGAGAACCAGGAGGTCGCCGAGCGGGTCATGGACTCGAACGACCTCGAGCGCGAGAAGGGCATCACCATCCTCGCCAAGAACACCTCGGTGCACTACGGCGAGACCAAGATCAACATCATCGACACACCCGGCCACGCGGACTTCGGCGGCGAGGTCGAGCGCGGGCTCACGATGGTCGACGGCGTGTGCCTCCTCGTCGACGCGAGTGAGGGCCCGCTCCCCCAGACGCGCTTCGTCCTGCGCAAGGCCCTCCAGCGCCGCCTGCCGATCATCCTGATCGTCAACAAGATCGACCGCCCCGACGCCCGCATCGGCGAGGTCGTGGACGAGGTGTACGAGCTGTTCATCGACCTCGGCGCCGACGACGACCAGATCGAGTTCCCGATCCTCTACACCAACGCGCGGGAGGGCACCGCGACCACGGACCTCGCCGTCGCTGGCGCCCATCTCAAGCCGCTGTTCGAGGCCATCCTCGAGACGATCCCGGCACCCACGTACGACCCGGACCACCCGCTGCAGGCGCAGGTCACCAACCTCGACGCCTCGGCCTACGTGGGGCGCCTCGCCATCTGCCGGGTCCACCAGGGGACGATCCGCAAGGGCCAGCAGGTCGCGTGGTGCCGCGTCGACGGCACCACCGAGCGGGTCAAGGTGACGGAGATGTTCGTCACCGAGCAGCTCGAGCGCGTCCCGGCCGAGGAGGCCGGGCCCGGTGAGATCATCGCCGTCGCCGGCATCCCCGAGGTGATGATCGGCGACACGCTCGCCGACCCCGAGGACGCTCGTCCGCTCGAGGCGATCACCGTCGACGAGCCGAGCCTCGGCATGACCATCGGCATCAACACGTCCCCGCTGGCCGGACGCGACGGCGACAAGCTCACCGCGCGCCTGCTGAGGAACCGCCTCGACCAGGAGCTGATCGGCAACGTGTCGATCCGGGTCCTGCCGACCGAGCGTCCCGATGCCTGGGAGGTCCAGGGCCGTGGCGAGCTGCAACTCGCGGTCCTCGTCGAGACGATGCGGCGGGAGGGCTTCGAGCTCACCGTCGGCAAGCCCGAGGTCGTCACCCGCGAGATCGACGGCGTCATCCACGAGCCGATGGAGTACCTCAGCATCGACGTCCCGACGGACCACGTCGGTGCCGTGACGCAGCTGCTCGGCCAGCGCAAGGGCCAGATGCAGAAGATGGTCGCGAGTGGCGACGGCGGCTGGACGCGCGTCGAGTACCTCGTGCCTGCCCGCGGCCTCATCGGGTTCCGCACGCGCTTCCTCACCGAGACACGCGGGACCGGCATCCTCCACCACACGTTCGACTCCTGGTCACCGTGGATGGGCGAGATCCTGACGCGCCCCTCGGGATCCCTCGTTGCCGACCGGACCGGCGCGGCGACCTCACACGCGCTCCTCGCACTCGCCGACCGGGGCGACTTCTTCGTCGAGCCGGGCACCGAGGTCTACGAGGGCATGGTCGTGGGCGAGAACAGTCGCAACGAGGACATCGACGTCAACGTGACGAAGGAGAAGAAGCTCACCAACCACCGCGCCGCGAGCGGCGAGGAGTTGGTGCGCCTGGCCCCACCTCGGAGGCTCTCGCTCGAGCAGGCGCTGGAGTTCATCCGCGCCGACGAGGCCGTCGAGGTCACCCCCGCGACGATCCGACTCCGCAAGGTCGACCTCGACGCGACGACGCGAGCACGTTCGGCGAAGCGCGCGAAGCACGGCGCCGCGCCGGTCGGCTGACCGCGCGTTCGTATCGCTCCGCTACGTTCCGCGCGATGCGAGTCCTCCTCACTCCCCCGACCTCCCGGCTCTTCGCGCCGACCGCGCGGAGCCTCCGCGCAGCCGGCCACCGCGTGCGCGGGTACGCCCCGTCGGCCGACGCCCTCGGCGAGCATGCCGACGAGGTGGCCGTCGGCTCGCCCCACTCGCCAGACGAGTGGGCATGGGCGACCGACGGCTGCGACGCGGTCGTCCACCTCGGCGGCATCGAGACCCCCGAGGACCTGACCGCCCTGGTGGCCCTCGCCACGAGCATCGACGCCGGCGGCCCCGGCCGCCTCGTCCTCGCGAGCGACCTCCGCGTGCTCGGCCACCTCGACCGGCCCGTCGAATCGCCGCCGTTCGAGCCCGTTCGGCTACCGGTCGACGAAGCCCACCCCGTCGGGCCGCACGACGGCGTCTCTGCCCTCGTGCTGGCCGCCGAGGACGTGGTTCGCGGCGCCGCCAGGCGAGGCGGTCCGCAGGCCGTGGCCGTGCGCGCGCCATCCATCTGGTACTCGCCTGAGGAGCCGATCCGGGGCGACGACCCTCTGCACGGCCACATCTACGTCGACGACCTCGCCGACGCGCTGGCCCGGGCGGTCGACGCGAGGATGAGCGACCCGTTCACGGTCATCATGGTGGCGGGGGCGGACTCGACGGCGGACGACGAGACCTCGGTCGTCGTCGCGACACAGTGGCCGGAGGTCGCCGTCGTGGGGACCCTCCCGGGCTGGAGGAGCCTGCTCGACACCCGGAAGTCGCGCTCGCTGCTGGACTGGAAGCCACAGCGCACCTGGCACGAGTGAGCCTCATCGCGGCCGCAGCCCTGCCACACTTGGCACGGGACGCTGCCGGGTATCGGACGAAGGGCCAGCGCACGTGAGCTTGCAGGACATCGACACCGCGCCCGGCTGGCTGCACGAGGAGGACCTGCGGTACATCCGCGACCGCGTCCCGCTCGTGTACGTCGAAGCGGTGCCCGTCCGGCTCGACCATCTCGGCCGGGTCACCAAGGTCGGGCTCCTGCTGCGCGCCAAGGCCGACGGAACGATCAGCCGGGCCATCGTCAGTGGTCGCGTCCTCTACGGCGAGACGGTGCGCGAGGCGCTCTGGCGCCACCTCTCCAAGGACCTCGGACCCGAGGCCGAGCCACACCTCCC
>JBFHRB010000207.1:0-6011 GCA_041591915.1 Nitriliruptorales bacterium
CGGCCGTCGCGTGGTGCGGTGACGACCGCGCCGGCGGGAATGATGGCGCCCATGGTGGATCTCCTCGGTGTCAGGCGGTGGTGGTGACGAGCTCGGCGTCGCGCAGCTGCTCGACGGCAGCGGCGACGTCGTCCGGCGTGGCGACGTTGATGACGCGGACACCCGGCATGGCACGCCGGGCGAGGCCGCGCAGGACGTTGCCCGGCCCGACCTCGATCACGGTGTCGACGCCGAGGTCGGTGAGGCGCTCCTGCACGCCGACCCAGCGGACCCGCGAGATGACGCCGTCGACGAGGCTGCGCCGGAGCTCGTCAGCCGTGGTGGTGACCCGTGCCGTCGCGCCCGAGATGACCGGGGTGCGTGGGGTTCCCAGGCCGGTCCGGGCGAGCGCTGTGGCCACGGCGGACACGGCAGGGGTCATGGCGGGGGAGTGGAAGGCACCTTCGACCGCGAGCGGCAGGACGCGAGCACCAGCCTCGCGCAGCTCGGCGGCAGCGGCCTCGATGCCCTCGGTCGAGCCGGCGATGACCGTCTGGCCCGGGGCGTTCTCGTTCGCGACGACCACGTCCTCGAGGCGCTCGACGATGCGGTCGACCAGCAGCGCCTCCACGCCGACGACGGCGGCCATCGTGCCGGGGATGGCGAGACAGCCGGCGGCCATGGCGCGCGAGCGGTACAGGACGATCTCCGCGGCCTGCTTCGTCGTGAGCGCGCCAGCCGCGACCGCGGCGCTGATCTCGCCGAGGCTGTGGCCCGCCACGTAGTCGGGCTGGATGCCGGCCTGCTGGAGCGCACGCAGCGCGACGAGCGAGACGGCGAGGATGGACGGCTGCGCCGCAGCGGTGAACTGCGAGCAGCGCTCCGCGTCGTCGGCGAGGTTGACGATGTCCAGCCCCGTCGCGGCACGCACCTCGGCGAGGACCTGGGTGGCGGAGGGCTGGCCGGCCCAGGCGCTGGCCATGCCGGCGCGGTGTGAGCCCTGGCCGGGGAACACGAAGGCGAGGGTGGTCATCGGGTGGCGTTCCTCTGATGGCGGTCGAGTGCGGCGGGTGGCGAGTAGGCGCGCGGGGCGCTTTGTGAAGGCGGTCACAAGCCTGTCGCCTCAAGTCGTACCAGAGTTGACACCGACGTCAAGTTCAAGTGATGCTGACGTCATGATCACGTAACGAAACGTGCGCCGAGTGCGCGCCCGGTGCGGTGGGTGGGCGTGCCGGCGCGGGTGTCGGCCCCTGTCTGTCGCCCGGACCGGCCGGCGGCCATGCTCGTGCCATGGAAGGCCTGCTGATCGCCCTCGTGCTCGCCCTCGCCCTCGCGGCGGTGGTGGTGGGCCTGATCTGGCTCGTCCGCCGCGTCGTCGATGCGACGACGGACGACCGTGAGACGGAGCCGGCCCGCAAGGCGGCCGTTCCGCTGCTCGAGGCGCGTGATGCCAGGGTCGTGCTCGAGGTGCGCGGGGTCGATCCGGATGACAAGGCGGTCCAGCGCCTCGCCCAGGAACTCGTGTCACGCACGCTCGACGCCAACCCGGACGTGCAGGAGCTCACCGTCGTCTCGCTGGACGACGTGGAGCTCGTCCGCGTCCGCCGGCGTCCGCCGTCGTCGGCGCCGGCCGCGCCGCCCACCGGTGGGGTGGTAGCTGGTGACGGCGAGGGAGACGTCGCCGCACCGCCCGGACGGCCGGAGTCCCGCCACCACGCGCCGTCGGCTGTCCGCTCGGCCGACGTGACGTCGTCCCGGCCGGCGATCCGCTTCGAGCCCGGCGAGCTCGAACATCCAGACCGCCCGCTCGCCGACGCGTTCGACCTCCCACCCGCCGTCCGGGCGAGCATCCGGGAGCCGCAGGACATCGTCGACGTCGTACGGGCCATCCTCGAGGCGGGTCGCCAGCCCGTCCAGGTGCAGGGCGACGTGCTCGTCGTGGGCGACGAGGCCGTGGTCGTCGTGCAGCCCTCGACGTCGCACACCATGCAGGAGGCGCAGAGCCGCGCGTTCCTCAGCTTCAAGAAGACCGGCGCGACCCGCGGCGTGGTCATCACCGTCGGGTTCCTCGATCCGGCCGAGGCGCGGCGACGTGAGCTCCTCGCCCCCGAGTTGGGCCACGTGGGCCCGGAGGCGGTGCAGCGCATGGCGGACGCGGTTGCCGTCGGAGCGGACCCGCTCGCCTTCGTCATCGGCCCGGCGGTCCTCTGACGACCGGCCCGTTCTCCGTTGACGGGATGAGCGCGCTGCACTCCTACGCTGCGCGCGGGCCCGGGTCGTCGGGTCCGGGCCGGGTGGAGCGCGACGGACCTCGACCGGCCCCGAGTGTGCGCGGGGTGGCTGGTGGAGTTCGAGCTCGGGCTGATCGCGGCGCTCGAGGACGCGGGCGCACGAGCGGCCGAGATCGAGGCGCTCGGACTCGACGGCACGTTCTCGTTCGAGGGGCCGCACGGGCCGTTCCTGCCACTGGTCCTGGCCGCGCAGGCGACCGAGCGGCTGCAGTTGTCGACCGCGATCGCCGTGGCGTTCGCCCGCAACCCCATGACCGTCGCGCAGGACGCGCAGGACCTGCAGCGCATCTCGTCGGGGCGGTTCACGCTCGGCCTCGGGTCGCAGATCCGGCCGCACATCGAGCGCCGGTTCTCGATGCCCTGGTCGCGTCCGACCGAGCGGATGCGTGAGTTCGTCCTCGCCGTGCGCGCGATCTGGCGGAGCTGGTCGGACGGGCAACCCCTGCGGTTCGAGGGCGAGTTCTACCGGCACACCCTGATGACCCCGTTCTTCAACCCCGGACCCAACCCCCACGGTGACCCGCGCATCGTGCTGGCGGGTGTCGGCCCGGCGATGGTGGAGGTCGCCGGCGAGGTGGCCGACGGCCTGCTGGTCCACCCGTTCCACACGCGCGACTTCCTCGCCGCGAGCACGCTGCCGGCCTTCGAGCGTGGTCTCCGCGTGGCGGGACGCCCGCGTGCGGACGTGGAGGTCACCGCGCAGACGATGGTCTGCCTCGGGCACGACACCGCGAGCGTCGAGGCGGCGAGGGCACGGGCGCGAGCGCAGCTCGCGTTCTACGGCTCGACGCCGGCGTACCGCGGGATGCTCGACCACCATGGGCTGGGCGAGCTCCAGCCGCGGCTGCGTGCGCTGACGCGTGAGGGCCGATGGGGAGACCTGGCCGCCGAGGTCCCGGGCGAGCTCCTCGACCTCGTCTGCGTGAGCGGCCTGCCCGACGAGGTCGGGCGCAGGCTCGCCGAACGCAACGGCTTCGCCGACCGGACCGCCCTCGTGCTCTACGACGAGGCCGGCCCCGACGGGCTGGCGGCCCTGCTGAGCGCGGCCCGGGAGGCCACGGAAGGCAGCGGCTGAGCGGTCCGAGTGGTCCGTACGTAGCCCGAGTCGGCCCGGTGCGAGCGCCGACGAGGTGGCGTCGAACGGGGTCGCCGGAGGCGTGCGCTGAGCCCGCGTGTCCTCGGGCGACCGCGCGGTCGGCGCGCTGCTCACTCAGGCAAGCGGTGTGGATAGCGCCCGGGTCGCGGGTGTGGAGATGTGGAGAAGGACGGGGGATATCCGTCGCCGGTCCCCAATTGCTGTGGAACGCCGGGGGAGATCCTGTGGACGGGGCCACGTTGGCGGTGGACGACGAGGGGTCGCCGGTGGATAGCGGGCCGCGCACGGACGGGGCTGTGGATTGGGCGCCCGAAGTGGCAGGTGGACGTGTCACAGGGCAGCGGTAGCGTCCGCCGACGGGTCCGGGACCCGGGCGACAGCCGAAGTTCACCTCGTTGTCACCCGACGTCCACCGGGCCCTCACGGGGGCAGCCAGCAGGAAGGATCGATCGCCGATGGCCGGGGCCGGGGACAGCACACGAGGCCGTAGCGCCGCAACGATCGCCGGCGACGCCGTCGTCGTCGACGGTGGCGTCAGAGCCGACGGGCGAGGCCTGCGGGTCGACCGCTTCTTCACCCGCGACGGCGCGCATCCCTACGACGAGCTCGCCTGGGAACGGCGTGACGCCGTCCTGACGAACTGGCGCGACGGCTCGGTGGCGTTCGAGCAGCGTGACGTCGAGTTCCCGTCGACGTGGTCGATGACCGCGACGACGATCGTCGCGCAGAAGTACTTCCGCGGCGAGCTCGGCACCCCCGAGCGCGAGTCGTCGGTCCGCCAGATGGTCGACCGCGTCGCCGACACGATCACCGACTGGGGTCGTGGAGGCGGCTACTTCGCGGACGAGCGCTCCGCCCAGGTCTTCAACGAGGAGCTCAAGCACCTGCTCGTCAACCAGAAGGCCGCGTTCAACTCGCCGGTGTGGTTCAACGTCGGCGTCGACGGCACCGACCCGCAGTGCTCGGCGTGCTTCATCCTCAGCGTCGACGACACGATGGACTCGATCCTCAACTGGTACCGCGAGGAGGGGATCATCTTCAAGGGCGGGTCCGGCGCCGGCGTCAACATCAGCTCGATCCGGTCGGCCAAGGAGACGATGACCGGAGGCGGCCACCCCTCGGGGCCGGTGAGCTTCATGCGGGGCGCCGACGCCTCGGCCGGCACGATCCGCTCCGGCGGCAAGACCCGGCGCGCCGCGAAGATGGTGATCCTGGACGTCGACCACCCCGACATCGAGGACTTCATCTGGTGCAAGGCGAACGAGGAGAAGAAGGCCCGGGCCCTGCGTGACGCCGGGTTCGACGTCGACCTCGGCGGCGCCGACAGCTACTCCCTGCAGTACCAGAACGCCAATAACTCGGTGCGCGTGACCGACGCGTTCATGCGCGCGTACGACGCCGACGACGAGTACGAGCTCCGCGCGGTCAAGGACGGCCAGGTGCTCGACCGCAAGCGGGCGCGCGACGTCATGCGCCAGATCGCGGAGGCCGCCTGGGACTGCGCCGACCCCGGCATCCAGTACGACACGACGATCAACGACTGGCACACCTGCCCCGAGTCGGGGCGCATCAACGGCTCCAACCCCTGCTGCTTCGTCGGCGAGACCCTCGTGGAGACCGTCGAGGGCCCGATGCGGATCGACCTCCTCGAGAAGGCGGCCGCCGCCGGCCAGCCGCTGCCGAAGGTCGCCGGCTACGACGTCGAGACGGGCGAGCACGTGGACGTGCAGGTCCTCGACGCCTGGGTCGCCGGTGAGACCACGCACATCGTCGAGGTCGAGACCACCCAGGGCCTGCGCCTGCGCTGCACGCCCGACCACCGCTTCCTGACCTGCCAGGGCGACTACGTCGAGGCGCAGGACCTCGAGTGGGGCATCGCGCTGCGTGGTGTCGACGATGTCGGCGACGACTGCTGCGACGAGGTCCGGCGCGTCACCCACATCACGCTGCCCGAGCCGGTCAAGGTCTACGACATCGAGGTCGAGCGGACCCACAACTTCGCCGTCACCGACCCCAGCGGGCTCGTCGACACGGCCGTCGTGGTGCACAACTCCGAGTACATGCACCTCGACAACTCGGCGTGCAACCTCGCCTCGCTCAACCTCATGACCTTCCTCGACGACGCGGGCCGGTTCGACGTCGTCGCCTACCGCCGCGCCGTCGAGGTCGTCTTCCTCGCCCAGGACATCCTCGTCGACAACTCGTCGTACCCGACGGAGAGGATCGGCGCCAACGCTCGCGCCTACCGCCAGCTCGGCCTCGGCTACACCAACCTCGGTGGCCTCCTGATGTCGCTCGGGCTGCCGTACGACTCCGAGGAGGGCCGTGCGCTCGCGAGTGCCGTGACCGCGGTGCTGACCGGCCACGCCTACCGGACCTCGGCCGTGATCGCTGCGGCCATGGGCCCGTTCGCCGGCTACGCACCGAACGCCGAAGCCATGCAGCGCGTGATGCAGCAGCACCGCGACGCGCTCGCCGACGTGGATGCCGCGCTGGTGCCCGACGGGCTGTACGCGGCCGCCGTGGAGGACTGGGACCAGACCCTGGGCTTGGGTGCCCTGCACGGGTTCCGCAACGCGCAGGCCACGGTCGCCGCGCCCACCGGGACCATCTCGTTCCTCATGGACAGCGACACGACCGGCGTC
>JBFHRB010000208.1:0-5987 GCA_041591915.1 Nitriliruptorales bacterium
CGACGAGGCCAAGGCCCTGTACGAGTGGAACTACAAGAAGCAGCTCCTGCGCATCCAGGCCGACAAGGACCGGGGCTGGGACGCCATCGAGGACGACATCTTCGGTGAGGACTACCTGCTCGAGCGCCCGCTGCTGCGGGCCCTCCGCTCCGAGCGCGACGCGGTCCTGCTGATCGACGAGGTCGACAAGGTCGACTTCGAGTTCGAGGCGCTGCTGCTCGAGATCCTCAGCGACTTCCAGGTGACCGTGCCCGAGCTGGGGACCGTCACCGGGACGCGGCACCCGTTCGTGGTCCTGACGTCGAACAACTCGCGCGAGCTGAGCGAGGCGCTGAAGCGGCGGTGCCTCTACCTCTACATCGACTACCCGGACGTCGAGCGCGAGAAGCAGATCGTGCTCACCCACGTCCCCGACGCCCCCGAGGCGCTCGCGGACCAGCTCGTCCGCGTCGTGCGGTCGCTGCGACAGCTCGAGCTGAAGAAGCCCCCGAGCATCTCGGAGACGCTCGACTGGACGCGCACGCTGCTCGAGCTCGGGTTCGACGCGGTCGACGAGAACGTGGCGCGCGGGACGATGAACGTGCTGCTCAAGTACCGCCAGGACATGGACAAGGCCGAGCAGCACCTGAAGCTGCCGCCGCGCCCGGAGATGAACTGACGGAGGCGCTGACGCCGAGGACGGATCGCTGATGGACCGCCACCACGCCGTGATGCTCGAGGGGGAGCCGCCCCTCAACGGCTTCCTCCAGCGCCTCCTCGACTTCGAGGACGCCCTCCGCCGCTCGGGTGTCGAGATCGCGCTCAGCGAGGGCATCGACTCCTTCGAGGCGCTGCGCCACATCGAGCTCGTCGACCGTCCGCAGCTGCGCGAGGCGCTCGCGGCCCTCACGATCAAGAACCACACGCACCGGCGGGCCTTCGACGACCTGTTCGAGATCTACTTCCCGAAGCGCCGCGGCGAGACGCCCGACACCTCCGACCTCGACCTCGAGCCGAACGCCGACGGTGACATCGACCAGGAGGACTACCTCCGCGAGCTGATCCGCCAGCTCATGGAGGGCGACGAGTCCGCGATCCGCCGCCTCGCCCAGCTCGCCGTCGAGCAGTTCGGCCGGGTGCAGGGGCGCGACGGCGGCGAGTCGTACTTCCAGTACCGGGTGTTCCGCGCCATCGACATCAACCAGATCCTCGACGAGCTGATGCGCCAGCAGTTCGACGACGGCGAGGACCGCACCGCCCTCGAGGAGCGGCTGCTCCGTGATGAGTTCGAGGCGCGGATGCGGATGTTCCGCGAGGAGGTCGAGGCCGAGATCCGTCGGCGCGCGGCCGAGCAGCGCGGTGCCGACCAGGTCGCCGATCGGATGGTCCGCCCGCCGCTGGAGGAGGTCGACTTCTTCCGGCTCTCGGCGGTGGAGCAGGCCGAGATGCGCGCACAGATCCGCCCGCTGGCCCGCAAGCTCGCCTCGCGCGTCTCGGTGAAGCGCAAGCACGGCAAGGACGGCAAGCTCGACGTCCGCAAGACCGTGCGGAAGTCGATGTCGACCGGCGGGGTGCCGTTCGACCCCACGTTCAAGCCGCGCAAGCCCCACAAGCCGGAGCTGCACATCCTCTGCGACGTGTCGGGGTCCGTGGCCTCGTTCGCGCGGTTCACGCTGATGCTCGTCTACACGCTGCAGGAGCAGTTCTCGAAGGTCCGGTCCTACGCGTTCATCGACACGCTCGACGAGGTCACCCGCCTGTTCGAGACGGGCGACTTCCAGGTCGCGATGAAGCGCATGATCAGCGAGGCCGACCTCGTCTGGTTCGACGGCCACTCCGACTACGGCCACTCCTTCAGCCGCTTCCACGAGGAGTACAGCAAGGACGTGTCACCGAAGTCGACCGTCATCGTCCTCGGCGACGCCCGCAACAACTACCGGGCCACCAACGCGTGGGTCCTGCAGGACCTCCAGCACAAGGCACGCCGGGTCTTCTGGCTCAACCCCGAGCCGATGCAGTTCTGGGGGACCGGGGACTCGGTCGCGTACAGCTACGCCAGGTACTGCGACGAGATGGTCGAGGTCCGCAACCTCAAGCAGCTCACCGGGTTCGTCGAGCGCATCGCGTAGCGCAGCGGAGCGATAGCACGCGTCTCGGGTCGAGCGCATCGCCTGACTGGTCGTCAGTCGCCGGCCACGAAGAACGCCCAGGTGCCGTCGCTCGTGATGCCGATCCGGTAGAGGGCGTAGCCGCCGATCACCTCGATCGACTCGCGGATCTCGGCCTCGGTGTAGAGGCCGGTCCCCGCGAGGTTCATGATGTTCTCCTCGGTGGCATCCGCGAACACCGGGGGCCACACCCACATCGGGCCGACGGGGTCGTCGTTGCCGAGCGAGGTCGGCTCGAGGCTGAGCAGGATCGTCAGCGTGTCGGCCTCCGCGAGCATCCAGTCGACGAGGACATCGCGCTCGGGGGTGCCCCCGAAGCTGACATTGGTGTCCTCGCTCAGCGCGAGGTCGGCCAGCGCCTCTGCGTCACACATGGATGCCAGGAGCGCGATCCGTTCGGCCATGGCGGCTGCGGCGGCAGGGATCCCCGTCACGTTCGCGTCGCGGGGCTCGGCTGCGCACTCGGCGGCCTGAGGCTCCTCGACTGGGCGGGGCAGCGTCGTCGTCGAGCGCACGAGCGGGGTCCACACGGCCGAGAACGTGGCGGCCTCGCCCCCAGTGCCCTCGGTCGTGAGCACGCCCGTGCCTGCCGGGGCGACGAACACCTGGCCGAAGCCGCCCTCGGAGACCACGAGCTCGCTGCGGTCATCCCCGAGACTGATGGCCGTGACCTTGGTCGGCGGGCCACCGTCGACATCAACGGCACCCTCGAAGGCTGCAACGCTGCCGTCGGCGGCGATCGCCGGGGACCACGAGGGCTTGTCGCTGAGCCTCACGAACGGGCCGAGCTGGTTGTCCTCGGGCGTGTCCGGCGTGCGGATGTAGGCGATCACGCCGTGGTCCGGGCCGCCCTGCGTCGACGTGACCAGCAGCGTCCCGTTCTCGGCGATCGCGAAGTCGTTGAACCCCGCGAGCGTCGAGACGTCGTCGAACGACCACCGGATCGTGACGCCGTCCTGGCCGGCGATGACGTAGGTGCCGTTGGGCAGCTGGCCGGCGGAGAAGGCTCGCGGCCAGAGTTCGATGACCGTCTCCTCGCCGGTCAGCGGGTCCCACTCGACGACCTGCGCCCCGTCTGCACCCGGCTGGCGGACAGCCAGGATCGCCGTCGCGTCGGCGTTCCAACGTGCCCCGAAGAGGCCGAGGCCGTCGGTGGGCTGCTCGAACGGGATCTCGACGATGTTGCTCAGGCTCCCGTCAGGAGCCTGGTCGGCCACGAGCATCCGGTTCGCGAACTCCTCGCACTGCTCGAGGACGAACGCTCGACCGTTGCGAGCGATGATCCGGCCATCGGTCGCGAGCCCCTCGCCGAGCTCGCGCACGGCGCCGGTCGCGATCTCGATCCGCCGCGTCTCGGAGACCGGCCCGCCCTCGCAGCCGCCGTCGGGTGACACGATGACGGAGACGTAGGCGTGGGTGCCGTCAGGCGAGATGCCGGTGGCGAACCCGTCGCCGAGGTCGATCGGCGTGCCGGCCGCGAGCCGGGTCCGGCCGGGGGTCGGGTCGCCGGTGCCGGTCTCGCCGTCCGTCGGCGTGACCTCCGGTGGCGTCTGGACGACGTCGGGGACCTGCGGCTGGCTGTCGAGGACGCGCGGCAGGCCGACCACGGCGCCGGCAACGACGGCGGCGGTCGCGCCGAGGGCGACGGCCGGGACGACCCAGCGGGGCCGCTCGGGGGAGCGGCCCTCGATCCGGGCGAGCAGCGCGTCGGTGTCCGAGCGTGCCGCGGAGGTCTTCATGGCGTCCGCGGCCTGGCGGGCGCGGGTGTCGAGGTCGGCGGTCATCGGGCCACCTCCGTCGTGTCGAGGCCGAGCTGGTCGGCGAGGGCCTTGCGGCCGCGGTGGAGCAGGGACTTCGCGGTGCCTTCGGCGCACTCGAGGATCTCGGCGATCTCGGCGACCGGGAGGTCCTCGACGTAGTGCAGGGCCAGCGCGAGGGCCTGGCGGTCGGGCAGTCCACGGACGGCGGCCCAGAACTCCTCGTCGCGTGGCTGGAGCTCGTGCGGTGCCTCGGGCCGGTTGCCGAGCCGCATCAGCGCCCTGGCCTCCGACTTCATCCGCCGCCAGCGCGAGATCGCGAGGTTCGACGCCACGCGGCGCACCCAGGCGCCCGGGTTGTCGTACGTGCCGACGCGGTCCCAGTCGCGGTAGGCGCGGGTGAACGCCTCCTGCGCGATGTCCTCGGCGACGCCGCGGTCGCCGGTCATCGACAGGCCCAGGGCGATCACGCCCTGCACGTGCTGTCGGTAGAAGCTGTGGAAGGAGGCTGGCGTGGCGCTGGTGCTCACACCGGGTCCCCTCGTCATCGTCCTGGTCACGGCAGACACCTCGGTCGGTCGGTTCTGCGCCGTCACTGAGTGACACGCCGTCGGACCGTGCGAGGTTGCGTCTCGACGCCCCTGTCCTACCACCGTGCGCGCAACGGACGCGACACCCCGCCGTGCTGGTGGGGCGGGTTGGGGGGTGCGGAGGAGCGTGGCCGTTAGCCTCGTCGCATGGCCGGCACCATCGGCCTCCTCGGAGGCACGTTCGACCCTCCCCACCACGGCCATCTCGTGGTGGCCAGCGAGGCGCGCCAGGCCTTCGACCTCGCCGAGGTCCGGTTCCTCGTCGCCGGCGACCCGTGGATGAAGGAGGGGACCACGCCCGCGGCTCACCGCGTGGCCATGGCCCGGCTGGCCACGGCCGACGACCCGGCGTTCGTCGTCGACACCCGCGAGGTCGAGCGCGACGGGCCGACCTACACGTTCGACACGCTCAGCGACCTCCACGACGAGGGCCACGACGACCTCGTGTTCCTGCTCGGCGCCGACGCGGCAGCCCTCCTGCCGAAGTGGCATCGGGTCGACGAGGTGCTGGCGCTGGCGCGCTTCGTGGCCGTCAACCGGGCGGGCTACGACGTCCCCGTCGAGGTGACCGGCGACGACCGCATCGACCTGCTGACGATCCCCGACGTCGCGATCTCGTCGACCGACCTCCGTCGCCGGTTCGCCGAGGGCCGGCCGGTCCGGTACCACCTTCCCGACAACGTGATCGCCTACGTCCGCGAGCACGGCCTGTACGGAGCCGCCGCATGAGCAACGATGTCCTCGAGGGCGCCTCGGGCGCGACGGGCGAGTCGACGACCCCCCGCCCGCGCAGGTCAACTGCGGGGCGCCGAAAGCGCGCGCGACGTCGGCAGAAGCGCATGGCCCTCGCCCGGCTGATCGGCACCATCGTCGGCGCGATCGGGTTCGCCGGCCTCCTCGTCTACGGGGCGACGGTCCTCGTGGCGAACCGCGAGCCGGACGAGGTGGTCGACGACGACGAGCCGGTGCTCGTCTTCGAGGACCGCCAGACCTCGGCGCTGCTCGCGACCTTCGACGAGGCCGACCCCTCAGCGGGTGCGTCGCTGATCGTGATCCTCGCCTACGACCGAGCGACCGAGGACGCCACGGCCGTCTTCGTCCCCTCGCGCACGGTCGCCGACATCCCGGGGCACGGGCTGCTGCAGGTCAACCAGGCGTACGCGTTCGGGGAGGGCCCACTCCTCGACGCGACGGTCGACAACCTCATGGGCATCGACGTCGACCACACCATCGGCATCAGCGAGCAGGGGTGGGCGTCGATGTTCGCGCGTACGGGTGGCCTCACGATCGACGTGCCGGGCCGGCTCGTCCTCAGCAAGCCGGACGGCACGCAGGAGATGCGGTTCACGGCCGGCGAGCAGTTCCTCGACGGGCCTCGCATCGCGGAGTACATGGTCTTCCTGGAGCGCGGCGAGCAGGAGCTCGCGCGGCTCCCACGCGCCCAGAGCGTGATCCTGGGCCTGCTCGACCAGTTCGCCAACGACCCCGAGGCC
>JBFHRB010000209.1:0-5894 GCA_041591915.1 Nitriliruptorales bacterium
CCTGCGTGTCGTCACTGCGGCTCGACGGCGCCAGGCTCGACGAGGCCCCGGACCTCGCGCTGGCCGACGAGGTCGTGGCCGACGTCGTGGCCGGGGGGCGTCGCTCGGGGAGCTGGTTCGACGCGTTCGCGACCTTCGAGGACGAGGACCCGCGCGTGCGCGCCCTCGAGTTCCGCGGGGTACGCGACGCGACCCTCTCCCACGACCTCGCGCCCGGGCTCTTCACCGATCCGGTCGACAGCCTGAGGGAGCTGCATCGCCGACTGACCGTGGGGCTGGTGGCGCCGGAGCACGCCGGCGAGATCCGACGGACGGCGCAGGCCGTGCAGGACGGCTCGACCGGGCGCGTCCTGTACTTCCCGACCGACCCGGAGCGCATCGAGACGGAGCTGCACCTGCTGGCCTCGTGGCTGGAGGGCGCGGCAGCGCGGGAGCACGCGATCGTCACGAGCGGCGTGGTCCACCTCGAGCTGCTGCGCATCCACCCGTTCGAGGCCGCCAACGGCCGGCTGGCACGGGCCGCGGCACGGCTCCTGCTCCGAGCCCGGGGCTTGGACCCCGACGGCCTCCTCGCACCGGAGGTCGCCCTGGCCGCCGCCCCGGTCGCGTACTACGACGAGGTCCGGCGCACGATGCGGCGGCGGGACCTGACGATCTGGCTCGAACGCTGGGGCGAGGCGGTGGTCGAAGGTGCGCGTCTCGCCGCCCGTGAGCTCGACCTCGTGCACGGCGACCCTCCCGCGCGCGCCGCGGCCTTCGCGGCTGGCCGCGACGCGCCGCAGTTCACGATCGCCGACTACCGGGCGGATGCCGCCGTCGGGCCCGAGGAGGCGCGCGCCGACCTCGAGGCACTGCTCGACGCCGGCCGGATCGAGCTCGTGCCTGGCTCTCGGGGCCTGCGCTTCACGCTCGCGCAGGGCTGATCGTGACGGCCGACGACGCGACGACCGACGACTGGCTCGCCGACGCCAGGCCACCGCGTGAGCTGCGAGGTGACGGCGAGGTGCTGCGCGACACCCGCGACGTGCCCACGGACACGATCGTCGAGGTCATCCGCGGCTCGCGCGCCGGCTACCTGGACCAGTGGCTGCCGTGGGCGAGCGACGACGCGAACGAGCCGGGGTGGCGCGCCTACCTCCGGGCCGGAGGCGACGAGCCTGCGGACGCCGGCGACGAGCGGTCGCGTGAGTTCGCCTACGCGATCCTCGACGCCGACGGCGAGGTCGCGGGCGTCTGCAGCCTGATCGACCGCCTGCGACCCGGAGCGCTCGAGATCGGGTACTGGGTCCGGCGCGACCGACAGGGCGAGGGGTTCGCGACACGTGCCGCCGCCCTGCTGGCCGATGCCGCGCTCGCGCTCGCACCGGTCACGAGCGTCGAGATCCACCACGACGCGGCGAACACGGCGAGTCGCGCGGTACCGCTCAGGCTCGGCTTCCGGAAGGCGCGCGAGGAAGCGCGCGAGCCGACGGCACCCGGCGAGAGCGGGACGACGTGGGTGTGGGAGTGGAGCGGCTGACGTCGCTCACGTCTCGGCGACGAACCTCGCGATGCGCTCGCCGATCTCCATGCCCTTGTCCTCGAACAGGAAGTGCATCGCCGGCGACACGGTCTCGAGCTCACCGGCGCCCGGGATCGAATCCGCGAACCGCTGACCGACCCTCGGCGGGATGATGGGATCGTCGGCACCCCAGAGGCAGAGCGTCGGGCGATCCCACGTCTCGAGGGCCTGCAGCACGGCGAACATCGCGGCGGCGGCGGCGTGCTCGTCGGTCGTCGGGACGAGGAGCGGCAGCGCCAGCGCGCCCGCCTGTGACGCCGCGTCGGGGAAGGGTGCCTCGTAGCCAGCGAGCTCGTCCTCGCCCATCTCGCGCGCGATCGAGTTCTGGAACAGCAGGCCGATGGGCAGGGCGTCGGCCTGGCGTACGAACCCCTGCCACGCGTCGAACGCCTCCGATGCCCGCCCGCCCGGGGCGTAAAGGCCCGTGTTGGTGATGACCAGCCTGCGGACCTGGTCGGCGTTCTCCACGGCCCAGCGCAGGCCGATGGGGCCGCCCCAGTCGTGGACGACGAGGGTGACCGGTGCCTCCCGAGGGATCTCGGCGAGGTGGGCCGTGAAGCTCTCGACCACCCGGTCGTAGCTGTACCAGTCGCGCTCCGCGGGCTTGTCCGACCGCCCGAAGCCGACGTGGTCGGGCGCGATCACCCGGTGCCCGGCCGCGAGCAGCGGCGGGATCACGTGGCGGTAGAGGTAGCCCCAGCTCGGCAGGCCGTGCACCAGCACGACCACCTCGTCGGCGTCGTGGGGCCCCTCGTCGACGCGGGCGAGCCGGAAGCCGTCCACGGTCGTGTACCGCGACTCGTACGGCCAGTGCGGCAGCTCCAGGAACCGGTCGTCTGGTGTGCGGATGACGTCGACCACGGGTCCTTCCCCTCGATCGCGGACTGGCCCTTGCGTTCCGGGACCTCCGGCCCCTGACCACCAACGGGCTTTCCGCGACCGTAGTGCCCGACGGCGCTACGAGAGGACCACGATCATGCGTACCGACACCCCCATCGAGAACAACGACGTCCCCGCGGTCGACCACAGCGGCCTCGAGGTCATGAGCTACGACGACTGCGTCCGGGCGCTGAGTGCCGGGGTCGTGGGACGGGTGGCCTTCATGTCCATGGGACAGCCCGTCATCCTGCCCGTGAACTACGTGTGGGACGACGGCCGGATCGTCTTCCGCACGGCGATCGGCGAGAAGCTCGACGCGGCGATGAAGGACGCCCCCGTGGCGTTCGAGATCGACGAGTGGGACGAGCTGTACCGCGTCGGCTGGAGCGTGGTCGTGAAGGGCCACCTCGAGGAGATCTTCGACCTGGAGGACCTGGTCGAGGCCCGCAAGCTCGGCGTCCGGCCCTACGCGCAGACCGTCGAACGCCCCTACTACATCCAGATCGTCCCCGACGAGATCACCGGACGGAGGATCGCCTGACGCAACAGACCCATCACCCCTGACGCCGGGACAGGCGCCGCCACCAAGCAATCGGCGGATGACCTGGTCAGGGTGTGATGTTGAGGCCCTGGAGGACGCGGTGTGCGAGGTCCTCGTCGCCGTCGATGGTGACCCGCCGCTCCTCCAGGGCCCGTTGCGTGTCCCAGCGCCCGAGCGCCAGTCGCGTCAGCGCCTCGACGTCCATCGACAGCCGCACGGTCGGCTCGTCCGGGGACGCGATCGGGCGCCCGCGACCGTCGACGACCTGCACGGCGTGGGCCCGCGCCTCATCCACGTCGAGCTCGATGACGAGTGACTCGCCCTCGGCGGCGCCCGCCTTCTTGCCGAACACGAACCCCAGCGCCCCGACGATCGTCCCGAGCACGCTCTCGACGATGGGGCCTGCCAGGTGGCCGGGGCGGTCGACCGCACGTCGGATGTCCTGCTCGTGGGCCCACCAGTCGTAGAGGCGGGTGTTCAGGAGCCTGGACGTGTCGCCCTCGCCCGCAGGGGTCCACTGCACGGCGTCCCAGGCCGCGTCGTCGAGGGCACGGATCGAAGCGATGCGCCGGGGCATCAGCTCGGCCAGCTCGTCGATGACGTCGCCCGGCGGACGTGCCCGCCTCACGTCGACCGCGATCTCGTTCATCCGGCCGAGGTCGTTGCGGACGTGCGCGTACTCGGGGAGGTCCCACTCGGGCAGGGGCTCGCCGGCGAACAGGGCCTCGATGCCGATGAGGTGGCTGAGCTGGTCCTTCACCGTCCAGCCCGGGCACTCCGTGGCGGCCGCGAACGCGCCCTCGTCGAGGTCGCGCGCGATGGCCACGACACCCTGCCATTGCTGGTCGTAGAGGTCGATGAGGTCGGTGTCGACGGGCACGGACGTTCCTCCGGCGCGGTCGGGTCGGCACGGTCGGGACGGAACCTACGCAACGGGGGACGTGACGGCACAGGCGGCGCCTAGCCTCCCCCCGCATGACGACGAAGCCCGAAACCCTGCCCCTGGCCAAGCAGCTCGCCTACGCCGTCGGACAGCTCGGCTGGTCGACCCTCGTCAACATCGTGGGCGTCGCGCTCGTCTTCTTCTACCTGCCGCCGGAGTCGGCCGGCCTGCCGCAGCTCATCACCGGTGCGACGTTCTTCGGGATCCTCAACGCCATCACGCTGATCCTCGCGTCCGGGCGGCTGCTGGACGCGATCACGGACCCGTGGATCGCCGGGATGAGCGACCGTTCCCACAACCCCAGGGGCCGGCGGGTCCCGTTCATGATGAAGGGAGGCCTTCCGACCGCGGTCTTCCTCCTGCTGATGTTCCTACCGCCCGTCTCTCGGCAATCCGGGTGGAACATCGTCTGGCTGGTCGTTGCGCAAGCCGCCTTCTACGTGTTCCTGACCGTCTACGTGACGCCCTACTTCGCACTGCTGCCCGAGATGGGCCACACGCCGAGGGAACGGCTGAACCTGAGCACCTGGATCTCCATCACCTTCGCACTGGGGATCATCCTGGCGGGCCTCACCCCGGCGATCGCCGGAGCGCTCGAGGGGGCACTCGGCCTGTCGCCGTTGCGTGCCTTCCAGATGGCCGTCGGGGCGCTCGCGACCATCGCCCTCGTCTGCATGTACGTGCCCGTGTTCGTCCTCGACGAGCCGCGTTACTCGTCAGGCGAGCCGTCGAGCGTGCCCCTGATGCCAGCGGTCAGGGCAACGTTCGCGAACCTCCAGTTCCGGCGGTTCGTCGTCTCCGACTTCGCCTACTTCACGGGCCTGACGATCGTGCAGACCGGACTGCTCTTCTACGTCACGGTCCTGCTGCAGGAGGACGAGGCCCTCGTGGCCACGCTCCTCGCGATCATGGTCGTCGTGTCGTTCCTGTTCTACCCACTCGTCAACCTCCTCGCGAAGTGGCTGGGGAAGAAGCCGCTCATGGTCGCCGCCTTCGTCTGGATGGCACTCGTGTTCCTCGGCGTGCCGACGCTCGGGCGACTCGAGGTCGAGGCCGTCGTCCAGGCGTACGTGCTCGTCCTGCTCCTCGCGGTCCCACTCGCCTTCCTCGGCGTGCTCCCCAACGCCGTGCTGGCCGACATCGCCGAGTACGACGCGGAGCAGACCGGCGAGCAACGCGAGGGGATGTTCTTCGCGGCGCGGACACTCATGCAGAAGTTCGGCCAGACCTTCGGCGTCGTCAGCTTCGCGATCCTCACCACGTTCGGCCGCGACGTCGGTGACGACCTCGGTATCAGGCTGTCGGGCGTCGTGGGATTCGCGCTGTGTGTCGTCGCCGGCATCGTGTTCGCCCGGTACGACGAGGCGACCGTGACCGCGGGCCACGCGACGCGCGCAGCAGCGGACTGATGCCCGAGCTCATGGACCCGCTCGCCGCGGCGTTCGAGGCGAGCGGCACGAACGGCGAGGCGGTGGTCCTCATCCACGGCTTCACGGGCACTCCGGCGCACTTCCGCCCCCTCGCAACAGTGCTCCACGAGCGCGGCTACTCCGTGTCGGTGCCCCGACTGGCCGGCCACGGGACCCGGATGCAGGATCTGGAGCGGACCTCCGCCGACGACTGGATCACCTCCGCCGCGGACGCCACCACGGCCGTCTCGGACCATCGGCGCGTCCATCTCGTGGGGCTGTCGATGGGTGGGCTGATCGGCCTGCTCCTTGCAGAACGCACCGGCGCGGCGTCCGTGACCACGATCAACAGTCCCGTCCTCGTCCGCGACCCGACGCTGTACCTCACGCCGCTCGCGCACCGGTTCAGGCCGGTCGTGGAGTGGCCTGACGACGGCGCCCTCGACCTCGACGAGGCGATGACCGCCTACTGGATCACCTACGCCGGGTTCCCCACGCGTGCCGCCGCGCAGCTCGTGACGATCATGCGACGGGGCCTGATGGCTGCCCGGCGGCTCGACC
>JBFHRB010000210.1:0-5833 GCA_041591915.1 Nitriliruptorales bacterium
CAGCGGCACGACGGTCCGTCGCGGAGACGTCGTCGCCGTCCTCGCCGGCCCCGGGGGATCGATCGAGATCACGTCCCACTGCCACGGGGTCGTCGGCGGTGCCATGGCTGGCAGTGCCCAGGCCGTGGGCGTCGGCGAGCCGGTCGTCTGGGTGGAGCGCCCGTGACCTCCACCACCCCGAACGGGAGCGCGGCCTCCCTCGGCCAGCCCCTGCCCGTGCGCATCGCCGGGCTCGGGGCCTACCTGCCCGAGCACGTCGTCACCAACGACGACCTCGCGCGCGTCCTCGACACGTCTGACGAGTGGATCACGACGCGCACCGGCATCCGGCAGCGCCACTACGCCTCGGCAGCACAGGCGACGTCGGACCTCGCCTACGAGGCCGCGGTCGACGCACTCAAGGACGCGGACATCCTCGCCGACCAGCTCGGCGCGATCGTCGTCGCAACGTGCACGCCGGACCAGCCGCTGCCCTCCGCGGCGAGCCTCCTCGGCGCGCGCCTCGGCGTCGAGACCGCCGCGCTGGACGTCAACGCCGCCTGCTCCGGCTTCGTGTACGGCTTGCAGGTCGCGGGCGGCTTCGCCCTGTCGACGAACCGGCCGGTCCTGCTCGTCGGCGCGGAGACGCTCACCCGCATCGTGGACCACGCTGACCGCTCGACCGCGGTCCTGTTCGGCGACGGCGCCGGGGCCGCGGTCCTCGTGCCGGACGCGACGGGGCACCTCGGGCCGTTCGACCTGGGCTCGGACGGTCGCCGAGAGCTCCTGCAGGTACGTGCGGGGGGTTCGCGCAACCCGGCTTCCCACACGACCGTCGCCGAGAACGCCCACGTCATCGAGATGCAGGGCGGCGAGGTCTACCGCAACGCCGTCACGCGCATGGCGGCCTCCTCGCTGGCCGTGCTCGACGCCGCGGGCCTGACCGCCGACGACGTCGACCTCTTCGTCGGCCACCAGGCCAACCAGCGGATCCTCGATGCCGTGGCCAAGCGCGTCGGCATCACCGACGAGCGGGCCTTCCTGTCCGTCGCCCTGCACGGGAACACGTCGGCCGCGTCGATCCCGCTCGCGCTCGCCGCCGCGCGCGACGCGGGACGCCTCGAGCCCGCCAGCACCGTCCTGTTGACCGCCTTCGGCGCCGGCCTCACCTGGGCCTCGTGCCTCCTCGACTGGAAGTGACCCTGATGACGACCGACGAACGCACCCGGACCGACGCCGTCGCCCTCGTGACCGGCGGCTCCGGTGGGATCGGGACCGCCATCGCGGTGGCCCTGTCGGAGTCCGGCCACACCGTCCTCGTGGGCTACCGCTCGGACGAGGCCGCCGCACAGGCCACGGTGGATGCCTGCACGGGCAAGGCCGAGGCCGTGCGACTCGACGTCACGGACGCGGAGTCGGTGGCAGCGGCCATCGAGCGCGCCGGCGACCTCGGGACGCTGCGGGTGGTCGTGAACAACGCCGGCATCGCCGAGGACGACCTCCTGATGCGCCTCAGCCCCGAGCGCTGGGAGCGCCAGCTCGACGTGAACCTGACCGGCGCCTACCGCGTGAGCCAGGCGGCGCTGCGCCCGATGCTGCGCGCCCGCGGGGGCCGGATCATCAACATCGGCTCCATCGTCGGCCTCCGCGGCAACGCGGGCCAGACCGCCTACGCCGCCGCCAAGGCCGGCCTCATCGGCTTCAGCAAGTCACTCGCCCGAGAGATCGCACGCAAGGGCATCACCGTCAACGTCGTGGCCCCGGGCTACGTCGAGACGGCGATGACCGAGGCGCTCCCGGACGAGGCGCGAGCGTCACTCCGCGACCTCGCGCCCATCGGCCGCGCCGTCCTTCCGACAGAGGTCGGCGCGGCCGTGAGCTTCCTCGCCTCGGACGGGGCGGCAGCCATCACTGGCGCCGTCATCCCGGTCGACGGCGGGGCCGCCATCTAGGCGGACGCAGGACAAGACCTGCAACGACCACGCAGGCACACGCAACCCCCGCAGCAAACACCTATCCAGGAGAACCACCATCATGGCAGCCAACATCTACGAGACCTTCAAGGCGATCCTGACCGAGACCTTCGGTGTTCCGGAGGCCGAGATCGCCCCCGAGGCCACCTTCGAGGCCCTCGCCCTCGACTCCCTCGACGTCGTCGAGCTGACGCTCGTCGTCGACGAGGAGGTCGGTGTCAAGATCGAGGACGAGGAGCTCGAGACCATCGTGACCATCGCCGACGCCGTGGCGATCGTCGAGACCAAGCTGAAGGTGTCGGCGTGACGGACGCCCGCACCCACACCAACGACGTGGTCGTGACGGGCATCGGGCTCGTCACGCCCGCGGGCATCGGCGCGAACGCGTCCTGGGAGGGCGTGGTGGCCGGAAAGGCCGCCGCCGCGCACGACCAGGCGCTCGCCGAGGAGGACACCCCGGTCACCATCGCGTGCCGGGTGCCCGCCTTCGACCCCGACGCCGAACTCGGGCGTGGCAGCGCCCGCCGGCTCGACCGGTTCACGCACCTCGCGCTGCTCGCGGCTCGCGAGGCGCTGGCCGATGCCGGGCTCGTCGATGCAGAGACGGACCCCTTCGCCCTCACCGGGGCGGTGGACCGCGACCGCGTCGGCATCCTGCTCGGCTCGGGCATCGGCGGGGCCGAGACGTGGGCCGAGGAGTACCCGCGCTACCTCGACAAGGGGCCGCAGCGGGTCTCCCCCATGTTCGTGCCCAAGATGCTGTCGAACACGGCTGCCGGCACGATCGCCATCCGCAGCGGCGCACGCGGTCCGAACATGACCGTCAACACCGCATGCGCGGCCGGCGCGTCGGCGATCCACCTCGGTCGTGACCTCATCCGTGCCGGGTCGGCCGACGTCGTCATCGTCGGTGGCGTCGAGGCCGGCATCACCGGACTCGCCGTCTCGGCCTTCGCCCAGATGGGCGCGCTGTCGAAGAACAGCGACCCGACCACCGCCTCGCGCCCCTTCGACGTCGGCCGTGACGGGTTCGTCATGGGCGAGGGCGCCGGCATCCTCGTCATCGAGTCGGCCGAGCACGCGGCGCGCCGCGGGGCGACACCGATCGCGCGCATCGCCGGTGCTGGCGCCTCCGCGGACGCGCACCACGCAACCGCTCCTCCCGAGGACGGGGGCGGCGCGATCCTCGCCATGCGCCGTGCCCTCGCGGACGCGGGCCTCGAGCCCGAGGCGATCGACCACATCAACGCGCACGGCACCTCGACGCCGCTCAACGATGCCGCCGAGTCGCGGGCCATCCGCGCCGTGTTCGGCGAGCACGCCGACGCCATCGCGGTGACCTCCACGAAGGGCGTGACCGGGCACCTGCTCGGCGCGGCCGGTGGGGTCGAGGCGGCCTTCGCGGTGCTCTCGATCCGCGACCAGGTGGTCCCGCCGACGGCTGGACTCCTCGAGCGCGACCCCGAGATCGACCTCGACGTCGTCGCCGGTTCCGCGCGCACCAGCGCGGTCAACGCGGTGCTCAGCAACTCGTTCGGCTTCGGCGGCCAGAACGCCAGCCTCGTCATCACGTCCGCCTGAGCCACTGACCCACGGGATCGACATGTCCGAGACCCTGACCACCAACAGTCCGCTCGTCGGCGACGCGCCCGCGCTCAAGAACGAGCAGCTGGGCAACCCCGCGTCCGCGGACGCACGCCTCCGTCGCCTCCTGGACGACGGCTCGTTCGTCGAGCTCGGTGCACACCGCCAGCACCGGGCCTCGACGTTCGGGCTCGAGTTCAAGCGGCCCGACGGCGACGGCGTCGTGGCCGGGACCGGGAGCCTCGACGGCCGGCCCGTCAACGTCTACGCGCAGGACCGCACGGTCATGGGGGGCAGTCTCGGGGAGGCGCACGCCGACAAGATCGCCCGCACCCTCGCCGCCGCCGTCAAGGGCGGTACGCCCGTCATCGGCATCAACGACTCCGGCGGAGCCCGCATCCAGGAGGGCGTGGCCGCCCTCGACGGCTACGGGGCGGTCTTCAGCGGCAACGTCGCCGCCTCTGGCCGGGTGCCGCAGATCGCGGTGATCATGGGGCCGTGTGCGGGCGGGGCGGTCTACTCCCCGGCGCTCATGGACTTCACGATCATGACCGACGAGGCCTACATGTTCCTCACCGGTCCGCGGGTCGTGAAGGCCGTGACGGGCGAGGACGTCGACTCCCGCAGCCTCGGCGGACCGGAGGTCCACTCCGAGCGCAGCGGCGTCGCGCACTTCGTCGCTGCCGACGAGGACGAGGCGTTCGGCATCGTCCGGGAGCTGTTGAGCTACCTGCCGTCCAGCGCCGACGACCCCGTCCCGGTCGTCCCCGCGGTCCCCGCGCCCGAGGTCGACCTCGCGAGCCTCGTCCCGGACGACGAGCGCCAGCCCTACGACGTCCGCGACCTCATCCGCGGCATCGTGGACGGCGGCGGGTTCCTCGAGGTCCACGCGCACTGGGCGAAGAACGTCGTCGTCGGCTTCAGCCGTGTCGACGGCCGCACGGTTGGTGTCATCGCGAACCAGGCGAAGTGGCTGGTCGGCGTGCTGGACGCCACGGCCGCCGAGAAGGCCGCTCGCTTCGTGCGCTTCTGCGACGCCTTCGGCATCCCGATGCTCGTGCTGGTCGACGTCCCGGGCTTCCTGCCGGGTACGTCCCAGGAGCACGGCGGGGTCATCCGTCGTGGGGCGAAGCTGCTGCACGCCTTCACGAACTCGACCGTCCCGCGCGTCAGCGTCGTGCTCCGAAAGGCCTTCGGTGGCGCGTACATCGTCATGAACTCGCGTTCGATCGGCGCCGATGCCGTGCTCGCGTGGCCGGGCGCCCAGCTCGCCGTGATGGGTGCCGAGGGCGCGGCGGACATCATCTTCCGGCGCCGCCTGGACGAGCACCCCGAGGAGCGCGATGACCTGATCGCGCAGTACAAGCGCGATGCGATGGCCGTCGACGTGGCCGCTCGTCGCGGCTCGATCGACGCGATCATCGACCCCGGGGACACGCGCCGCGCCCTGGTGCAGGTGTTCCGCTCGCTCGGCTCGCGACCCGCGGGCTACCGCCACGACAACCTCCCGCAATGACCGCCGTCATGACGCCTCCCGCTCGCCCCGACGCCGGCACCGCCGGCGCCACGTCGAGCCCTCGGACCGACCACCGCCTGCCGTCCGAGGGGGTCCGGCGCGTGCTGCGTCCGCTCCTGGGTGTGTGGGCACGCAACCGGGTCCTCGGCGCCGAGCACCTCCCCAGCGAGGGCGCGTTCATCGTCGCCTCGACGCACGCGAGCCACGCCGACGCCCCGATCGTCGGGCTCGCCTCGCCACGACCACTGCTCTTCCTCGGCGACGAGCGGCTCACGCGCGCGCCCCTGCTCGGCCCGATCCTCCCGAAGCTCGGCATGGTCAGCGTGCGCCGCGGCACCGCCGACCAGGACGCGCTCGACACGCTGCTCGCCGCGCTCGATGACGGCCAGCCCATCGTGATCTTCCCCGAGGGTGGGCGGACCCGCGATGGCCGCGTCTCCCGCCCGCGCGGTGGTGTGGCCCGGCTCGCTGCCGCCGCCGGGGTACCGGTGGTCCCCGTCGGGCTCGAAGGGTCCCGCCGGCTCTGGCCGGTCGAGGGCCACCCACGCCTGCTCGGCGGCCGCGTCACCGTCCGCTTCGGCCCGCCGATACCGCCACCTGACGACCGTCCGGCCGCGCGCCGGCGCTTCGTCCTCGACCTCCACCACGAGCTCGCATCGCTCGCCCGCGCTGAGCTCGCCGACGAGTACCTCTACTCCTACGCCACGAAGGACGTCGCATGAGAGCCGGTTGCGACCTCGTACGCATCGACCGCATCGCGGGGGTGCTGGCCCGTCGGCCA
>JBFHRB010000211.1:0-5830 GCA_041591915.1 Nitriliruptorales bacterium
GGCTCGACCCTCGCGGGCGCCGAGGAGATCCCCGAGGCGGAGGACGACTCGCGCGTCCCGGCGAGCGCCGCGACGTTCCGCGCGGTCCTGGGCCACGAGGTCACGTCAGCGCTCAAGGCGACGCTGCGAGCCGGGCTCGAGGCCAACGAGCAGTCGTCGATGCTCAGCGAGCGGGTCGGTGAGGTCTTCCGCGACCTCAAGGGCCCGGGCGTCGAGGGCTCCGCAGACGAGTACCTCACCCGCACCTACGGCTGGGGCATCGTCGATTCCTGGGCGACGCTCGGTGTCAGCCAGAAGGTCTGGGTGCTCGGCGAGGAGCCCCGCTGTCCCGAGAACCGCTGCCGGACCAACGCGGCCGACGGCTCGCGTGGCCTGCAGGACGAGTTCCCGAGCGGCGACATCGTGCCGCCGGCACACGAGGCCTGCACCTGCACGATCGTCCCGCGCTGAGCCCCGGCGACACGCGGAACGTCCGACGTCGCCCGTCCGTTCACGATGCGCGCCGCGAACCCACGGTGAACCACCGGGCTACCTTCGCCATCGACCGGTGGTCCTCGACCCCACGGAGCACCACTCGTGCGTGACTTCATCCGGCGACGCCTCGGCCTCGTCGTCGTCCTGGCCGCCTTCCTGCTGCTGACGTCAGCGAACCGGATCTCGACGTTCGCGACGGACCTCTGGTGGTTCAGCAACCTCGGCTACCGCTCGGTCTTCACCGGGATCCTCGGGACCCAGATCGCCCTCGGTGCCATCTTCGGGCTCGTCCTGTTCGTCATCGTGGCGGCGAACCTGCAGATCGCGCGGCGGTTGCGACCGTTCGTGATCCCGGCCACGCCGCAGCAGGCGGTGATCGAGCGCTACCGGCAGATGGCCGACCCGTACCTGCCGTGGCTGATCGTCGGGGTGTCGGCGCTCTTCGCGCTGACGGCGGGCGGGGCAGTGTCCTCCCAGTGGGACCAGTTCCTGCTGTGGCAGAACAGCCAGACCTTCGGCGTCGCCGACCCGCAGTTCGGGCGCGACGTCGGCTTCTACGTGTTCGAGCTGCCGTGGCTGAAGTTCGCGCAGCAGTGGCTGTTCACGTCCCTGCTCCTGACGCTCTTCCTCAGCGCCGGGGCCCACTACCTGCTCGGCGGCATCCGGCCCGAGGCCGAGGTCGACAAGGTCACGCCCCAGGTCAAGGCCCACCTGTCCGTGCTCCTCGCGCTGGTCCTCGCGGCGCGGGCACTCGGGTACTACCTCGACCGCTTCCTGCTCAACTTCTCGCCCCGCGGCCAGGTCACGGGCGCGAGCTTCACCGACGTCAACGCCGAGCTGCCCGCGCTCAACCTGTTGCTCGTCATCTCGGTCGTGGCCATCGCGATGGTCCTGGTCAGCGTCCGACGGCGGGGCTTCCTCCTGCCGGGCGCCGCCATCGGGCTCCTCGTGCTCTCGTCGATGCTGCTCAGCGGCGCGTACCCCGCGGTCGTCCAGCGGCTCCGCGTTGACCCGCAGGAACTCGCCCGCGAGGACGAGTTCATCGACCGCAACCTCGTCGCGACGCGCGCGGCGTACGGCCTCAGCGACGTCCAGCTGCAGCCCTTCGCGGTGACGAACGACCTCGATCGTGCCGACGTCGACGAGGAGGAGATCACCCTCGAGAACGTCCGCCTCTGGGATCCCGAGATCCTGGAGACGACGTACGACGAGCTCCAGGCGCTGCGCCCGTACTACGAGTACCGCGACGTCGACGTCGACCGCTACGTGCTCGACGGCAAGATCCGCCAGGTGATGCTGGCGACGCGCGAGCTCGACCAGTCCGGCCTGCCCGACACCGCACAGACGTGGCAGAACCAGCGGCTCACCTTCACCCACGGCTTCGGCCTCGCGGCGTCCCAGGTCAACCGCGCCGACCAGGAGGGCCAGCCGGTCTTCCTCGCCAAGGACATCCCGCCGGAGGGCGCGGAGGGCCTCGTGCCGACCGAGCAGGCGGCGATCTACTACGGCGAGCGCAACAACCCGACCTACTCGATCGTCAACACCAACCAGCCAGAGCTCGACTACGAGGTCAGCGAGCAGCAGGTCAACACGAGCTACGCCGGCCTCGGCGGGGTCCAGTTGCAGAGCTTCGGCCGCAAGCTCGCCTTCGCCGTGCGGTTCGGCGATCCGAACTACGTGCTGTCGAACCTCATCCGCGAGGACTCGCGCGTGCTCTTCAAGCGCGACATCGAGGAGCGCGTCACGTCGGTCGCGCCGTACCTCACGCTCGATCGCGACCCCTACCCGGTGGTGCTCGAGAACCGCATCCTGTGGGTGCAGGACGCCTACACCCACTCCGCCTTCTACCCGTACTCGCAGCGGATCCGGTTCCGCAGCCAGGAGGTCAACTACCTCCGCAACTCCGTCAAGGCCGTCGTCGACGCCTACGACGGGACGGTCACGCTCTACGTCGTCGACGAGGGCGACGCCATCGTCCGCGCGTGGCGCCAGATCTTCCCCGCCCCGTACCGCGACCTCGCGGACGCCCCGGAGGGGCTGCGGGAGCACTTCCGCTACCCCGAGGACCTGTTCCAGGCGCAGGCGCTGATCTACTCGACGTACCACATCCCCGGCACCGAGGCCTTCTACAACAAGGCCGACGCGTGGGACATCCCGCGCGATGCCTCACGGCTGGCGAACGACCCCAACCGCGACCCGGCCAACACGCCGATGCGGCCCTACTACCTCCTCATGCGGCTACCCGGCGAGGCGGAGGAGGAGTTCGTCCTCATCCAGCCGTACCTGGCACGCAACAAGCCGAACATGATCGCGTGGCTCGCGGGCCGCAGCGACCCGGAGCACTACGGCGAGCTGTTCGCCGTCCAGTTCCCGGGTGGGACCGAGACGATCCTCGGCCCGCAGCAGGTACAGGCGCGGATCGAGCAGGAGGACAACATCTCGGAGTACATCACCCTGCGCGACCAGGCGGGGTCGAACGTCATCCGAGGCAACCTGCTCGTCATCCCGATCGGCACCTCGATCCTGTACGTCGAGCCCCTCTTCATCCAGTCCCCACAGGCCCTGATCCCCGAGCTCGCACGTGTGGTGCTGGTGATGGGGGAGCGGGTCGTGATGGAACGCAACCTCGGCGCGGCGCTGACGGCGCTCGTCGGCGCGGCGCCGGAGGGACTGGACGAACCCGTGGACGGCTCGGGACAGGATCCCGGCGAGGACACGAGCGGCTTCAACGAGGACGAGCTGCTGCTGGCGATCCAGGAGGCCTTCACGGACGCCGAGGAGGCGCTCCGGAACGGCAACCTCGCCCGCTACCAGGCGCGCATCCGTGAGGCCGAGCGCCTCCTCGAGCAGCTCATCGAGGAGCGTGGCCTCGCGCCCGAGCCCGAGCCGACGCCCGCCCCCGAGGGCGAGGCGCCGGCCGATGGTGGTGACGGCACCGCCGACGGTTCCGGTGAGGACGGCGACACCACCCCGGCCTAGTCGGCCCAGGAGCGCGCACGCACGTGGCAACGATCCCGCAGTACTACGGCGGTACCGGCGCGCCCCTGGTGGTGGCCGGCGATCCGCAGGACGTCGCTGCGGCGTGGGCCTCGCACCGGGCACGTCTGCGTGGCTGGCTGGCGCGGCTGCCGAACAGCCGGTGGAACGAGCCGACACGGTGCGACGACTGGGACATCGCCGACCTCGTCCGCCACCTCGCCACGGGCGCGACCTTCGCGGGCTACACCCTGCACGCCGCCCAGAAGGGCGAGGCGACCCGGATCCTCGAGGGGTTCGACGCGCAGTCGACCCCGGGGCAGGTCATGGCGCTGCTCGCCTCTGCCGGGCCTGACGCTCTGCGCGCGGCGTTGGCGGAGGCCGACGCTCGCATCGGCGCCGAGGTGGCGGGCTACGACGTCGACGCCTGGCAACGAACGGCCGAGGCCCCGCCCGGCCACGTGCCGGCCCACCTCAGCCTCAGCCACTTCGTCTTCGACTCGTGGGTGCACGAGCGCGACGCGCTGCTGCCCGCGGGCGAGACCCCGCCGGTCGACCCGGCGGAGGTGGCGGTCGTGGCGCGCTACCTGTTCGGGCTCGTCGGGGTCATCGCCCGGGATCGGGGCGTGCGCTCGATGCGGGTGCGGCTCGTCGACGCGGGCGTGACGGTCGCGGTCACCGACGACGGGGCCGCAGTGCGGACCGAGGTCGATGCCGGCGATCGCGGCGCGGCCGGAGCGGTGGTGGTCGAGGGACCGGCCGGCGCGGTCATCGACCGTGCGACCGGGCGGGCGGCCGAGGGTGTCGAAGGTGACCCCGCTGCTCTCGGTGTACTGGACCACTTCGCCACACACCTCGCGTGAAATGGTCGAGCCCGGCCGCGAGGGCCGGGCTCGAGGGGTTGCCGCGTGGGCGGTCAGCTCAGCCGAAGATGCTCGGCGGCAGGATCACCTCGTCGATGACGTGGGCGATGCCGTTGCTGGCGCTGAAGTCGACGGCGATGATGTTGGCGCCGGCGATGGTCGCACCGTCGACCGGGGCGAAGTCACCGTTGAGCATCGTGAAGCCGTCGGACGTAACGACGTCCATCGAGTGGTGGCGGCCCGTGGTCACGTGGTAGGCGAGGGTCGAGGGAAGGACCTCGCACAGGGCCTCCTCGTCGAGCGTGCCCAGCAGCTGGAAGATCGGCTCGAACGCGGCGTTGGTCGGGGCGAAGACGGTGTACTGGCCCTTCTTGCCCGACAGCGTCGCAGCGAACGAGGACCCGCAGACGTCGTCAGACAGCTGCACCGCGGCGATCAGGCTGGACAGACCCGCGCCGTCCGCGAGGGCGACGAGGTTCTGGTCGCCCGGCTTCGCGGCCTCGGCCCAGCTGGGCTTGGCGGCGTTGGCGGCGGGCACGGCGAGCGCGAGCGCGGCGACAGCCGCGACGGCGGTGGTGATGAAGCGGCGCATGGTTCTCTCCCGGTGTCGTTGTGCATGCGGCTGAGGGGACTTCGGCACACGCGCGACGCCCGGATCATCAATCTGTACAGAAACTACACAGCGTGGCAGCGCGGGCACCCGTGGTGCGATGCCCGGGCCTCGGCAGGTGATGGACTGCGGCGTGCGACGTACCTTCCGGACCGGAAGAGGAGTCGCCGTTGAGCCGTCCGCCCCGCCGCATCGGTCCAGCGACGCTGTCGGTCGCTGCCGTCACGGTCGGTGGTGCCGCACTTGCCGTCGATCGCGTCCGCCGACTCCAGGCGTGGCGGGCCGACCGGGCCGCGGCCGTGCCGGAGCACCACGACCTGCCTGCCGAAGCCGTCACGCTGCGCTCGAAGGGTGACCTCGACCTCCACGCGTGGTGGGTGCCTGCAGCCCAGGGCGGGCTCGCGCCCACGGTGCTCGTCGTGCACGGCTTCGCGTCGCACGCCGGCGACATGCTGCCCCTGGGTGCGCTGCTCCACCACGAGGGCTTCCACGTCCTCCTGCTCGACCTGCGCGGCCACGGACGCAGCGAGCGGTCGGCCGAGCGCCCGCGTCCCCACATCCTCGCCGAGGACGTCCTGACCGCCGCGGAGTGGCTGCGAGCGCGCGAGGACGTCGGTCCGCTCGGCCTCGTCGGCCACTCGATGGGCGGGGCGGTCGCGATCTTCGCGGCGTCGGCTTCGGACGACTTCGACGCGGTCGTGTCGGTGGCGGGCATCGCCGACCCGACGCTCAGCCGGATCGGCTGGTGGCCTGCGGCCGTGAGCCGGCTGCTCATCCGCGCCGTCACGGCACGCGAGATGCTGGACGAGCCGCCGCGCTTCGCAGTCCACCGTGTTACGGACGTCTCCGCACCACTGATGCTCATCCACGGCGATCGCGACCAGGTCGTCCCCATCGCGCACGCCCA
>JBFHRB010000212.1:0-5793 GCA_041591915.1 Nitriliruptorales bacterium
CGGGGGGGGCCTCGCAGGGGGCCCGAGCCCGCGTCGCCGCGGGCTCGTCGCCCGACTCAGAAGCAGCCGGGGAAGAAGATGTCGAGCTCGCGCTTGGCGGACTCGGGGCTGTCCGAGCCGTGGACGATGTTCTCGCCGATGATCGTGGCGAAGTCGCCGCGGATGGAGCCCGGCGAGGCCTCGATCGGGTTGGTGGCGCCCATGATCTGGCGCATGCCGGCGATGGCGTCGTCACCCTCGACGCACATGGCGACGAGCGGGCCCGAGGTGATGAACTCGACGAGCTCACCGAAGAACGGCTTCTCGGTGTGCTCGGCGTAGTGCGCCTCGGCGGTCGCGCGCTCGAGCGTGCGCAGCTCGAGGGCCTTGAGGGCGAAGCCCTTGCGCTCGATGCGGGCGACGACCTCGCCGATGAGGCCGCGGGCTACGCCGTCGGGCTTGACGAGGATCAGGGTCTGCTCGGTGGCCACGGGGAAACTCCGGGTCGTGTGAGGGTTGCGGGATGTGGGCGGATGGTCCCAGCGACGGGGCGTGCGGGCAAACCGGTCGCGCTCGCCGCACGGGCACGCACCGCGCACGGCGGGACTCCCACCCCGCGACGCGCCAAGCCCCGGGCGCCGCGCGGGGTTCAGTCCTCGTCGTCCGTGAAGCCCAGGAACTCGTCGTCGTCGCTGCCGAAGTACTCGAGCTCGCCGATCGGGTCGTCGACGATGCCCTCGTCCTCGTCGGGGATCTCGTGGAAGACCGCCGTCGGGTCCTCGAGCGGGAGGTAGCGGTCCCGAGCCGCACCCACGGTGTAGAGCGAGCCGGTGACGAGGACGCCATCGCCCTCGCCGGCGACGCCCGTGGCCTTGTCGAGCGCCTCCCCCACGTCCGCGGCGACCTCGACGGCGACGCCGGTCCCCTGCCAGACCTGCTCGGCGACGGCCGCCATCTCGTCCGCCGACGCGCCCCGCTCGGACGGCGCCGCCGTGACCACCACGTGCTTGGCGAGGTCGCGGTACGCCTCGACGATCCCGCGGATGTCCTTGTCCGCCAGGCAGGCGATCACGAGGATGAGCGTGCGGAAGTTGAACGACTCCCCCACGGCCAGGGCCGCCGTCCGCGCCCCGTGCGGGTTGTGGGCGCCGTCGAGGATGACCGTCGGGGCACGGTGGACCACCTCGAGGCGGCCCGGAGAGGTCGTGGCCGCGAAGGCCTCGCGGACCACCTCGTCGTCGACGTTGCCCGCGCCGTCGCGCAGGAACGCGTCGAAGGCGGCCAGCGCGATGGCGGCGTTCTCGGCCTGGTGGCCGCCGTAGAGCGGGACCATGACCTCGGGGACGGTGCGGGCCTGCGAGCGCAGCGTCAGGATCTGTCCGCCGAGGGCGATCTTGCGGTCGAGGACGCCGAAGTCGTCGCCGGCGACGAGGAGCGTCGCGCCCATCTCGGCGACCTTGTCCTCGATGACCGACATGACGGCTGGCTCCTGGTCGACCGTCACGACCGTTGCACCCTCCTTGATGATGCCGACCTTCTCGCGCGCGACCTCCTCGGGTGTCCCACCGAGCTCGCGGTGGTCGACGTCGATGGCCGTGAGGACGGCGACCTCGCCGCGGACGAGGTTGGTCGCATCCCACTCCCCGCCCATGCCGACCTCGAACACGCCGACCTCGACCGGGAAGTCGGCGAACCACCAGTAGGCCATGGCGGTCAGCGCCTCGAAGTACGTGATCGCGTCGTCGCGACCCGAGTCCACGATGTTCATCAGCGGGGCCATGCCCTCGTAGGCCTCGGCGAAGTCCTCCTCGCCGATGGGTCGGCCGGCCACCGACAGGCGCTCGCGCACCGACTGCAGGTGGGGGGACGTGTACGTGCCGGCCGTGAGCCCGACGCTCGAGCACAGCGTGGTGATCATCCGCGCGACCGAGGTCTTGCCGTTGGTGCCGGTGATGTGGATCGAGGGGTAGGCCTGCTGCGGGTTGGCCAGCAGGTCGCTGAGCGCGGTGATCCGCTGCAGGTCCGGCTCGATGCCGTGCGGGATCCGCTGGCGCAGCGCCGCCAGCGCCTGATCGAAGTCCATGGTCACCGCAGCCTCGGTCGTTGCCGGTTCAGGCGAGCGAGCGCAGGGCCGCGCTTCGCTCCTCGAGCTCGGAGATCCGCCGGGCCCACTCGTCCCGGCGCTCGCGCTCCTGCTGGACGACCGCCTCGGGCGCGCGCTCGACGAAGCTCTCGTTGGCGAGCTTGCCCTCGGAGCCGGCCAGCGCCTTGCGCGCGTTGTCGAGCTCCTTGTCCAGCCGGGCCAGCTCGGCCTCGACGTCGATCAGACCGGCGAGCGGGACGTAGGCCTCGCCGCTGGCGAACACGACCTTCGAGACGCCCTCCTCCTCGACCGCCGAGTCGGCGAACGCCAGCTCGCCGATCCCGGCCAGCGCCGTGAGGAGCGGGGCGAGGGGCTCCAGCAGCTCCTGCTCGGAGCTGACGAGCGTGACGTCGACCCGCTTGGACGGGGCAACGTCGTTCTGCGACCGGAAGCGGCGCAGCTCGGTGACGACGTCCTGCAGCACCGCGAACTGGTGCTCCACGGCCTCGTCGCGCTCGGCGACCGGCGTGGGCCACTCCCCCGCGGCCAACGACTCGGCGCCGCCGGGCGAGTCGGTCAGGGACCGCCACAGCTTCTCGGTGACGAACGGCACGAGCGGGTGCAGCAGGCGGAGCAGGTCGTCCAGGACGCGGGCGAGGACGGACCTCACGGTCGCCTTCGCCACCTCGTCGTCACCGTAGAGCCGGACCTTGGCCGCCTCGAGGTACCAGTCGGCGAGCTCGTCCCACGCGAACGAGTACAGCGTCGTCGCGGCGTTGCGCCAGTGGTAGCCGTCGTAGGCCGCGTCGGCAGCGGCACGCGCCGCCTCGAGACGCGACAGGATCCAGCGGTCCTCGAGTGCGAGCTCGTCGGCTGGAGGGAGGTCGCCGGGCGTCACGCCGTCGAGGTTGCTCAGCCCGAACCGCAGCGCGTTCCAGAGCTTGTTCGCGAACCGGCGAGCACCCTCGACCCAGTCCTCGGCGAGCGGCACGTCGTCGCCCGGCGAGCAGTGCTGGAACAGCGCGAACCGCAGTGCGTCCGCCCCGTAGCGCTCGATGAAGTCGAGCGGGTCGATGACGTTGCCGAACGACTTCGACATCTTCTTGCCGTGCTCGTCGCGGACCATCCCGTGGTTGTGCACGACGTGGAACGGGACCTCGCCCGTGAACCACAGCGAGATCATCGCCATGCGCGAGACCCAGAACGTGTTGATGTCGTAGCCGGTGACGAGGACCGAGGTCGGGAACCAGGTCCGCATCTCCGGCGTGTCCTCGGGCCAGCCGAGCACGACGAACGGCCACAACTGCGACGAGAACCAGGTGTCGAGGACGTCGGGGTCCTGGACCCAGCCGGGCTCGTCGATGTCGTCGTGGGAGACGCGGATCTCGCCGGTCTCCTCGTGGTGCCACGCCGGGATCCGATGGCCCCACCACAGCTGGCGGGAGATGCACCAGTCGTGGAGGTTCTCGAGCCACTCGATGAACGGCTTGGCCATGCGCTCCGGGACGAACCGGATGCGGCCGTCCCGGACGGCCTCGATCGCCTTGTCGGCGAGCGGGCGGACCGAGACGAACCACTGGTCGCTCAGCATCGGCTCGACCGGGACCTTCGACCGCGACGAGTGGCCGACCTGGTGCACGTGCTTCTTCACCTCGATCAGCAGGCCCGCGTCGTCGAGCGCCTCCTTGACGGCGGTACGCGCCTCGAAGCGGTCGAGCCCTTCGAAGCGACCGCCCTCCTCGTTCACCTTCGCGTCGACCGTGAAGATGTTGATCATCGGCAGGTCGTGCCGCTCGCCGATGGCGTAGTCGTTGGGGTCGTGCGCGGGCGTGATCTTGACGGCGCCCGAGCCGAACTCGGGGTCGACGTACTCGTCGGCGATGACGGGGAACGTGCGGTCGAGGAAGGGGTGGCGGACCTCACGTCCGACGATGTCGGTGTAGCGCTCGTCCTCGGGGTGCACGGCGATCGCCGTGTCACCGAGCATCGTCTCGGCGCGGGTCGTCGCGACCACGATGCCGCCGTCGGGGTCGTCGGCGAACGGGTAGCGGAAGGAGACCAGCTCACCCTCGACCTCCTCGTGCTCGACCTCGATGTCGCTGAGCGCCGAGTGGAGGTGGGGGTCCCAGTTGATGAGCCGGTTGCCGCGGTAGATCAGGCCCTGCTCGTACAGCTCGACGAACACCTTCTTGACCGCCGCGTTGCGCTGCTCGTCGAACGTGAACGCCTCGCGGTCCCAGTCCGGGCCACAACCGAGCTTGCGCAGCTGCTTGAGGATCGTGCCGCCCGACTGCTCGCGCCACTCCCACACGCGCTCGACGAACGCCTCGCGTCCGAGGTCGTGGCGCGTCAGGCCCTCGGCCATCAGCTGCTTCTCCACGACCATCTGCGTGGCGATGCCCGCGTGGTCGGTGCCCGGCACCCAGACGGCGTTCTTCCCGAGCATGCGCTCGCGGCGCATGATGGCGTCCTGGATCGCGTTGTCGAGCGCGTGGCCGATGTGCAGCGACCCGGTGACGTTGGGCGGCGGGATGACGATGCAGAACGGCTCGCCCTCGTCGTCCGGGTCAGCGTGGAAGACGCCCGAGGACTCCCAGTCCGCGTAGATGTCGGTCTCGACCGCGTGGGGGTCGTAGGTCTTGTCGAGCTCGGTCATCGGGCGGTGCCTCGTCTGAAGCGGGATGCATGCGAGTGGCGGCCGAGGGTAGCCCCGGGCGTCGCCCGGTCCGGTGCCCGGGCGGTCGCGGCCATCCGTCCGTCACTTCGCCTCGTATCACTCGTTGGGAACTCCGACGCCCCCTGCCATCCCGGAGCACCAGATGACCGCGCCGCGCCCCAGCGACACGACGCTGCTGACGCGCACGCGCGAGATCGAGCTCGATGGTGTGCTGGCCGAGTCGCAGCCCCCGGACTCCCTCTACGCGCGCCACGTCAAGGACATCGCCGACCGGGTGATCGCCCTCCTGCTCCTGCTGGTCGCCCTCCCACTGCTCGCCGTCATCGCGCTGGCCATCCTCCTCACGCTCGGCCGACCGATCCTGTACCGCCAGCAGCGCATCGGCCAGTACGGCCGGCCGTTCGAGATGCTCAAGTTCCGGACCATGCGCCCGGACCGCCGTGCACCACGGTCAGGCGACTACGACGGTCCCGACCGCCGGGTGCGCCACAAGAACCCCGACGACCCGCGTCACACCCCGCTCGGCCGCTTCCTGCGTCGCTACAGCCTCGACGAGCTGCCGCAGCTGTGGCAGGTCGTGCGCGGCGACCTCAGCCTCATCGGCCCGCGGCCCGAACTCGCCACCGTCGTCGAGCGCGAGTACGAGCCGTGGCAGCACCAGCGCCACCTCGTGAAGCCGGGCCTGACCGGCCTGTGGCAGGTCACCGAGCGCGACGAGCAGGGCTACATGCACCTGCACGTCGACACCGACCTGCGCTACATCCGCGAACTGTCGCCGGCGCTCGACCTCCGCATCCTCGCGCGGACGATCCCGGTGCTGCTCGGCATCGGCTGAGCGGCCTCGGCTGAGCAGGTCCGGCCCGGTCAGCGGTCGAGGTCGAGGTCGACGGTGCCTCCACCCACGCCGACCACGAACCACGCGGCGCCGCGTGCGTCGGTGAGGAGCAGGCGAACCCCGCTGTCGGCCGTCGCGTCGCCGATCAGGAGCCGGTCACGGCTGTCGGTCACGCGGAACCAGTCGCCATCGGGCGACCAGCGGGCGTCGTGGAGCCAG
>JBFHRB010000213.1:0-5784 GCA_041591915.1 Nitriliruptorales bacterium
GCGGGGACCGGCTTCGCCTGCACGGTCCACGCCAACGGCGCACGCGACGCGCTCAACGCCCTGGTCAACGCCGCGATCATGGCCGGCGAGAACGTGACCGAGGCGATCGTCCGCAAGGTGTTCTCGTCCGCGATCGACTTCGTCGTCCACCTCGACCGCGACGACATCAACCGTGCCGATCCCGAGGCCGGCATCCGCCGGCAGGTCGTCGAGATCATCCAGGTCGTGCCGGCACTGACGGACGACTTCTCGACCGAGCCGGTGTTCGCCCGCCCCGCGCTGGGGCGGCCGCTGGTCTGGAGCGGGGTCCTGCCCATCGACCACGAGCGCATCGAGCGCTCCCTGCCGGAGGGCATGACCCTGCGGGGCATCCTCGAGGGGACGGTGAGCCCGCTGTGACGCTGCTCGCCGCACTCGCCACCGCCGCGTTCGCCGCGGCCGTCGTCGCGCGCCTCGTCGGGCTCGACCTCGTGGCCGCCGCGCGACGGGGGCGGGCGGCGGGGCGCGCGCGTGCGCCGGGTTCGGCCGCGCTGGCGACGTGGCTCGCCCAGTCCGGAGCCGGGGTGACGCCCCGCCAGTTCGTCCTCGGATCGGCCGCGCTCGGCAGCCTGACGTTCGTCGTGATCGCCGCGCTCACCGCAGCCCCGGCGGTCGCCGTCGTCCCGGGACTGGCCGTCGGGGCGCTCCCACGCGTGTGGTTCAGCAGGCGTCGCGAGCAGCGCCTCCGCGAGGTCGCCGAGGCCTGGCCCGACGGCATCCGTGACCTCACGGCGTCCATCTCGGCGGGCATGAGCCTGCACGGCGCCCTGACCGCACTCGCCGACACGGGCCCCGACGCGCTCCGCGACGCGTTCGCGCGCTACCCGGCGATCAGTCGGACGCACGGCCCGGCGGCCGCGCTCGAGATCATCCGCGAGGAGCTCGCCGACCCCACGTCGGACCGCGTGATCGAGGTGCTGGTGCTCGCGAGCCGCGAGGGCGGCGACCTCCTCACGCGCATCCTGCGCGACCTCGCCGACGCGACGACCCGCGACGTGCGCACGCTCGAGGAGATCCAGACGGATGCGCTCGAGCAGCGCATCAACGCCCGGGCGGTCCTCGTCCTGCCGTGGGCGGTGCTCGTGATCCTCACCCTGCAGGACGGCCACTTCCGCGACTTCTACGCGGGGCCCGGTGGCGTGGTGACCGTCATCGTCGGGGCGCTCCTCAGCATCGTCGGCGCCGTCATCGTCGGTCGCCTCGGGCGCGAGCCGGTCGAGCAGCGGGTCCTCGGGCGCGGCGCCGAGGTGGGGCCATGACCGGGCTGCCGCTCCTCGCCGCGCTCACGTCCGCCATCGCGGTCGCCGGCCTCGTCGCGCTCCTCGCGCCCCCGACCCGGCGGCTCGCCCCGCGCGTCCGGCCGTACCTGCCCGACGCCGACGTCGCCCTCGGCCAGGCCATCGACCCGACCGCGCTGATCGGCGGCGCCGCCGGCCCGCTCGGGGTGCTGCGCCGATTGCTCGGCCCGCCACTCGTGGCGCTGCTCGGGGCGGTCACCCGGCGCGTGGGATCGAGCGGGGAGGAGGAGCTCCTGCGGCGGCTCCACAACGCCGGCCACCTCACCGAGGTCCCCGAGCCGATGCGGGTCCACCAGTTCCGGCTCGAACAGGTGCTCCACGGCCTCGGGGGCCTGATCGCCGGCATGGCGGCCGGATCGCTCGTCCGCGGCGTCGGGCTCACGGCGCTCGGGCTCGGCCTCCTCGGTGCGGTCGCCGGTGCCTCGCGGCCCCGCGCACGCCTCGACCGGGCGATCGAGCGACGGCGCGACCGCATCCGCATCGAGCTCTACACCGTCAACCAGCTCCTCGCCATGCACATCCGCGTCGGGGGCGGGGTGTCGCAGGCGCTGCGGCGCGTCGTCGACCGCGGTCGAGGCGCCGTGGTCGAGGAGCTCGCCGGCGTCCTGAGGCTGCACCACTCCGGCGTGCCGGTCCACGAGGCACTCACGCGTGCCGCGCGCCGCTGCGCGGAGCCGCACCTCGCGCGGACGCTGCGCCTGCTGGCGAACGGCTCGCGGTACGGGGCGGACCTCGCCGACGCCCTGCTCGAGCACGCCGACGACGTGCGCGTGTCCCGCCGCGACGCGCTGAAGCGGGCGGCCACCCGACGTCGCGCCGCGATGCTCGTCCCGATCATCGGGGTGCTCGCCCCCGTGATGTTGCTCTTCATCGCCGCGCCCATCCCGAGCCTCATCTTCGGGGCGCGCTGACCCCGCGCCCCCGGGGCGGCCGCGCGCCGCTGATCCGACCTGCACCACCGACACCGCAACCACCGACCACCGACCACCAACCCCCAAGAGGGGTAGACCGATGCAGTACCTGACCACCATCGCCCGTCGCATCCAGCGTGAGGAGGAGGCCTTCTCGACGGCCGAGCTCCTCGGCAACGCCGCGCTCGGGATCCTCGCCCTCGTCGTCATCTGGGCGGCGATGCAGGCGCTCGGGATGGACATCATCAACTGGATCCGCTCGGCCGTGCTCCAGGGCTGAGCGCGCAGGGGCCCCACGGTCATGCCGTCGGACATCCGGATGCTCGCCCGCGCGGGCCGCGAGGGGGGCGCGACGACGCCCCAGTACCTGCTGGGCGTCGGGCTGTCCCTGCTGATGCTCGTGCTGCTCGCCAACGTCATCGTGGCGCAGTACGCCCGCGGTGCGGTTCGCCTGGCGGCCGACGAGGGTGCGCGCGCCGGCGCCCGCTGGCAGGCGAGCGAGCCAGAGCGCCTGGCGGCCTGCACGTCGGCGGGCGAGGCCGTCCTCGACGACCTCCTCGCCGGCAGCATCGGCGACACGGCTCGCATCCAGTGCGTGACGGCCGGCCGGGGCATCGACGCCGAGGCGAAGGCGGCCGTCGCCGGCTGGCTCCCCGGGGTGCCCGCGTTCGACGTGCGGGCACGGGCGGCGGAGCGCGTGGAGGAGGCGCCGCAGTGAGTCGGTCGCAGAGGCTCGTGCCTCCCTGGGCAACGCGTCGCTCGGGGGCGTGGCGCCACGCGTATGGGAACGATGGGTTCACGGCCATCGAGCTGACGTTGGGCCTGGCGGTGCTGCTCATCCCGACGGCGCTGCTCGTGCTCACGCTGCCGACCTGGATCGAGATCGAGTCCGGGGCCCGCGCCGCCGCCCGGTCGGCCGCCCGCGCGGCCGTGCTCAGCGACGACCTCGGTCACATCCAGGCCCACGCCGAGGCCGTGGCCAGCAACCAGCTCGGGTTCCGGCGGGGCGCCCTCGACCGGCTCGAGCTCGGCGGTTCCCTGGTACCGGGCGGGGCGGTGGAGGCGCGCGTGACGGTCACCTACCCCGCGCTCGACATCCCGCTGGTCGGTGCGGTCGGGTCGTTCCGCCACACCACGACCCACCGTGAGCCGGTCGACCTCCACCGGAGCTTCCGGTGACGCGACGCCTGCACCGCGACGAGGACGGGACGATCACCATCTGGGTGCTCGGCCTGTGCGTGGTCGTGCTGATGCTCGGTGGCATCGGGCTCGACCTGTGGCGTGCCACCTCCGCGCGTCGAGCACTGGGCCAGGCCGCCGAGGCCGCCGCCATCGCGGGCGCGGCGCAGCTCGACCAGGCTGCCTACCGGTCGGGCAACCGGGTCCGGCTCGACCCGGCGCGAGCCCGGGCCGCGGCGGCCGCACACCTCGATGCGAGCTCCTCGTCGTTCGACGGGCTCGAGGTCTCCCCATCCATCAACGCCGCGCCGACGGGAGTGCGGGTCGAACTACGATCATCGATCGACCTCGGCCTCACGCGTGTCCTCGTCGGAGGTGAGCCGATCGAGCTTCGGGTCGTCGCTCGCTCCGCGCCGATGCTCGGGAGCTGACGGCCGCCCCGCGGTCGCGGTTACCCTCCGGGGCCGCCGACTACCCGGAGCCGCGAGCGTTGGTCTTCTCGTCGCTGGCGTTCCTGCAGTTCTTCTTCCCCGCAGTCACGGTTGCCCACTCGGTCACACGCGGCCGCCTGCGCAACGGCCTGCTCCTGCTCGCGAGCCTCGCGTTCTACGCGGTCGGGTCGGGCCGCTTCACGCTCGTGCTCATCGGCACCTCACTCGTCGACCACCTGCTCGTGCGACGGATGGCCGTTGCCGAGGGGAGGTCGCGAGCCTGGTTGCGAAACGCCTCGGTCACGCTGAACGTCGGGCTGCTCGCCTGGTTCAAGTACGCAGGGTGGCTGAGCAGGATCGTCTCGGACGTCGCGGCCACGCTCGACCTCACGAGCACATCGACACTCGAGATCGCGCTGCCCATCGGGATCTCGTTCTTCACGTTCCAGCGTCTGAGCTACACGATCGACGTCCACCGCCGGCAGGTCGAGCCGCTCGAGCGCGCGGCCGACCACCTGCTGTACGTCGCCCTGTTCCCGCAGCTGATCGCGGGACCCATCGTCCGCTACGCCGAGATCCGACGCGAGCTCCACGATCGCACGGTCACGACCTCGGACGTCGCGATCGGACTCGGCCGATTCGTGCACGGTCTCGCGAAGAAGATCCTGGTCGCCGACCAGGTCGCCCCACTCGCGGACGCCGTGTTCACCACGACCGGCCCGATGTCGATGGGACAGGCGTGGCTCGGCGCCCTCGCGTACGCCGTGCAGATCTACTTCGACTTCTCCGGGTACTCCGACATGGCGATCGGGCTCGGCCGGATGCTCGGCTTCACGTTCCCCGAGAACTTCGCGCGCCCGTACTCATCGATCTCCGTCACGGACTTCTGGCGACGCTGGCACATCACGCTGTCCCGCTGGTTCCGCGACTACGTCTACATCCCGCTCGGTGGTAGTCGGGGCGGTGAGGCCGCCACGTACCGCAACCTGTGGATCGTGTTCCTGCTGACCGGCGCATGGCACGGCGCGGCGTGGACGTTCGTCCTGTGGGGGGCCTACCACGGGGCACTGCTCAGTCTGGAGCGCGTCACCGGGTTGCGTTCCCTCCCGGACGATCGCGCCGTGGCCACTCGGAGGGCCTCGACGTTCGTGCTCGTCGTCGTCGGCTGGGTCCTGTTCCGCGCGGACACGTTGGCCCAGGCGGCCCACATCCTGCAGGCGATGGTCGGGTTCGACGGCGTGGCGAGCGAGGCGATCGCCTTCGAGACCAGTCGGATCGCGCTCGCGGCGCTGGCGTTCGGGCTCGCCTCCGTCGTCCTGCCCGGGGACTGGGTCGCCGGCAAGCGCCTGAGCTTGCCGACCCAGCGACCAGCGGTCGTTCGGCTCGCCGCCACGGCGGTCTTCCTGCCCGTCTGCCTGCTCGTCGCCGCCGCTGGCACGTTCAGCCCGTTCCTCTACTTCCGGTTCTGACGTGCGAGACCTCGACCGACTCACCGTGATCACCGGCGCGCTCGTCCTGGCCGCGTCGCTGGTGGCCGGCTTCGTCATCGCGCCGCCAGACGAGAACCGGGCACGTGTCGCGCCACCCAGTGCACGGGACCTCGTCGCGCTCGAGGGTGACGCGCTCGGCCAGCTCATCGAGGCGGCCGAGGATCGACTGGGCGTCCGCAGCGTCGGCGTCGGGTTCGACCGCTGGCTCCGCGAGGACCTCGCCGAGGAGCATGTGTTCGACCAGCACGTCCGAGGTCACGACGGCTGGCTCTTCTACCGCTGGCCTGTCGAGCTGGCGTGCGACCCCGCAGCCCGACCGGTCGACCAGATCATCACCGAGACGCGGCGGATGCAACAGGTCGCGGAGGCGGCAGGGCTCGAGCTCCTCGTCCTCGTGCCGCCCGACAAGGGAGCTGTGATGACGCGCCACCTCGCC
>JBFHRB010000214.1:0-5759 GCA_041591915.1 Nitriliruptorales bacterium
AGCGCGAGGTCGTGCCCAGCGCCGTGCACCGCATCGAGCTCGGCCCGGGTCCCGATCGCGATGGTGATGTCGGAGGCAGTGTCGTTGGTGACCGCGAAGGTGAGCTTCTCGCCGGGACCGACCAGCACGGCGCGTGCCGCGCCCTGGTCGGCTTCCAGCTCGACCGCGCGGCCCGGCAGGAGGCTGCGCTGGAACTGCACGCCTGCCCAGACGACGAGGGCGATGAGCGCGACCGTGACGGCCCTCACGAACCACCGTTCGGCGGTCTGCACCGGGGTGCGCCGGGCAGCCCGAAGGCCACGGAAGTCGCGGAGCCGCAGCGAGTTCGTCACGACGAAGACGCTGGAGAAACCCATCGCCGTGGCGGCGATCATCGGGTTCAGCAGGCCCGCCGCCGCCACCGGGATGGCCAGGACGTTGTAGCCGAACGCCCACAAGAGGTTGGTCGCGATCGTGCGCAGCGTCCGACGGCTCAGCGCCACCGCGTCGGCCGCGGCGCGCAGGTCGCCCGTCACGAGGGTCACGTCGCTGGCCTCGATCGCGACGTCGGTCCCCGTCCCGATCGCCATGCCGAGGTCGGACTCGACCAGTGCCGGCGCGTCGTTGATGCCGTCGCCGACCATCGCGACGACGCGACCTTCGGCCTGGAGCCGGTTCACCACGTCCGCCTTGTCGGCGGGGAGGACCTCCGCGATGACCTCGTCGATGTCGACGGACGTCGCGACCGCTCGCGCGGTGACCTCGTTGTCACCGGTGAGCATGAGGGTCCGAAGGCCCAGGGCGTGCAGCGCGGCGATCGCCTCGCGGCTCGTCTCCTTGAGCGCGTCGGCCACGGTCACGACCAGGGACGGGTCGCCGTCGACGGCTGCGACGACCGTCGTCTCACCGCGCGCCCGCGCCTCGCGGGCGAAGGCGGCGAGGTCGTCGGGCAGGCCACCGGGAGCAGCCAACCCCTCCCGCCCGACCCGGACCTCGTGCCCGTCGACGGTGGCGGTGACGCCCAGGCCCGGCGAGTTGGTGAAGGCATCGACGGGCGGCAGGCCGCCCGCCGCGCCGGCATGGGCCGCGATCGCCTGGGCGATCGGATGCTCGGAGGCCGACTCCGCGGCGCCGACCAACCGCAGGAGCTCACTCGGGTCCCGGTCGTCGGCGGCGGCGACGGAGGCGACCGTCATGCGCCCCTGCGTGACCGTTCCGGTCTTGTCGAGGACGATCGTGTCGATGCCACGGGCCGCCTCGAGGACCTCGGCGCCGTTGATGAGTACGCCGAGCGCGGCGCCGCGACCGGTCCCGACCATGATGGCGGTCGGCGTGGCGAGCCCGAGCGCACACGGGCAGGCGATCACGAGGACCGCGACGGCCCGTGTGATCGCAACGCTCGCGCCGACGCCGGCAACCATCCAGCCGACGAACGTGACTGCGGCGATCGCCAGCACCACCGGGACGAAGACGGACGAGACGCGGTCGACCAGCCCCTGCACGGGGGCCTTGCCTCCCTGCGCGAGCGCGACGAGGTCGACGATCTGCGCGAGCGCGGTCTCCTCACCGATCCGCGTCGCCTCCACGACGAGGCGGCCATTGGTGTTGACGGTCGCCCCGATGACCTCGTCGCCGACGTCGACGGTCACGGGCAGGGGCTCGCCGGTCAGCATCGACGTGTCGATCGCGCTGGCTCCGGACACGATGACGCCATCCGTCGCGATGCGCTCGCCCGGGCGGACGACGAAACGGTCCCCCACCCGCAGGTCCTCGACCGCGACCTCGGAGCCGTCCTCGAGCGTCGCGGTCTTGGCCCCGAGCTCGAGGAGGCGTCGGATCGCCTGCGAGGAGCTGCTCTTGGCCCGGTGCTCGAACCAGCGGCCCAGCATGATGAAGGTGATGATCGCGCCAGCCGTCTCGAAGTAGACGTCGGGCAGGCCGGTCACGTTCAGGCGCATCGCCGATGCGTGGTCCGCCGCGCCGAGCCACAGCAGGGCGACGACCGACCAGCCGTACGCGACGAGCGAGCCCAGGGACACGAGCGTGTCCATCGTCACGCTGCCATGGCGGAGGTTCGTGAAGGCGTTGCGGTGGAACTCCCGGCCCGCGTAGAAGACCACGGGCGTCGACAGGGCCCACGCCACCCACTGCCAGCCGTCGAACATCCAGCCGGGCACCATCGAGAAGGCCAGCATCGGCACGGTCAGCACGAGGCCGACCAGCAGGTTGATGGTCAGGCGGCGCGCCCGGCGGGCGTCCTCCGCCTCGTCATCGACGACCTCGGGGATCGCGTACCCGAGCTTCTCGACGCGCGTCCGCATCTGCTCGACGTCGACCGTGGCGGGGTCGTAGGTCACCATGGCGCGGTGGGTCGCGAAGTTGACCTGCGCGGTCTCGATGCCGTCGAGGCGGCCGAGGACCTTGCCGATGCGGGTCGCGCAGGCGGCACACGTCATGCCCTCGACGGGCAGGACGACCCGGGTGTTCCCGGGGTCCACGGTGGCGGTCGGCTGCTCGGTCATGGACACCATCGTAGCACCACCTCGCTATACCCCCCACCCCTATATGCGCTGGCCGGTCAGCCGGACGGATCCACCTCGACGCCGCGGAGCTCGGCCAACCAGACCGCGGTTGCCAGGTCGACGCGCGTCCCCGTCATCGAGGCGCCCTCGACGTTCGCGCCGCGCAGGCGGGCCCCGCGCAGGTCCGCGCCGTCCAGCACGGCCTTGCGCAGCGTCGCCTCCGAGAGGTCGGCGTCGCGGAGGTCGGCATCACGAAGGGTCGCCTCGGCGAGGTCCGCCCCCTGCAGGCGCAGGCCTCTGGCGGCGAGGCCTCCGAGGTCCTGCATCCGCAGGTTCACGTACGACCAGTCACCTCCGTCGACGACGAGTGCCAGCAGCCGCGCACTCGTCAGGTCGCTCCCGGTCAGCTTGCAGCCGCGCAGCGTCGCCGTGGCGAGGTTCGCGCCGCGCAGGTCGCAGTTGATGAACGCGGAGCCGTCGTGCACCGAGCCGGACAGGTCCGCGTTGTTGAACCGGCACGCCTCGAAGCGCCACCCCGCCGTCTCGACCTCCGCCAGCTCGGCCCCGCGCAGATCGCAGCCCACGAGGTGTCGGACCGCCAGGACCTCCGGGTCGTCGAGGGCGGCGAGCCGCCGTCCCTCGATCGGCGGGTCGGGCGTCACGCGACGCGCGGGGCGCCGTCATCCGCCTCCATGGGCAGCCCGGCGACCGCCCAGGCCTGCATGCCACCGTCGAGGTTGTGCGCCTCGTAGCCAGCGTTGCGCAGCGCGTGGACGACCATCGCGCTGCGCGCCCCGCTGCGACAGACACAGAGGATCGGCCCATCCTCCCGCAGGTCCTCGACCCGGGCGTTCAGTTCACCCATCGGGATGTGTGTCGCCGACGGGATCCGGCCAGCCGCCCACTCGAACGGCTCCCGGACGTCGAGCACCTGGTACTCGTCGATGCTGTCAGCGACCTCGTGCGGGAACATCGGACCCTCCGGCGATCGATCCGGTCAGCTGCTCACGGCCTTGAGCGCGCGTCGGATGCGGTCCTTGGCGTCGCACGCGAGGTCGGTCAGCTGCTCGATGCCGGTCATGCCGATCATGCGCTCGGGATCGACCGCGACGACGTCGGTCCCGCCCTCCGGGTTCCGGCGCAGCAGCACGTTGCACGGCAGCAGCGCACCGATGTCGGGGTCCGCGCCGATCGCCTTGCTCGCGAGGGACGGGTTGCAGGCGCCCAGGATCTTGTAGTCGTCGATGTCGACGTCGAGCTTCTCGATGAGCTTGGCCCGGACGTCGATCTCGCTGAGGATCCCGAAGCCCTCCTCTCCGAGGGCGGCCCGGACGCGCTCGTCCGTGGTCGCGAGGTCGGCGTCGACCGTGACGGTCAGCGTGTAGCGGTCTTCCTTCACCATGCTGGTGTGCCTCCGATGGCGGTCAGTGCGCAGTCTGTCAGTTCTCGGCCGCCACTTCTGCCCCCGGGTCGTCCGGTCGGGCGTGCCGTTCGAGCGTTGCCGTGAGGTGATGGGTCTCGGGGGTGTCGGCGTGCCCCATCCACAGGTCATAGGTCAGGGTGTGGCCATCGAGGCTGAGGCGCCGACGGACCGCGTGCACGCGCTTCGCCGTGGGCGTGAGTCCGACGGTCTGGGCACGCAGGTCGATCACCCCGCCGTCGATCGGCCCGGTGTGCACCTCGACGATCCCGGTCGGCTGGGCGATGACGAGCTCCGCAGCACCCGGCCCGGCCGGCCGGAGGTAGCCCGCCTCGGCGTGGAGCGGTTCGCCGGGTTCCCCGTCGACGAGGCGCCGGGTCTTCTGCACGTAGGCGAGGAACGGCTTGCCGACGTGGGCGAACGTGACCTCCTCGAGGTACTCGAAGGGCTCGATCGTGGGGTAGTCACCTCGTCCGCGCCCCCGCCACGTCCCCAGGAGCCCGGCGAGCTCGGCGAGCTCGGGGTGGAGCTCAGGCATCGTCATCGTCGGTCCTCTCGTCGAAGGCGTCGATGGCCACCGCGAACCCGTCCCGGTGCTCGAGCGCGACCCGGACGGACCAGCCGGTCGAAGCCGCACCGTCGTCGAAGAGGTAGGCGCGGAGGCGATCGAGCGCTCCACCGATGGTCGGGATCGTCGGGCTCTCGTCCAGGAACTCCGCGAGCAGGTGCCACGCGGCAGCACGTCCCGCAGCCATGCCCTTGCGCCGCCCGTAGGCCCCGCCGCTCGCGGCCGACCACGCGACACGGGCGAGGAGGTCGGCGACGTCGACCTCCGACAGGCGGTAGCCGCCCTCCATCACCGCCGCCACGGCGTTCGACGCCCGACCCTCGACGACCGCGACGTGGCAGTACCCGTTCGACTCGTGTGCCCAGGTCCGGCCGATGGCCTCTGCCGCCTCCTGCAGGGAGGGATCCTCGAGTGGCGCACCCGGCGGGTCGTCGTGCTCGGCGGGATCGCTGGTCGGGACCGGCGGGCCGTCCTCGAGGAGCTCGTCGTGGCGGTAGTGCGGGATGGGGTAGTCGGGCTCCCAGGCTGCCAGCGCCAGGGGGAGCCCGATCTCGTCCGCGTGGGCTCGCGGGTCACCCTCGAGCCGCTCGCCGCGGATGACCCGCTCCTGCGCGACGGTCGCGGCGACGAACCACGTCTCGATGTGATCGGCGAGGTCCGACCAGCGGTGCGTCGCGGCGGCGACCTCCGTGAGGGGCCCGAGGGCGAACCGCGCCGCACCCGGCTCGAGCACGCGCGCTGCCCAGGCACCCGGGGCGTCCAGCGCGAGGCGGTACTCGGCGTAGTGCGCCACCGGCCAGAGCTGCTTGCCCAGTTGAGCGGCTGCGCGATCACACCGGTCACGGAGCTCGAGGATCCCGCCCCAGTCGCTGCTGGCGACCCGTCGCTCGACCTCGTCGATGAGCTCCTCCACGTCACCGCGGAGGAGCAGCGCGTCGAGGGTCACGACCTCAGCTGACAGCGAGGAGGTCGACCACGAAGACGAGGGTCTCGTTGGGGCCGATGACGCCGCCCGCCCCGGCTTCCCCGTAGGCCATGTCCGGCGGGATCTCGAGGCGTCGGCGACCGCCGACCTTCATGCCGAGCACGCCCTCGTCCCAGCCCTGGATGACCATGCCCCGACCGAGCTCGAAGTCGAACGGCTGGCCACGATCCCAGGAGGCGTCGAACTGCAGCCCGTTGGACCAGTTCACGCCCACGTAGTGCACGAGCACCGTGCTGCCGTCGACCGCCTCGTCGCCGTCTCCCTCGACGACGTCGATGATGCGCA
>JBFHRB010000215.1:0-5748 GCA_041591915.1 Nitriliruptorales bacterium
GCCAGCGAGGTCGACTGCACCGAGTCGGCGCTGGCGGACGACGACGTCGAGGTCGTGAGCGCCCACGTCGTGCTCGGGGGGACGCTCGGCGCGACCTGCCTGGGCGATCCCGACGCGACGCTCGACGAGGCCTGGCGGACGCTCGAGGCGTTCGTCCCTCCCCAGCGGCTCTCCAGCCTCGCCCTCTTCGTGGGCTTCGTGGGTGGCGAGGCCGGTGACGAGAGCACGTTCGCCTACGTCAACACGGTGGACGACGACGGCACGCGCTTCCAGATGTCGGTGAACATCGACGCCGCCGAGGAGTTCCCGGACGAGGTGGCCGTCACGCTCGCGCACGAGTTCAGCCACGTGCTGACGTCGCTGCCGGATCAGCTCGACCGGTGGGCCGACCCTGACGACTGCCCGACCTACTTCAACGGGGAGGGCTGCTACCTGCCGACGTCGATCATGGCCCGGTGGATCGAGGCGTTCTGGGCGGATCTCATCGACGAGGTCGACCCGTACGCCGAAGCATCCGCAGAGGCCGGCGACGCACGCTGCAACCTCGATCCGCGGTTCCTCGGCGCGTATGCCGCCTCGAGCCCCGAGGAGGACTTCGCGGAGACCTTCGCCGCCTTCGTCATGGGCGTGCCCGTGGACGAGCCGGAGCAGCGGGAGAAGCTCGAGTGGATCGCCGACCAGCCCGACCTCGCCCTCTACCGGTCACGTGCCGAGGCCGCGGGCCTCGTGCCGAGCTCGTACGAGTTCGAGCCCTGCGGCCAGGGCAGCGCTGACTAGTGGATGACTAGTGGCAGATAGTCCACGAGGGCTATCGATGTGAACGTCCCGTGTGCCGACATCTGAAGTGGGCGGACACGGAGGTTCGGACAGGTGACGCGACGGAGCGTGCTGGTCACCGCGGCGATCGCGGGTCTCGTCGGCCTCCTGATCCCGGTGCTCATCGGCCTCCGGGGTACCCGGACCACCACCGGTCCGACCCTCCCGCACGTCGAGTCCTCCCTCGCCGCGACCCTCGACGGCCGCCCCGACGACGGCCTCGAGCGCCACGTCGTCGCCGTGGAGGCCGACTGGCAGCCGACGACCGGTACCGAGCGCGATCTCCTCGACAGCGATGGCGCCGCGGCGTACGACGCGCTCGCCGACGCTGGCCTGGCGCCCGACGTCCGCGACCGTGACCTCGCCCCGCGCGCTGGCACGGCCCACCCGCTCGCGGGCCTCGCGGGCGTGCACGCCGTCACCCCCCTCGGCGACGGCCGCTACGCCGTTGCCGCGGCCCCCGGGACCGACCTGGCGTCCGTCGACGGCATCGCTGTTGTCGAACGGGACGTCCTCCTGAGCGCGGCCGCCGAGGACGCGTTCTTCCCGTTGCAGTGGGGGCTCGCGAACACCGGCCAGCCCATCTCGGGCACGGAGGGCGCGGAGGGCGTCGACGTCCGCTGGGCCAGTGCAGCCGAGGTGGCCACCGGGTCGGGCGTCGTGGTCGCGGTCATCGACTCGGGTGTCGACGTCACCCACCCCGACCTGGCCGGAGCGATCTGGCACAACGCGGACGAGGTCTGTGGCAACGACCTCGACGACGACGGCAACGGCTACGTCGACGACTGCGAGGGCTGGGACTTCGTCAACGACGACCCGACCGTCCGCGACGAGCGCACGGCCACGGGCGCGCCCGTCGACGACAGCCACGGCACCCACGTGGCCGGGATCGTCGCGGCGCGCGCAGGCAACGGCGATGGCGTTGCCGGCGTGGCGCCCGACGCCGAGGTGATGGTCCTGAAGGTCATCGAGAACGGGACCTTCCCGGCCTCGCGTGCTGCCCGCGCGATCCACTACGCCATCGACAACGGCGCCGACGTCATCAACGCGTCGTGGGGTGCGGCACCCGGCGCGCTCATCCCGACGGTGCTGGTCGAGGCCTTCGACCGCGCTGCCACCGAGGGCGTCCTCGTCGTCGTCGCGGCGGGCAACGACGGCATCGACATCGACGCGACGCCCGTCTACCCGGCGGCGCTGGGGCACCCCAACATCGTCTCGGTGGGCGCCAACACCAACGCCGACACGGTCGCCGCCTTCTCGAACGTCGGTGTCACCAGCGTCGACATCTTCGCGCCCGGCAAGGACATCGCCTCCACCGTCCCCGGTGGCTACGCCTACATGAGTGGGACGTCGATGGCGGCGCCGTACGTGAGTGGCGTCGCCGCTCTCGTTGCCCAGCACCGCGGCACCAGCGACGCGGCCGAGCTCGTGCGCGCCATCCTCGGCACGACCCGTGACGCGCTCGCGTACGACGCCTACTCGGTCACGGGCGGCCGGCTCGCCGCGGACCTGGCCCTCAGCGTGGCCCCCGGAGCGACGGCGGTGGAGTTCGCCGGCCTCGACGCGTGGGAGGCCGGCGCGGACCGCACGGCCCGGTTCACCCTGACCGCCACCGAGCTGCCGGAGGGGGACCTGTTCCTGCAGGTCACGCTCGGCCACCTCTACCGCGGCGAGGTCCACGGGGTCCTCGACCACCCCGTGGGCGTCGGCACCCCGACCGAGGCCTTCGAGGCGACGACCGGGTCGCAGGCCCGCGTCCCGATGTCGCAGGCCCCCGCACCGCTCACGGCCGACGAGCGCGCCCTGATCCTCGGCCCCGGCTACCAGGGCGCCGTCCGCATGGCCCTGCCCCAGGGCCGCTACGCCCTCCTCGTGGAGCTGGTCGACGCCACCGGTGCCACCGTCGAGATCCCCTACGCCGGACTCTGGGAGGTTCGCGGAAAGGACGAGCCCGCACCGACTGACGACGCGGCGCCGGCGCCCAGCGGGCCCTCGGAGCCCGCACCGTCCGAGCCCGCCCCCGCGCCTGCGCCGACCTCGCCGGTCCCCGCCCCCGCACCTTCCGACGCCCCACTCGCCCCCCAGCCCGAGCCGAGCACCGCCCCGATCGCACCGCCGGCCGCCGCCCCTGCCCCTGCGCCGTCCCCGAGCGAGCCGGCGACCCCCGAGCCCGGCCCGACCGCGAGCCCCCCGCCGGCACCGGCGCCCGCGCCGTCCCCCACGACGGACGAGCCCGCGCCTCCCGTCACCGCGCCGGCGCCCGCACCGACCACGCCCGAACCGGCGCCGGACCCGAGCCCCAGCGAGCCCAGCCCCGTCGAGCCCGCCCCGGGCGAGCCGGCACCCGCTCCTGCCGCCACCCCGGAGGGCGAGGCACCCGCCGCACCACGCCTGCTCACCGTCTGGCCGGTCGAGGGGCCCGAGGACGGCGGCACCCATGTCCGCATCTCGGGTGCGCTGCCCGAGGACGTCGTCGGGGTGACCTTCGGGGGCCGCCCGGCCGTGCTCCTCGCCCGCACCGCGTCCGAGCAGGTCGTCGAGACCCCGCGCCACGTCCCGGCAACGGTCGACGTGATCGTGCACGCCCGTGACGGCTCGACCATCACGATCCCCGCGGCCTTCACGTTCCTCGCGGCCGGCGAGCCCGTCACGACCCCGGGGCCGGACCCGACCACGGCACCGGCGCCCGCCCCCACCGCGGCTCCCTCCGAGCCGCTGGCCCCGCCTGCACCCGCACCGAGCGAGCCCACCGACGACCCGACCCGCCGGCCGCACGACCCGACCAACGACAGCGGCGCGGGTGGCGACGGCGAGACCACGCCCCAGGGTGGCGTCGGCATCCGCGACGAGGCCCCCGGCGTCGAGCGCGGAACGGTCGGGCTCCCGCTGACGGCACCGAACGGCCTGACCGTCGACCGGCTCAAGCGCGACGAGCCCCTGCTGCTCCTGCGCTCGGGTGCCTGGGCCTGGAAGCAGTGCAACGAGCCCACGTGCGCGGGTGTCCCGCTGGGCGGGTGACCGTCCGCCTCGGCCCACGCGAGCGAGCGACTCAGGCCTCGAGCACCTCGCGGAGCTCCGCCGGGGTCGGGACCTCCAGCTGGTCGTAGTGGCAGCTCTCGGGGTCGCGGTCGGGGCGCCAGCGCTTGAACCGGGCCGAGTGCCGGAACCGGTCTCCCTGGAGCTGCTCGTACGCGACCTCCGCCACGAGGCCGATGCGCAGGGGCTCCCAGCTCATGTCCTTGTCGGCGTTCCAACGGTTCCCGCCGCGCGGGGTGCCGTCGGTGCCCGACTCGCTCCACCCGCCGATCCACGGATGCACCGCCCCATCGGCGAGCCGATGGTCGCCGAGCTCCTCGAGGAGCTCGGCACGTCGAGCCGCGGTGAAGCTCGAGGCGACGCCGACGTGGTGGAGCCGACCTCGGTCGTCGTAGAGGCCGAGCATCAGCGATCCGACGCCGTTGCCGTCCTTGTGGATGCGGTACCCGCCCACGACGACGTCGGTCGTCCGCTCGTGCTTGACCTTCAGGAGGGTCCGCTTGCCCGGGACGTAGGGCTCGCCCGCCGGCTTGGCGATGATCCCGTCGAAGCCGGCGCCCTCGAACCGCTCGAACCAGTCCTCTGCGACGTCGCGGTCGCGCGTCACCGGGGTCACGTGCACCGGGGCGCGGCCGTCTGTGATCGCTGCCTCGAGTCGTGCCCGTCGCTCGCTGAACGGCAGGTCGAGCAGCACGTCGTCGCCGAACGCCAGGAGGTCGAAGGCGACGAAGCGCGCCGGGGTCCGTTCCGCGAGCAGGTTCACGCGGGACTCGGCCGGGTGGATGCGGTTGCTCAGGGCGTCGAAGTCGAGCTCGCCGTCGATCGCGACGACGATCTCGCCGTCCACGACGCAGCGCTCGGGCAGGCGCCCGCGGAGTGGATCGATCAGCTCGGGGAAGTAGCGGACCAGCGACTTCTTGCCGCGCGACTGGAGCTCGATCTCGTCGCCGTCGCGGAACACGATGCAGCGGAAGCCGTCCCACTTCGGCTCGTAGAGGTAGTCCCCCTCGGGCATCGTCCGGCTCAGCTTCGCGAGCATCGGCTCGAGGGGCGGGCCGAGCGGCAGGGTCATCGCCGGTAGACCGCGCGTTCGGTCGTGATCCGGTTGAGCACGTCCGCCTCGGGGTGGACGCCGAGCCCGTTGCCGTCGGGGACGTCGAGGTGGCCGTCCTGCAGCACGAACGGGGACGTCACGTCGCGCGAGAAGTAGCGATCGCTGGCTGACGTGTCGCCCGGGAGCGTGAAGCCCGGGAGGGCGGCGAGGGCCACGTTCGCCGCTCGCCCGAGCCCGGTCTCGAGCATCCCGCCACACCACACGGGCACGCCACGGTCGAGGCAGAGGTCGTGGATGTCCTTCGCCTCGACGAGGCCCCCGACGCGACCGATCTTGATGTTGACGACGCTGCATGCCCCGAGCTCGAGGGCGTCACGCGCGACGACCGCCGAGGTGATCGACTCGTCGAGGCAGATCGGGGTGGCGAGCTTGGAGGCGAGCTCCGCATGTGCGAGGAGGTGGTCCTCGGGGAGCGGCTGCTCGATGAGGGTGAGGCCGAAGGCGTCGAGCAGCCGGAGGTGCTCGGCGTCGTCGAGCGTGTACGCCGCGTTCGCGTCGACCTGCAGCATGATGTGCGGGAAGGCCTCGCGTACGGCGCGCACCGGCTCGAGGTCGAAGCCCGGTTGGATCTTGAGCTTGATCCGAAGGTAGCCGTCCTCGAGGTAGCCCCCGACCTGGGCGAGCAGCTCGTCGAGGCCGCCGTCGGGGATGCCAACGGAGACCCCGCACGGCACCCGGTCCCGGACGGCACCGAGGTGGGAGGCGAGGGACACCTCCTTGCTGCGCAGCTCGGCGTCGAGCACCGCCATCTCGAGCGCGGCCTTCGCGAACGGGTGCCCGAC
>JBFHRB010000216.1:0-5714 GCA_041591915.1 Nitriliruptorales bacterium
GCTGCTCATCCGCGCCGTCACGGCACGCGAGATGCTGGACGAGCCGCCGCGCTTCGCAGTCCACCGTGTTACGGACGTCTCCGCACCACTGATGCTCATCCACGGCGATCGCGACCAGGTCGTCCCCATCGCGCACGCCCATGCGCTGCACGCCGCCGCGCCCCACGCGGAGCTCGTCATCGTGCCGGGTGCCGGGCACGCGTCGGTCGAGGACTTCTCCCCGGCCCTGGTGCGCGCCGTCACGTTCCTGCGCGACGCCCTCGCGGCGGAGGGCCGGCTGCCCGCCTGACGCACGCCGCCCCGCTCGGTTTGAGGTCATCTGGCCGGCTGGGTACCTTCCGGCACATCGACGCGGGGTGGAGCAGGCTGGTCAGCTCGCCGGGCTCATAACCCGGAGGTCGCAGGTTCAAATCCTGTCCCCGCTACGAAGACAGAACCCCCGCCACAGGCGGGGGTTCTGCCGTTTCTCGAGGTTCCGGGTCCGCGAGTCGCGCTCGCTGCGGGCGCCATTGCCGGTCAATGAGTAACGGATGAGTAACGGAATCCGGCCCGCTGCTGTTACTCAGCCTGCTCAGGCCGAGGCCGAGGCCGGGGCCGGGGGCGGTGGAGACCTCTACGGTGCGGTATCCGGACGACATGGAGACGGCGATCACGCGGGACCTGATCGGATCTGGGGAGCGTGCTCCTGACTTCGCCCTGCCGGGCATCGACCGTCAGGGCGCCTCGAGGTTCTACGGCTTGGTCGGGGGCGCACCTGCCGTGGTTGTGTTCTCGGGTGGCGACGGTGACACGGCACGAAGGCTCGCTGCGGAGTTGCGCCGCCGACTGCCGTCCCCCGAGCACCTCTACTTCGTCAGTGGCGACCCAGAGGAAACCGACGAGGCAGCCTTCGTTGACCCCACCGGCGGGGTCCACGGCGCGTACGGGATCGCCGCTAACGGGCCGCCCACCGCCCTCGTGCTCGACCGCAACGTCCGGGTGGCTGCGGTCGAGCAGCCGGCGGACCTCGAGACTGCCGCTTCCGTGTTGACGGCGATCCAGAACCTGGCTGTCGAGGTCACGCACCGCCCCGCACCGCGGCATGCACCGGTGCTGCTGGTGCCCAGCGCGCTCGACGGGCCCTGGTGTGACCGACTGATCGAGGTGTGGCGCGCGGCCGCGCCGGTCGAGACCGGGGTGGAGACCACGGCCGACGGCCGGCGGGTGGAGGCACTGGACCGACTCCGCAAGCGCCGCCGTGACCACGTGGTCACCGACAGCGGTCTCCTCAGAGAGTTGACGTCGCACGTGGGCCGGCGCGTCATTCCAGAGGTCAGAAAGGCGTTCGGCTTCGCGGCCACCCGATTCGAGGGCTTCAAGCTCGGGTGCTACACGGCTGCCGACGCCGGCTTCTTCGATGCTCACCGCGACAACCTCAGCGAGCAGACCAGCCATCGCAAGTTCGCGCTCAGCCTCAACCTCAACGAGGACTACCAGGGCGGTGAGCTGAGCTTCCCCGAGTACGGCGGTCAGCGCTACCGGCCCGACCGGGGGGAAGCTCTCGTGTTCTCCGGTGCGCACCTGCACCAGGTCCACCCCGTCAGCGAGGGCCGGCGGTTCGTGCTGTTGTCGTTCCTCTTCTAGGCGGCCGCTGCGGTGCGGTTTGGCCGGGGACACGGGTACTCCAACCCTGTGCGTGCAGCGCGAGTTCGACGTCGACGTGCCTCCGGGAAGCTCACGGCGTCACCTCGGAGGGCCGGCGCGCCCTCGAAGATCTCGCGAACGCCGTGCTGGTCTCAACCCGAGCGACTTGGCGTGCGCCACGGCTTCATCGACCGTGGGGACGGTGTGCCCGTCGGCTGACCCACCAGGATCTCGCTGCCGTTCTGCCGAGCCACGCTCACGTGAGCTGCTGCTGGGCGGCGAGGATCTTGGTGGTGATGTCGGCGAGCTGGGTGATCTCCTGCTCGGTCAGCACCGAGTAGAGGTGCCGATCGAGGTCGTGGAGGTGTCGGTCCCTGGCTGCTCGGTACTTCTGCAGGCCGCGGGGGGTGAGTGCCACGGTGACGGCACGCCGGTCGGCGGGGTCGATGGTCCGGCGAACGAACCCGTCGTCCTCGAGGCTCTTGACCACCCGCGAGACGCGGCTCTGGCTCAGGGGAGTGCGGCGACGGAGCTCGAGCATCGGCATGGTCTGGTCGGTCGAGAAGACCGCCAGGAACAGGAGCACCTCGTACTCGTGCAGGGAGATGCCGTACTCGTCCTGCAGTGAACGGTCCAGCGCCCGGAAGACGGCGTCGCCGGCGCGGACCAACCCGAGGAACGCGTCGGCGTACACGCGGCCCAACAGCTCGGCCCCGTCCTGGCCCGCGTCGAGGCGGGGCGGCGACGCGTCCTCGTGTTCGACCTGTGGCCCTGGCGGTGTCATGGGCGGAGCCTATCGCACTTGTATGCTCAAGCATAGATAGTGTATGCTTTCGCATACGTCTACGCGACCACCCGCACCGACGCGAGGTTGGAGCGACGCATGAAGCCACAGCTGAACCACCTCATCGTGTGGTCACGGGATCGCCGCGCGGCCGCGGAGTTCTTCGCCGACCTCACCGGCATGGGGCCCACGTCGGAGTACGGCCACTTCACACAGGTCGAGACGGGCAACGGCGTCGCGCTGGACTTCGCCGACACCAACGGCGAGCCCGCTGGCCTGCACCTCGCGTTCCTGGTGACCGAGCGGCAGTTCGACGAGATCTTCGCGCGCATCGTCGACCGAGAGATCCCGTACTGGGCGGATCCGATGCGCTCGCGCCCGGGCCAGATCAACCATCATGACGGTGGGCGGGGCGTGTACTTCGCCGACCCGTACACCAACGTCGGCTGGGAGTGCATCACTCGCCCGTACGGCTCGGGCCCCACGAAGGCGCAAGCGTGAACGCCGGAGGCAGGGAGAGGAGAGATCGTGGCTGACGCGTTGCGAGTCGGGCTGGTCGGTGCAAATGCCGACGGCCGAGGGTGGGGCGCGATGACCCACCTGCCGGCGATCCAGGCACTACCGAACGTCGAGTTGGCGGCCCTGTGCACGAGCCGCCCCGAATCCGCCGCCCAGGCGGAGCAGGCCTACGGCATCCGCACCTTCCACGACGTCCGCGAGCTGGCCGCCCAACCCGACATCGACCTCGTCGCCGCCGTCGTCCGCGTGCCACGCCACCGCGACGTCGTGATCCCCGCCCTCGAGGCCGGCAAGAACGTGTTCTGCGAATGGCCGCTCGGCGTCGATCATGCCGAGGCGCGCGAGATGGCCGATCTCGCCCGCTCGACCGGCGTCGTCACCGGTGTGGGCCTGCAGGGGCGCCACGACCCGGCGCTGACCCACGTCAAGCAGCTCCATGAAGACGGCTGGCTCGGCGACGTGCTGTCCGTCCGCCTGACGATGGTCAGTGGTGGAGCCGGGCGCAGCGATTCGAGATCGGCGTGGATGGGAGACGCCAGCAACGCGGCCAACCCGCTGACCATCGTGGCGGGCCACTGCCTGGACCACCTCGCCTACTGCCTCGGACCCATCGCGGAGGTCGCAGCACGGGTGACGACGCAGGTGCCCGAGTGGCACCTCGCCGACACGGGCGAGACGATCAGCGTCGATGCTCCCGACAGCGTGGTGGTGGCGGGCACGCTGGTCGGCGGCGCCGAGCTCTCCTTCCACATGGCGTCGGTGCCGCACAACGGCACGGGATGGCGGATGGCCGTGCACGGCACCCGGGGCACGCTCGTGGCGACCACTGGGGGACTGCCCCAGATCGCCCCGATCCGCCTGCGTGGTGCGCAGGGGGACGCACCCCTCGCGGATCTGCCGATACCCGCGCACCCCGGGGACGGGTCGACGGCCATGCCCGCGGGGCCAGCCGCCAACGTCGCCCGGACGTACCACCGGATGGCCGAGGCGCTGCGGACGAACGCCCCGTACGACCCCGGCTTCGACGAGGCGACTGCCCTCCACGGCCTCCTCGACGCCCTGCAACGGTCCTCCACGGAGGGACGCGCGATCAGCATCGCCCCTCGACGGGCGTGATCGACCGGCGTGTGCGGTCGACGTGCCGCTGTCAGCGGCCCAGTTGGTCTCGGACCCGGTCGGCGATGTCCGTCAGCACCTGCTCAGGGATGGGTTCGGCGCCTTCGCGAAGCAGTCCAGGGCCCCCGGTGAGCGCGTCGCCCTCGCGGTGGGGGGCGATGTTGAAGTGCAGGTGCGCGACGCGCTCACCGAAGACGTTGACGTAGACCAGGTCGGCCCGGGTCACGTCCTTCAGGGTGGCCGTCACGCGTGCAAGGACGGCGCCGAGGGTGTCGGCCTCCGGCCCGTCGAGGTCCGTGATGTGCGAGATGTGCCGCAGGGGTTCGAGGTACGAGAAGCCCGGAACCGGCGCGATCAGGCTCGTCGTCAGTCGCCACAGTCCGTCCCGCCAGACCTCGACGCGCTGGAACTCGCGATCGACCGCAGCGTGGTCGCAGATGAGGCAGTCCACGTCCTGTGCCCTCCTGTCGGTGGCGCCGCGGCGACGGTCCGGCGTCGGCTCTGCCGGATGCCCGTGCGACCCAACCTAGGTTGGGTCGGCGCCTCCGACGACGGACGGCAGTCCGTGCGTTCCTCACCACGTGGCAGGATGCGTCGCTCCTGACCGAGGCGAACCGACGTGGCCGCGCACCTGATCCTGTTGTCCCTCTCGGCCGTGACGTGGCTCGCGATGATGGGGACGGGCACCGACGCGCTCGGCGGCTTCTCCCGGGTCAACGGGCCGCTGCAGGTCCTGCTGTTCCTCGCCGTCGTCAGCGTCCCGCTCTGGCGCACGGGCCGGATGTCGTGGGTGGACATCGCCTGGCCATGGGGCCTGGTCCTGGTCGGCACGCAGGTGCTGCTGCAGGCACCCGGGTCGCCGCTGCGGGTCTGGATCGTCGGAGCGATCTACCTCGTCGTCGGGCTGCGGATGGGCGTCGGCGCGCTGGTGCTGGCCCGCACGACCGGCGAGATCGTGCGGACCGAGCTGCCCCGCTACCGGTACCGCCAGGAGATGCTCGAGCGCGAGGGGTCGCGCCACATCGCCGCACGCAAGCAGCTGGAGGCGATGAACCAGGGCTTCGCGAACGCGTCGATCCTGTCCGTGCCGGCGGCGCTGGTCCTGGCCGACCCGACGGACGGGCTCGGCCCGTTCGTGATCGCCGGCGTGGTGCTGTGGGCCCTGGGCTACGTGGTCGAGAACGTCGCCGACGCGCAGAAGCACCTGTTCGTCCGCGAGAACCCAGGTCAGCTGTGTGACGTCGGGCTGTGGCGGTACAGCCGGCACCCGAACTACTTCGGTGAGTGGCTCGTCTGGTGCGGACTCGCGCTGGTCGCCGCGCCGTCGCTGGTCCGGCTCTGGGACGGGGACGCACCGCTCGCGTGGGCGGGCGTCGCCTTGGGCCTGATCGCCGTCCCGTGCGTGATGTACGCGACGCTGGTCTACCTCACCGGCGCCCGCCCAGCGGAGCACTACTCGGTGCAGAAGCGACCCGGGTACGCCGCCTACCAGCGGACCACGAGCGTGCTGGTCCCTCGTCGCCCGCGACCGGACACGTCAGCCCCGCAGTGACGGTCAGGTCGTGCCGTCGCTCATCCCGCGCCCGATCCGAGGTGGCGCGCTACGCCGGCGCACGCTCGAGGATGGTCACCGTGCCCGCGTCGCCGTCGAGGCGGACCCGGTCCCCGGTCC
>JBFHRB010000217.1:0-5691 GCA_041591915.1 Nitriliruptorales bacterium
ACCTCCTGCGCCCCGAACCGACGCACGAGGTGGTCGAAGAAGCTGTACGCGAGCTGGTAGCTCAGGAAGATCCGGTCCCGGCCCCCTGTGGTGAAGTCCGCGTCGTCCGGGACCTCGCCGTCGAACACCCCCCTCGCGATCAGGTCGCCGACCAGGCCCAGCCCCGTCGTCGAGCGCAGCTCGCCGAGACGCTGCGCGACGCCCTCCTCGACCCACGACGGCGTCATCGGGCCGGCGTGCGGACGGGTCGCGACGTGCAGGAGCTCGTGGGCGAGGATCGACTCGCGGGTGGCGCTGCTGCGGTCGAGGAAGCGATCGGGGTTGATCATGATGCGGTTGCCGGTGAGCTCGTAGTCCCCGAGCTCACCCGACGGCGTCGCGACCGCGAAGGCGACGAAGTTCGACAGGTCGAAGGTGACGTGGAGGAGCTCCCCGAGCTCATCCTGGTCGCGCGGCACGAGGATCGGCACGGCCTCGGGCCACGGGAGGGGCCAGCGTTCGCCGATCAGCTCCAGTGCCGACCGCGCCTCGACCAGCACCTCGTCGATGTTGCGCATCCCGGGGTGGTGCAGCGCGGCGATCGGCGGGGCGCCGGAGACGACGACCGGGCCGTGGTCCCAAAGGTGGTCGACGCTCACGAGGCCGAGCGCCTCGGCATCGGCGTCCGAGGCGATGCGCCAGACGCCGTCGTCGCCGAGCGCCAGGGTGAGGAAGAGGTCGTCGGCCGCAGGGCCGGTCTGGTCGAAGCCCTCGAGCGCGTGTTCCTCGACCACGTAGCGGACCTGCACCTCGCGGTCGGCGAACCGTGCTCGGACGCGGCCGGTCGCGAGGTCACCGAGGCTCGGGTCGAGCACGAGCGCGTACGTCGCGAGCGGCACGTCAGACAGGTTGTTCGCGCGCGCCAGCCAGCGGACGCCGAAGTCGCTCGCCGGGTCGTGCAGCCAGGGACGGAGAAGGTGCGGGTCGGCGGCGACGAAGGCCTCGGCGACCGCATCGAGCGTCGCCTGCATCGACGCCTCGACAGCCGGGTCCTCGATCCCTGGCTCGGCGTCCGCCGATGGCTCCGGCTGCACGCCCTGCTCGTCGCCTCGCAGGGGCTGCACGACCTCGATGCCACCGCACGCGGTCGCCAACAGGGCCATCGCGACCAGGGCGATCGCCGTGCGACCGATCCGCAACTCCGCCCTCCCACGAACGCCGGGGGACCTAGGGTTCCACAGACGTCCCCTCCAGGAGCGACAGCATGGATCGCCGCACCGCCGCAACCCTGCTCGCCGCCGGCCGGGTCGTCATCGGCACGGCCCTGTTCGCCGCACCGCGGCAGGTCGCCGATGGCTGGCTCGGCGAGGCCGGCGCGGCACCCGCCACCCACTTCGCACTGCGCGGGCTCGGAGCACGCGACGCGGCCATCGGGCTGGGGGCGCTGCTCGCCAACTCGACGGGCCGCAACGACGACCACTGGATCGAGGCGGGGATCGTGGCCGACCTGGGCGACGCGGCCGGCGTGCTCATGGCCCGCGACGGCCTCCCGTTCCGCGCGTGGGCGTCCACGGCCCTGATCGCCGGCGGCGCCGCGGCCCTCGGGCTCTGGATCCGCATGCTCGCCGACGAGGTCGAGCCCCAGCCCGTTCGGTAGCTTCAGTCGCGTCGTCCCCCAACACGAACGGAGCACCACCGTGGAAGAGCTGGTCAAGCGCCTGCAGGACAAGGTCGGGCTCGAGCCCGAGAAGGCCCAGCAGGCGGCGATGACCGCCCTCGGCTTCATCAAGGACAAGCTCCCGGGCCCGCTGGCCGATCAGGTCGAGAAGGTGCTCGCGGGCGGGCCGGACGCGATCGCCGACCTCGCGGACAAGATCCCGGGCGGCGTGGGTGACGCGCTCGGTGGGCTCTTGGGCGGCAAGAAGGACTGACGCCGACCCCTTTCGTGACACGGCCCCGCTGCCGACCATGAACACATGGGCAGCATCGGACTAGTCACGGTTGACAACATCGCCCCCGGCGATGTGGGCTTCGTCCGTGGCAGCTCCACCTGGGGCGAGGTCGTCGCCCGGATCACCGGCTACGACGTTGCCCACACGGTCGTCTACCACCGGCGCCTCGCCGACGGTCGCGACGGGCGCCAACGCTGGCTCGTGGCGGAGATGTCCGCGTCGCGGGGCGCGCGGTTCGTCGTGCACGAGGACGAACCCGTCCACGTCGTCCGAGTCTGGCGCGATCGGCGCGAGCAGCGGCGGTTGCTGGGCTACTCCCGCGACACGGTGCGCCGCGGGGCTGCGTACGACTGGGCCGAGATCGGCCGCTGCCTCGCGGACGTGCTCGGACGCCAGCCATATCGGCGCCGCCTGAACGGGCGGGAGATCTGCACGACACATGCACTGCAGGCGATCCTGTACGCGCGCCCGGACCTGTCCCGACTCTTCCCGGACCCCGACGAGCCGTTCTCTCCCGGCTCGCTCCACGACCGCCTCGTGGGCGCCACGCGCCCCGTGCGCGAGCTCCGGCCGCTGGCGGCGCTGCGGGCGATGGACCTCCCGGCCATGGAGCGCGCGTCCGCCTGAGGAGACGATCGCCCGACCCCTCCTCACTTCTCGGCGGCCACGGCACGTCGCGCACTAGCGTTGGGCTGGCCCAGCCGGAGGACCGCCGTTGCCCGAGCCACCCTCGGATGCCGCGCTCGACAAGCTGCTCGAGCGCATCGAGCAGAAGTCGTGGCAGCGCCCTGACTGGGCGACCTCGGTCGACCTGGGCTACCTCGCCGGCAAGCGGTGGGCCCTGCTCGAGGCGTCCATCCAGGAACTCGCGAACGCGGACCGGCTGCTAGAGGACCTCGAGGGCGACGGCCTCGAGGAGGACGACCAGGAACGCGTGGAGCGGATCTACGACTCCATGGCCTCGGCGGGCCTGCTCCCCGACGGCGCTGCCGAGCTGACGTTCGACGAGTACGCGCGCTTCATGATCGGTGTCCTCATCGGGGCGAACGAGACGTTCAAGCTCGTCCGCAAGCACATGAGCGAGAAGTTCCCGCCCTAGGCGACGGCGGGAGTCGGAGGGTCGACATGGGACGCATCGTGGTGGGCCTCGACGGCTCCCGGGGATCCATCGCCGCGTTCGACTGGGCGGTCGCCGAGGCACGCCTGCGCGGCGCGACGATCGACGCCGTCCTCGTCTACCGCTACGCAGACGCGAGCTGGAGCTTCGCCGGCGAGGGCGTCGTCCTGCCGATGCGCAGCTTCGAGGAGGTCGAGGCCGACGCCGAGGCGGCGCTGCAGTCCCACCTCGCGGAGGTCGCCAACCACGCCGAGGGCGTCGAGGTCGACCATCACGTGATCGAGGGATCGCCTGCGCGGGCGCTGCTCGAGCATGCCGAGGGGGCCGACCTGCTCGTGGTCGGCAGCCGCGGCCACGGTGGGTTCACCGGGCTGCTCCTCGGCTCCGTGAGCCACCAGGTCGTCCACCACGCTCCGTGCCCCGTCGTGGTCGTCCCGAATCCGGGCGACTGACGGCGCGTGCCGGGGCAACGACGACGGGCCCGCCGAAGCGGGCCCGGATCGTGAGGAGATGGTGGGCGTAGCTGGGTTCGAACCAGCGGCCCCCGCCGTGTGAAGACGGTGCTCTTCCACTGAGCTATACGCCCATGTCCTGCCTCGCTCGCCCGAGGGTCCGTGAGGCGCGCGGGAGGGTAGCAGCGGTGTGGAGGCGCCAGCCCGCCACGCGCGGCTAGGAAGCCGCGGCCACGGACAGGTCCGCCTCCGCGAGGATGTCGCCGGTCGGCGCACGTTGTCCGTCGTCGAGCGGGAACGACTCGATGGAGACGACGAGGCGCGTGGCGCCCTCGATCGGCTCGTGCACGAGCAGCGTGCCGTCGGGCAGCTGCGCGTCCGACAGCGACATCGCCCGGACGCGGTCACGCGGCCCCAACAGCCACACGATGAGGCGCTCGTCGCGCTGCATGGCCGGGAGGTCCATCGCACTCATCGCCACGTAGCCGTACCCGGTCCCGACCGTGACCTTCAGCCCGCTCTCGGTGACCGGTACGAGCTCGCCCATGGTCAGGACCTCGACCACCTGGCCGCGGACGTCGAGCACCTCGGACTGGATCGCGTTGACGCGGCGCAGGTGGTAGTTCCAGTAGCTCAGGCCGAGCACCGACACCAGCAGGAACGCCAGCAGCGCCCGCCTGGCAGCCGGTGACAGCACGATGAACGGCTCGTCGCGCGCGACGTCGTCAGCGCGGCGGTCCTGCTGGCCACCGTGTTCCTCCAGCAGCGCGTCCCGCTCGGCCTCGGCCAGATCGGCGGCGATGCCGCGCAGCTCGGCGACGCGGAGTCGGCAGTCGCGACACTCGAGGAGGTGCAGCCGGAAGACCGAGGCGTCCGAGACGCGCAGGCCACCGAGGACGTGACTGACGGCCATGGCCTCGTAGTCCTCGTGCTCCCGCTGCTGCTCGCTCACGCTCGGTCCGGTCGCTCCTCCGCGTCGGGCTCGGTCTGGCCCGCAGTGGTCAACACGCCTGCACCGTCGTCTTCATCCGTGCCCGGACTCGCCGGCGGATCGGCCTCCTCGCCACCGGGCGGGGTGAGCCACGGCAGGTCGGGCTCCTCAGGGTTCCACGCCCAGGGCCGTTTCGTCCACGGCTTGCGCGTCACGAGGTAGCCCGTGAGCACCGTGTAGGCGGTGACCAGGGCCCACTGGGAGCCCGTCAGCCCGAACCAGCGACGGTCCTCGCGCGCGAAGTCCGTGAGGAAGCGGGTGAGCCCGTAGCCGTACACGTAGACGGCGACGAAGAAGCCGTCCCAGCGCGGCTTGCGCTCGAGCCACACCATCAGGAGCAGGAGGATCGCGGCGGTGCCGAAGTCGTACAGCGCGGTCTGGTGGAGGGCGATGTCGTAGCAGCCCTGCACGGGGGGCTCGATGGCTCCGCTCGTCACCGCCTCCAGCGGGTACGAGGACGGGGCGTTGTACGCGAAGCCGTTCGTGGCCCGGTCCCAGTAGTTGCCCGAGCACGTCCAGCCGAGCGGGAAGTTGCCCGCCGGGTTGCCGATGTGGTCGCCGATGAGCAGGTCACCCGCGCGCCCGATGACCAGGCCGAGCGCGATGCCGGGCGCCGCGGAGTCGAGGACCTGCAATGGCCGGTAGCCGCGCCTGATCATCACCGGGTAGGCCGCGACGACCGCGCCGAACAGGCCGCCGAGGAAGGTCAGTCCACCCTCCCACAGCCGGAAGGCCGACAGCGGATCGTCGGCGTAGATGTCCGTGTGCGTCAGCACGAAGAAGAGGCGCGCACCGATGATCGCGCCGATGGCCGCGCGCACGAGCAGTTCCTGGACCGACTCGCTGACGTTGTCGACGTAGCGGTGCCCGAGTCCGCGCTTCTCCGCGCGGGGCAGCATGAGCCTCGCGCCGAGCAGGAAGCCGACGGCGATGCCGATGCCGTGGGGCGAGACGGCCGCATCACCGAAGAGCGGGATGCGTTCGAGGATGGGGAAGGAGATGGCGGCGAGCATGGGACCTCGGGTGCGGTGCCGCGGCCCTCAGCCGGGCGGTCGGTGTCAGTCCAGGGTGGGCAGGGTCGGGCGGTCGACGACGTCGTACCCCACGTCCTCGATGGCAGCAACCAGCGCCGCGTCCTGGACCTTCCCGTCGTCGTAGACGACCGTGACCGTCTTGCGGTCGAGGTCCACCTTGCTCTCG
>JBFHRB010000218.1:0-5682 GCA_041591915.1 Nitriliruptorales bacterium
GAGGCGGTCGATCCGGGTCGTGTCGCCCTGATGCGTCGCCGTCAGCGCGGTCCGACCGCCGGGACACGGGGCCAGCAGATGGACCCGATCCCCGTAGCCGTAGCCCGAGACCCGTCCTCGGCCGTCGACGGCCACGATCGCGGCGGGCTCGCGGCGGAGCGTGAACAGCGCCTCGGCCTCCGCGTCGCCCCAGGGCTCCCGCATCGTCGCGTCGCGCATGGCCCGCGCCTCTTCCGGCGCGACGGGGACGCAGCCGAGGCTGATGTCGGGCGCGTCGTCGCCGAGGCGATCGCTGACGTAGAAGGTGAGCATGGGCCCAACGGGGATGTCGCTTCGGCAGACGCCCGGCCGGTACGTGAACCGGACGACCGCCGGGACCTCTCCGGTCAACGCCTCGTCCACCTCGACCGTCAGCTGACGTTCACGGATGAACGGGACGAGGCGTGGCCTCCACTCGTCGACGACCGTCCCGACGAACGCGGCGTCGACGGCGTAGGGGTTCGACTCCGGGCAGTCGCAGGACAACGCCTGCGCCGGGAAGGCCAGGGTGGCCAGCGGGAGCGCGGCCAGCAGCGTCGCGACCGCGCGTCTCGAGCTGAGGTTCAGCCGTCGACCTCGGGCTTGTCCGGCTTGTAGGCACCGAGCCGGTCGATGCGCTCCTTGCGGATCTGCCGCCGGATCTCGGCCTGGGCCTGGCGGCGGGCCTCCTCCGGGGTGTCGGCGATGAGCGGTGGGACCTTGGTTGGCCGGCCCTCGTCGTCGAGCGCGACGAAGACGAGGTAGGCCGACGTCGTGTGACGGCGCTCGCCGGTGCGGGTGTGCTCGGCCTCGACCCTCACGCCGACCTCGAGGGAGGTCTCGCCCACGGCGTTCACCTGGGCCTTGACGACCAGGATCTCGCCGACGTGGACCGGGGCGAGGAACCCGAGCTCGTCGATCGACGCGGTGACGCAGACGGTTCCGGCGTGTCGCGCCGCCGCGATGCCGCCGGCGTTGTCGATCTCCTTCATGACGTTGCCACCGTGGGCGTTGCCGAGGGAGTTCGCGTCGAGGTGGGTGATGATCCGCGCGAGTTCCACGCGGGACGCGTGTGCGTGCTTGGGGGAGAGGTCGCGTTCAGCCATGCGCGGAGTCTCGCAGGTCGCCCTCGCACGTGCACGGTCGCCACGGCCGGACGGTGTGGTCGGACGAGCGTGACGTCGCACGGCCCGGTCGCGTGCGTTCGTGGCCTCGAGAAATGCGATAGGCGCACGACTTTTCGGCTGATCCAATCGGTTTCTGATCCTTCGTGGCCATGGTTCGTAGTCACACTTCTGTGGATGATTCGATCTCAAGCAGCCGAGAAGCGATCGCAGACCGGACGCCCGCCGATCCCCTCCGGAACGGCATCCCCCTCCACCTGCGGTCGCGTCGATGCGGCCGCTCCCTGGGAGCCTTGAACAACTCCATGAACCGCACACTCGTGCGCGGGGGCGTCGTCGCCCTCATCGCCGCCGTCGTCGCCTTCGCGGGCCCGATGATCGGCATCACCACTGTCTGGCCCGCGCTCCTCGCTGCCGCCGTCGGCCTCGCCGCCGTCACGACCATCGGTCGTGCGGGCGCGTTCGTCGCCGGCGCCACCGTCTCGTGGTTCACCCTCGCCATCCGCGCCGGGTTCCTCCCGGACATGGCGGCCTCGCGTGCGCTCGCGGTCATCGCGGCCATCGCGCTGCTGACCGGCCTCGCCGTCGCCACCCGTGACCGCCTGCCCCTGTGGGCCGGCCTCGCGGGCTACGCGGCGTTCGCCGGCCTGTACGAGCCGCAGTTCGCCGCGGCCCCGACGAGCTTCCTCGTCGAGTCCCCGATCGCGCTGCTCGTCGTCCTCGCCTCGGCGGGGATCGGCTTCGTGATCGCCACCGCCACGCACTTCGCCGGCCCGCACGCGGTCGCCTCGGCGAACGAGGGGGGTGTCCTCTGATGCGCACCTCCACGCGCCTCGTCGCTGCCGGTCTCGTCAGCCTGCTCGCCGTCGCCCCGGCGACGGCGCTCGCCGAGCCCACCGTCGGTGGCCCGGTGACGCACCGCCAGTCCGTGCTGACGTCGCTCGACGCCACCGGAGCGGTCCGCTCGAGCTCGGTCATCACCCAGCTCAGCACCACCTCGGTCGGTGACGTGGACGTGGCCCTCGCGGGCCAGTCCACCAGCGGCCTCCGCAACCTCGACGGCTTCGGCCGCCCCCGCAGCCAGGACGGCAACCTCGTCGTCCAGGTGCCGGCCGGCGGTGTCGTCCGCACCATCGCGGACAGCACCGTCGACACGCCCGTCGCCTTCACGGTGAGCTACACCCTCGACGGTGAGACGGTCACCCCGAAGGAGCTCGTGGGCCGCTCGGGTGTCGTCGAGGTCACCTACGACATCCGCAACCTGACCGCCCAGCCCACCGAGCTGACCTACCGCGACGGTGACGGCACCACGAAGACCGAGACGGTCGACGTGGCCGTGCCCTTCGTCGGCTCGCTCTCGACGACCCTCGACGGCCGCTTCGCCGACGTCGAGGCGCCGGGCGCGGTGGTGGTCGGTGACGGCCGCGGCAACACGGTCGTCAACTGGTCGCTCCTGCTCTTCTCGCCGCTCGGCTCCGAGAACGTGACGATCAGCTACCGCGCGATCGTCGAGGACGCGATCGTCCCGGCTGCTCGCGCGCAGGTGCTCCCCGTCGACTCGTCGAGCTTCGGCTCGCTCGCGGCGACGGAGACGGCCTACTCGAACGCCACCAACGACACGCGTCAGCTGACGCTGGGCGCGGTCGAGATCGACCGCAACGTGCAGCGTCTCGCTGCGGGTGCGCGTGAGCTGCTGGCCGGCCTCGTGAAGCTGTCGGACGGCTCTCGCCAGCTCGCCGACGGCCTCGGTGACGCGTCGGACGGCGCTGGCCAGCTCTCGGCCGGTATGACCACCGCTCGCACCGGTGGCGACGAGCTCACCTCCGGGCTGGGTCGTCTCGCGGGTGGTAGCGCCGACCTCGCTGCGGGCATGACCCGCGCGCGTGACGGTGGCGACCTCCTCAACGGCGGCCTCCTCGCCCTGTACGCGGGCAGCCGTGACCTCAAGGCGGGCCTCGCGCAGGCACGTCAGGGTGGGGCCGACCTCTCGGCTGGCCTCGGCCAGATCGACGGCGGTGCCCAGCAGCTGCACGCCGGCACGAGCCAGCTCGCTGGCGGGGCTGCGGAGCTCGACGCCAAGGCTGGCGAGCTCGCGGTGGGCGCCGGCCAGGTGAGCGCGGGTGCCACCCAGCTCCTGGGCGGCCTCGAGCTGCTCGCCAAGTCCGTCAACGACCCGGCAGCGGGCCTGCCCGCGGCGATCGCTGGTGTGGCCATGCTGCGTGCCGGTGTCGGCGACGCGGCGACGGCGGACACCCTCGTCAACGGCATGCACCGCATCGGGCTCGGGCTGTCCAACGCCGCCTGTGACCCCGCCAACCCCACCGACCCCGCCAACCCGTGTGGTGTCCGTGAGGTCCTGGGCCTGCTGGCTGCCGGTGTCGGCACGACCTCGACGTCGGGCAGCCTCGCCAACGGCGTGGCGCTCGTCGACGGAGGCCTCGACAACCCGCTGTGTGACCCTGCCAACCCCACCGACCCGGCCAACCCGTGCGGTGTGAAGCAGGGCGCCCAGCAGATCGCGGCCGGTGCCGGCCAGCTCGTCACCGACCTGGGCAACGCCAAGGTCGCCCTCGAGTCCCTGCTGCCTGCGGTCGCCGGTGACCCCGTCGTCCACGGCACGCTCACGGCCATCATCGGCCAGATCGGTGACGCGAACACGGCGAACACGGCCATCTGGGGTGCCACCCGCATCTCGGCCGGTGCCAACGGGATCGTCACGGGGCTCGACGCGAAGCTGCTGCCCGGACTCGACCAGATCGCCGCTGGGCTCGCCCAGACGCGCTCCGGCCTCGACGCCCTGACGGCAGCCGTGGGTGACCCGGCGACGGCGAACACGCTCCGCAACGGTGTTGCCCGTGTGGTCGCTGGCCTGTCCAACCCGGTCTGTGACCTCGCGAACCCGTCGGACCCGGCGAACCCCTGTGGTGTCGCCGAGGGCCTGGGCTCGCTCGGTGCCGGCCTCGACGCAGCGCTGGTCGGCTTCAACGCCGGGCTGGGCTCGACGACGGTCCCGGGGACGACGCTCCTGTACGGCGCTGGCCAGCTGGCCGGTGGCACCCAGCTCGTGGCCGGCGGCGCCTCGCGCCTGCAGGCCGAGGGCACGGCTGCGGTCGCCGCTGGTGCCGCGCAGGTCGACGCCGGTGCGGGCCAGCTCGCCGCCGGTGCGGGTGCCGCCCACGCCGGTGCGCAGCAGCTCGCGGCTGGCCTCGTCCAGCTCGACGAGGGTGGCGCCAAGCTGGTGGACGGCGCTGGCCAGGCTTCGGCCGGTGCCACGTCGCTCGCCGACGGGCTGTCGCAGCTCGACGCCGGTGCGGGCCAGCTCGCCGACGGGGCGCGTGCCGCCTCCGACGGTGGGACCCGCCTCGCGGCCGGGCTGCTCCAGCTCGAGGATGGTGCTGGCCGCCTGGCCGGTGGCCTCGGTGCCGCCGAGGCCGGGTCCGTGCAGGTCGCGGACGGCATGCAGCTCGCGAAGATCGGTGGCGACCAGCTCGCCGCCGGTGCGGGCCGCCTGACCGAGGAGGGCACGGCAGTGCTCGCCGAGAAGGTCGACGCGGCGTCCGGTTCGACCGCCCTGCTCCTCGAGCGGGTGCGTGCGGCCGATGCCCGTGGCCAGGCCGAGAAGCTGCCGTACCCGACCGTCGAGGGCGCTGACGCCTCCGCCGTCTACCAGTTCGACATCGCGGGCCTCGGCGCCGCGAGCGGGCTGGCCACCGGTGGGATGGCGCTCGTCGCGGTCGGTCTGCTCGGCGCCGCTGGCGGCCTCATGGTCGTGACGCGACGTCGTCCGATGGCGCTGGCTGCCTGATTCCCGGAGGGGAACACGGGCCGAGGGCCGGGCTCATGCCCGGCCCTCGGTCGTTCCCGTGTCGATCGGGCGCCCGCTCACGCCGCGCGGAGGTCGTGCGCGCACGGGCAGGCGAGGGGCTCGGGGATCGACCCGTAGCCGTCGCAGGTCGGGCAGTCGTCGAGGCCGGCGCCGAGGCACTCGTCGCACCAGGTGAGCTGGGGTGAGCCGCCCGTCGCGTCGAAGGGGTCGAGCCAGCCGGTGTCGCGGCAGTCCTCGCACCGCGGCCCCCGGTCGGGTGCCGGGCCGAGGTCGATGAGCGTGATCTGCGTGGTGGTCGCGGCGGTCTGCATCTCGGGTCCTCCGGGGCGGGTCGGCGAAGGCGCGGGTCGGCGAAGGCGCGGGTCGGGTCGGCGAAGGGGTCGTCCAGCCACCACGGATGATGGCAGCGGGGTGTGACACGACCACGTAGCCCCCGCGCCCCGAGGACCCGCGCCCCCATCATCGTGTGGACATCTGTTGCCGTGTGGACGTCTGTTGCCCTCTTGTCGCGTAGATGTCCACACGTCACCGGGGTCTCGGGGACACTGGAGATCGGGCGTTCTCGGAGACGTGGGCTGATGTCGGTGCAGGATCATGCGGCCGTGACCGTGCGTGCCGCTGTGGCGGACGACGCTGCGTCCATCGCTGGGCTCGTCGCCGCCCTCGAGGGCAGCGGGGCTCGAGTCGGCGAGGTGGCCCGCCGGCTCGAACGGC
>JBFHRB010000219.1:0-5676 GCA_041591915.1 Nitriliruptorales bacterium
CGCCGCCGGGCTCGTCAACCGACTGTCGGCATCGCCGCACCTCGCACGGATCGTCGCGCTCGGGCTCGTGACGTACGCGATCCCGACGGGCCTGCTCGTGCTCACCGACCAGGCGTGGCTCGGCTTCACCGCGCAGGTGATCCGCGGAGCCGGCTGGCTGGTCGTCGACGTGCTCGCCATCACCGCGATGCAACGCGCCGTGTCGCCCGAGGTCATGGCCCGCGTGTTCGGCGTCATGATGACGCTGGCGGTCGGCGGCATGGCGGCCGGGGCCCTCGTCACGCCCGTCCTGCTCGACGTCACCACGCTCGCGACCGTCCTCGTCCTGTACGGCGCGATCACCCCGATCCTCCTGCTGCCGCTGTACCCGCGGCTGACGGCCATCGACCGCGCCGCCAAGGACCAGCTCGCCGTCATCGAGCCGCGAGTGCGTGCGCTGCGGCGGCTCGGCATCTTCGCGGCGGCCTCGCGGACGTCGCTGGAGCGGCTGGCCACCGGCCTCGAGGAGCGGCACGTCGCGGCGGACGAGTACGTCCTGCGCGAGGGCGACCCCGCCGACGCGCTGTACGTGCTGATCGACGGCGAGGTCTCGGTCATCGCCAAGCAGCATCGCACGCGCGGCCGGAGGGTGGCCACGCTGGAGCCGCTCACCTACTTCGGCGAGATCGGCCTGCTCGAGGAGATCCCACGCACCGCGTCCGTGCGGACGCTGACCGAGTGCGACCTGTTCCGGATCGACGGCGACGACTTCCTCGAGGCGCTGAACGGGTTCGACTCGCCGTCGCTGCTCGACGGCGCTGCCCGACGACTCCGCCGCACCGCGCCGTCGTACGAGCCGAAGGGCGAGCTCGCCGACGTGGCCAGCTGAGTCGCGCCCGCCTGACGCCGAAGGGCCCCTCACGCCGCGACGCTCGGCCCGTGTCTGCCAGCGCCGTGACGGCGATGATGGTCACCGGTCGCCGCGCACGCGGCCCGTCGAGGAGTGCACCGTGAAGGTCATGGGGAAGGTCATCGTCGTCACCGGAGGCGGCAACGGCATCGGCCGCGAGGTCGTGCTGGAGCTCCTGCGCCGCGGCGCACGGGTCGCCGCCGTCGACCTGAGGAAGGAGAGCCTGGACGACACCGCCGTGCTCGCCCGCGCAGGCGAGAGCCTCGCGACGTTCGCGCTCGACATCACCGACCGCGACGCCGTCCTCGCGCTCCCCGAGCAGATCGACACCGCGCTGGGGGCGCCCGACGGGCTCATCAACGTCGCCGGCATCATCCAGCCGTTCGTGAAGCTCGTCGACCTCGACTTCGACGTCATCGAGCGCGTCATCGACGTGAACCTGTACGGCACGCTGAACACCATCAAGGCGTTCCTGCCCGGCCTGATCGCCCGGCCCATCGCGCACATCGTGAACGTGTCGAGCATGGGCGGCTTCCTGCCGGTGCCCGGCCAGACCATCTACGGCGCCAGCAAGGCCGCCGTGAAGCTGATGTCCGAGGGCCTCTACGCGGAGCTGCTCGACACCGCGGTGGGCGTGACGTGCGTCATGCCCGGCGGCGTCCGGACGCAGATCACGGCGAACTCCGGCGTCGAGTCGCCGATGTCCGAGGAGGAGATCGAGTCCTCGAAGATGCCGGTCACCGAACCCGACGAGGCAGCGCGCCAGATCATCGACGCGATGGAACACGACCGGCTCCACCTCTACATCGGGATCGACTCGCGGCTGATGAATGTCGCGAGCCGCCTCGCCCCGAAGCCCGCCACGCACCTGATCACCCGCCAGATGAAGGAGCTGCTCGGCACCTGACGAGCGGCGGCGATGACGTCAGCGCCGGCCCGCAGCCCGGACGAGCCGATCCATGACGGCGCGCCCGACGCCTGTCGCGTCGACGGTCTCGACCACGATGACGTCGGCGCGGTCGTCGTCGGCCGCGCGCAGGGCTGCGTAGAGACGCGCAGCGAGCTCGTCAGGTCCGTCGACGACCGTGGTCGGGATGTCGCGGGCGGGCGAGCCCGCGACGAGGTGGACGCGGAGGCCGGTGGCCGCGGCCTCGGTGGCGACGTCGGGGCCGGTACCCGGGTCGGCCAGCCGGACCTGGCAGGTCGGGGCGTAGTGGCGGTAGCGGGCACCGGGTGACGCGGCTGTGGCTGCCGCCCCGTCGTCGTCGGCACCGAGCTGCTCGCGCGTGACGGTGCCGTCCCGGAGCACGACCGGCCGGGACCCGCGGGCGTCGACGACGGTCGACTCGACCCCGATCGGGCACGGCCCCCCGTCGACGATGGCGGCGATGCGCCCGTCGAGGTCCTCGGCGACGTGGGCGGCGGTCGTCGGGGACGGGCGCCCCGACCGGTACGCCGACGGCGCCGCGACGGGCACGCCGGCAGCCACGAGGAGGCGGCGAGCGATCGGGTGGCCCGGCACGCGCACGGCGACGGTCGGGTGGCCGCCGCGGGTGATCTCGGGGACCTCCGGTCGGGCGTCCAGGACCAGCGTGAGCGGGCCCGGCCAGTGGTCCGCCGCGAGGCGGGTGGCGAGCGGCGTCCGGTGGGCGACGCGGTCCAGCTGGTCGTCGTCGCCCAGGTGGACGATCAGCGGGTTGTCCGCCGGGCGGTCCTTCGCCTCGAAGAGGGCGGCGACGGCAGCCGGGTCGAGCGCGCTGGCCCCGAGTCCGTACACGGTCTCGGTCGGGAACGCGACGAGCTCACCTGCGCACAGCAGACGCGCCGCGGCGGCGATGCCGTCGGGGTCGGCGGGCAGGAGGCGGGTCGTGGTCACGCGTGCAGGGTGGCAGGTCGACACCCGCGACGGCGAGCCGGCTCCGTACGCTCGCGCCCGGGCACGCACGTGAGGACCCCCTTGACGACCAGCCGGTACCGCGTCGCGGACATGGATTGCGCGGCCGAGGAGCAGCTCGTCCGCCTGGCCCTTGCCGACGTGGACGGGGTCGAGGCCGTCGAGGTCCGGCTCGACGCCCGCGAGGTGCTGGTGGCCCACGCCACGGACAGGCGCGAGCTCGACCGCGCCATGCAGGGCCTGGGGCTCGGTGCGGTCCACCTCACCGACGGAGCCGAGCAGGTGGACCAACGCACCGGAGGCGCCGAGCGGCCCGCCCTCGTCTTCGCGCTCGCCGTCAACGCACTGTTCTTCGTCGGCGAGGTCACCTTCGGGCTCCTCAGCCGATCGATGGGCGTCGTCGCCGACGGCCTGGACATGGGCGCCGACGCGGCGGTCTACCTCCTCAGCGTCGTGGCGGTCGGTGCAACCACGGCACGCAAGAAGCGGTACGCCCGTGCGAGCGGCTACGCCCAGCTCGGCCTGGCCGGCGTCGGGCTCGTCGAGGTGGTGCGCCGGTTCGTCGTGCCGGGTGATGCACCCGACCCGGCAGCGATGGCGATGGTCACCACGCTCGCCCTCGCCGGCAACGTCGCCGTGCTCGTGGTGCTGCGCAGGGTCCGCACCGGCGAGGCCCACATCGAGGCGAGCTGGATCTTCACGGCCAACGACGTCATCGCGAACCTGCTCGTCCTCGCCGCAGCGGGAGCCGTCGCGCTGCTGTCGTCCGCCGTTCCCGACCTGGTGGCTGGTGCGATCATCTTCGGCGTCGTGCTCAACGGCGCCAGGCGGATCCTGACCCTGAGCCGGTAGGGCCGACCGAGCCGCGCTCGGGCTGGATCCCCTCGTCGACGAGGATCGCTGGCCTACTCGTCCAGGGCGCCCGTCATGATGGCGACCGCCTCCGACATGGAGTGCGACTCGGGGGTGACCACGGCAGCGCGTCGACCGAGGCGCTGGATGTGGATGCGATCGGCCACCTCGAAGACGTCCGGCATGCTGTGGCTGATGATGATCACGGGCAGCCCCTTGGCCTTCAGCTCCTCGATGAGGTTGAGGACCTGGCGGGTCTCCCGGACGCCGAGTGCAGCGGTCGGCTCGTCGAGGATCACGACCTTGCTGCCGAAAGCCGCCGCACGGGCCACCGCAACGGCCTGGCGCTGGCCTCCGGACAGCGTCTCGACCGCCTGCGTGATGTCCTGCAGCGTCCCGATGCCGAGGTCGTCGAGGGCTTCCTGCGCGCGCTTCCGCATCCCGGACCGGTCGACCACCCGCAGGACGCTCCCGACGAAGCCCGGCTTCCGCGTCTCGCGGCCGAGGAACAGGTTCGCCGCGATGTCCAGAGCCGGCGCCACGGCCAGGGTCTGGTGCACGGTCTCGATGCCTGCGCGCTGGGCGTCGGTCGGCGAGCGGAAGTGCTGTACCTGGCCCTCGAGGGTGATCGTCCCCTCGTCGGGGATCATCGCCCCGCCGAGGCACTTGATGAGCGACGACTTGCCGGCGCCGTTGTCCCCGATCACCGCGAGCACCTCGCCCGGATAGAGCTCGAGGTCGGCACCAGCGAGGGCCGTCACCCGCCCGAAGCGCTTCACGAGACCCTTCGCCTCGAGGATCGGAGCGCGATCCGGGGTTGCCACGGCAGCGGCGCCGGCGCTTCCCTGGGTCGTGTCGGCCATCGGCTCGTTACCACTCATTGCCCGACCTTCCTGATCCACTGGTCAAGCCCCACGGCGACCAGGATGAGCGCCCCGATCGCCATGTTGACGTAGAACACGTCGACCCCGGCGAGGCTCAACCCGACGCGGAACACCGTGACGATGAGGGCGCCGATGAGCGTGCCGAGGAGTCTGCCGCGGCCGCCGAAGAGGCTGGTGCCACCGATCACGACCGCGGTGATGGAGGCCAGGTTGGCGTCGGCCGCGGCGTTGACGCTGGCGGAGAGCGACCGGCCGATCTGGACCCACCCGCCGAGCGCGTAGAAGACCCCGGCGACCATGTAGACGCTCAGGAGGACGCGGTTGACCTTGATCCCCGCGAGCCGTGACGCCTCGGCGTCGTCGCCCACCGCGTACAGGTGGCGCCCCCATGCCGTGTTGTTCAGCACGAAGGACATGGCCCCGTAGAGGCCGACGGCGAACAGCACGCCGACCGTCACCGGTACCTCGCCGAGGGTCACGCCCTTGCCCATCCACAGGAGCATCGAGTCGCGACCGATCGCGTCGGCGGAGAACGTCTGGGCCTCGCTGTAGACGAGCCCGACCGACTGGAAGACGTAGAAGGTGCCCAGCGTGACGATGAAGGGCGGTAGCGCGAGGCGCGTGACCAGGCCACCGTGGATCGCTCCGAGGAGCAGGCCGAGGAGGATGCCGACGAGGAGGGCGACGAGCGGGTTGACCGTGCCGACCAGGGGCAACCCGTCGACGACCGCCTTCGCCATCACGAGGTGCACGAGGATCATCGCGGTCCCGACGGCGAGATCGATACCCGCGGTCAGGATGATCAGCGTCTGCCCGATGGCCAGCGTGGCCAGGACGGCCGTCTGCTGCAACATCAGGCCGACGGTCTGGGGCCGCCCGAACCGACCGTCGCCGGTGATCGTGAAGACCACGAGGGCGAGGAGCAATACGAGCGCGGGGCTGATCACCGGGTAGCGGTGAAGCATCCGCTGGAGGCGATCCAGTGGCCCGAGTTCGGTCTGCGCGAGAGCACTGGCGGCGGCGGACATGATCACTCCTCCCTGTTCCCGGGGGGGATTCCGGCTCGCGACCCTAGATGGCGAGTCGCCTGGACGCAGCAGGGCCGGCGATGTCTGCCGGCCCTGCTGTGCGCGCCGGGCCGGCCGTTGCGGCCGGCC
>JBFHRB010000220.1:0-5624 GCA_041591915.1 Nitriliruptorales bacterium
ACGCGGGGGAGCAGCGGGCCGGCCCCGCTGGTACTGGCCGTCACCGTGCTGACCTCGATGTCGGACGACGACCTCGCCGCCGTGAACGCGCCGCCGGCCGCCGAGCAGGTGCCTGCGCTCGCCAAGATGGCCACGGCCGCCGGCGCACCGGGCCTTGTCTGTGCCCCGAAGGACCTCGCGGCCGTACGCGGGGCGGTCGGGCCGGACACGGTGCTCGTGACGCCGGGCATCCGTCCGAGCGGCAGCGACAGCGACGATCACGCCCGCGGGGCAACGCCCGGCGACGCGATCAGCGGCGGGGCGAACCTCCTCGTCGTCGGACGGCCCATCACCCGGGCGACCGACCCGCTGGCCGCCGCCCGCGGCATCCTGGCCGAGGTCGAGGGGGCGAGCGCGTGAACGAGCTGCTCGACGAGTTCCGGGCTCGCGGGGTCTACACGACGGGGCACTTCCAGCTGTCCTCGGGCCTGCACAGCGACACCTACCTGCAGTGCGCACTGGCGCTTCAGGACCCGACCTTCGCGCTCCAGCTCGGCCGGCGCATCGCCGACGAGCTGAACGCCGACGCGATCGACGTGGTGGCTGCCCCGGCCATCGGCGGGCTGCTGGCCGGATTCGCCGTGGCGGCCGCGCTCGGCAAGCGGTTCGTGTTCACGGAGCGCAAGGACGGCGCGATGACCCTGCGTCGGGGCCAGGCCGTCGGGGACGGGGAGCGGCTCCTCGTCGTCGAGGACGTGCTGACGACCGGCGGCTCGGCTCGTGAGGCCGCCGACGTGCTCGAGGCGGCCGGCGGTCGGGTGGTCGCGTACGCCGCGATCGTCGACCGCTCGACCGAGGACCACCCGCTCCCGTTCGAGGCGACCGCGCTGATCCGCGTGGAACCGCAGACCTGGGCGCCGGACGCGTGCCCTCGGTGCGCGGAGGGTGCGGCCATCGACTCGCCCGGCAGTCGCCGTTCGGGCGCCTGACCACTGGCGCTAGCCTCCAGTGGTGGCCGGGATCCAGGAGATGTCGTGACGCTTCCCAAGCTCGACCCCGAACAGCGCAAGGCCGCCCTCGAGAAGGCGGCGCTGGCGCGGCGGCTGCGGGCGGACCTCAAGGAGCAGCTCCGCGTGGGGACGATCAGCCTCCGCGAGGTGCTCGAGAAGGCGGACACGTCCGAACTGCTCGGCAAGATGCGCGTCGTCGAGGTGCTCGAGGCGCTCCCGCACTACGGCAAGGTCAAAGCGCGCAAGCTGATGGAGCGCCTCGACATCTCGCCGACCCGGCGGCTGCGCGGACTGGGCGCGAACCAGCGTGCTGCGCTCCTCACCGAGTTCGACGACGCGTGACCCACGTCGCCGACGGCGGGGCCGGTGTCCCACGGATGGCCGTGCCCGTCGTGCTGGCCGGCCCGAGCGGCGTCGGCAAGGGCACGGTCGTCCGGGCTGCGCTGGATCGGCTGGACCGTGCCCGCACCTCGCTGTCGGCGACGACGCGAGCCGCACGGCCGGGGGAGGAGCACGGGGTCCACTACCTGTTCGTCGACGACGCCGAGTTCGACCGCCTGATCGAGGAGGACGCCCTCCTCGAACACGCCAGCTATGCCGGCAACCGGTACGGCACGACCCGGGAGATGGTGGAGACCGCACTCGCCGAGGGCAGCGACGTCCTGTTCGACATCGAGGTCCAGGGCGCCCTGCAGTTGCGGGAGCGGCTGCCGGGCGTGCTCCTCATCTTCCTCATGCCCCCCAGCCTCGAGGAGCTCGAGCGTCGGCTGCGCGGTCGCCGGACCGAGGACGCTGCGGACATCGCCCGCCGCCTCGACACGGCACGGTGGGAGATGACCCACCAGGACGCGTTCGACCACGTCATCGTCAACGACGACCTCGAGCGGTGCGTCGACGAGGTCGTGGCCGCCATCGAGGCAGCCCGACAGGGACGCGCGGTGCCGCACGGCTGACTGGCGTTTCCGCGCGCCCTCGTGCATCATCTGCACACCGCGCGGCATCGCACCGAACCGCCGCCGGATCCTTCGCGGCACCGGGACGACCGCCCCTGCGTGCCGCTCACCCAGCCAGCGTCCGAGCAGAGGTACGGCCATCGCACGCATCGACGACCTGATGGACAAGGTGGACAGCCGGTTCACCCTCGTCCACCTCGCGGCCAAGCGCGCCCGCGAGATCAACGAGTACTACAGCCAGCTCGGTGAGGGCCTCGGCCAGCACGTGCCGCCGCTCGTCGCCACCGAGTCCAACAAGCCCCTCTCGATCGCCATGGAGGAGATCGCCACCACGAAGATCGAGGGGCGCGATCCGGGCGACGAGCTCCCCGAGGACCCGCTCGCCTTCATCGAGGGCGACGAGGGTGACGAGGCCTGAGATGACCGTGGACGCCGCGCCCGCTGGGTCGACCCCGACCCTGCGCGGCGTGCGTGTCCTCCTCGGCGTCACGGGCGGGATCGCGGCGTACAAGGCCGCGCTGGTCGCGCGGCTGCTCGTCAAGGCGGGCGCGGAGGTCGACACGGTCCTCACGCGGGGCGCCCGTGAGTTCATCGGTGCGCCGACCTTCGAGGGCATCACGGGTCGTCCGGCCCGCACGGAGGTCTGGGAGGACGTCGCGGGGTCGACCCACGTCCAGGTCGGCCGAGACGCCGACGTCGTCGTCGTGTACCCCACGACCGCACACACCCTCGCGAAGGTCGCCAACGGCTTCGCCGACGACCTGCTCACCAACTCGCTCCTGGTCGCTCGCTGCCCGGTCGTCATGGCGCCCGCCATGCACACCGAGATGTGGGAGCACCCGGCCACTCAGCGCAACGTCGCGACGCTCCGCGAACGGGGCCACGTCATCGTCGGTCCCGCCGAGGGCGAACTGATGGGCGGCGACGTGGGACCCGGGCGGGTCGTCGAGCCCGAGGTCATCCTCGCCGAGCTCGAGCGCCTGCTGGCGCACCGCGACGACCTCGTCGGCAGGACCGTCGTCGTGACCGCCGGCGGCACCCGTGAGGCGCTCGACCCCGTGCGGTTCCTGGGCAACCGCTCGACGGGGAAGATGGGCTTCGCCATCGCGGCAGAGGCCGCGCGGCGCGGTGCTCGTGTCCACCTCGTGGCCGGGCCCACCCACCTGCTGACGCCGACCGGCGTGCAGCGACACGACGTCGTGAGCGCCCTGGACATGCACGCCGAGGTCATGGCCCTGGCCGAGTCCGCCGACGTCGTGGTGAAGGCGGCCGCCGTGGCCGACTTCCGACCCGCGAGCGCGGCGACCCGCAAGATCAAGAAGGCCGAGGGCGTGCCGACGATCGAGCTCCAGCGCAACCCGGACATCCTCGCCGAGCTCGGGACCCGCGAGCGGGGCGAACGACCCGTCCTGGTGGGCTTCGCGGCGGAGACCCACGACGCCGAGGAGCACGGTCGGGAGAAGCTCGAGCGCAAGCGCGTGGACCTGCTGGTCGTCAACGACGTGTCCGCCCCCGACGCCGGCTTCGGCGTCGACACCAACCGCGTGCTCATCCTCCACGCGGACGGCCGTACCGTCGAGGTCCCGCTGTCCACGAAGGCCGAGGTCGCCGGTCGACTGTGGGACGAGGTCCTTCCGGCACTGTCGTGAGCACCGGGTACGCTCGGTCCACCATCCTGTAGAAACCTGCAGTCCGTACTCCGAGTCCGGGGCCCACGGCGTCCGAAGTCACCGCCACGGAGGCACCCCATTGGCTCTTTCTGAGTCCGCGAAGCTGTTCACGTCCGAGTCCGTAACCGAGGGACACCCGGACAAGATGGCCGACCAGATCTCTGACGGGATCCTCGACGCCATCATGACCGAGGACCCGATGGCCCGGGTCGCCTGCGAGACGCTCGTCACCACCGGCCAGATCATGGTCGCGGGTGAGATCACGACCTCGACCTACGTCGACATCCCCAACGTCGTGCGCGAGACGGTCAAGCGCATCGGCTACGACGACCACGACGCGGGCTTCGACGGCCACACCTGCGGGGTCTCGGTCGCCATCGACCCGCAGTCCCCGGACATCGCGATGGGCGTCGACAAGGCCCTCGAGGTCCGCGACGGCTCTGCCGCCGACTCCTACGACGAGCTCGGCGCCGGTGACCAGGGGATGATGTTCGGCTACGCATCGGACGAGACCGATGTGCTCATGCCGCTTCCGATCCACCTGGCCCACCGCATGGCGGAGCGGCTCGCCGAGGTGCGCAAGACGGGCAAGGTCCCGTACCTGCGGCCCGATGGCAAGACGCAGGTGTCCGTGCGCTACGAGGGCAGCCGCCCCGTGGCCGTCGAGGCGGTCGTGCTCTCGACCCAGCACCGCTCGGAGATCGACCTCGAGACGCTCCTGCGTCCCGACATCGAGGAGCACGTCATCCGTCCGCTGCTGCCGGACGACGTCGACACCTCGAACGTGCGGATCATCGTCAACCCGACCGGTCGATTCGAGATCGGTGGCCCCGTCGGCGACGCAGGCCTGACCGGGCGGAAGATCATCGTCGACACGTACGGCGGCATGGCTCGCCACGGCGGCGGTGCGTTCTCCGGCAAGGACTGCACGAAGGTGGACCGCTCGGCGGCGTACGCGACGCGCTGGGTGGCCAAGAACATCGTCGCGGCGGGCCTCGCCCGGCGTGCCGAGATCCAGGTCGCCTACGCGATCGGCGTCTCGCGCCCGGTCTCGATGATGCTCGAGACCTTCGGCACCGAGCAGGCCGACCCGGAGAAGATCCTGGCCGGCGTCCGGGAGGTGTTCGACCTCCGTCCCGGAGCGATCATCGACCAGCTCAACCTCCGGCGCCCGATCTACCAGCAGACCGCCGCCTACGGGCACTTCGGTCGCGAGCTCTCCGAGTTCACGTGGGAGTCCACCGACCGAGCTGACGCGCTGCGTTCGGCGGTCGGCGCCTGACCGACCGATCCGCGGGGACCCACGAGGGCGATGCCGCGGCATCGCCCTCGCGCGTTGCGCGGGTCATCGTCGAGAAGGGCCAGGCCCACCTCGACCGCCTCTTCGACTACGCCATCCCGGACGAGCCGGAGCACCCCGTCCAGGTCGGCAGCCGCGTGCAGGTCACGTTCGCGGGGAAACGCGTCCGAGGCGTCGTCGCCGAGCTCGCCGACGAGACCGACGTACCGGCATCGCGGCTGCGCGAGCTGTCGCGGGTGCTCGGCCCGCACGCCTGGATGACGGAGCAGGACCTCGACCTCGTGTCCTGGGCGGCCGAGCGCTACGGCGGCACGCGCGGTGACGTCGCCAGGCACGCCCTGCCCGACCGCCGCGTGAAGGAGGAGCGGCGCGCGGAGGAGGCGGGCTGGTTCCCGCCGGGCCGCGGGCAGCGACCCACCTGGGACGGCGACGCGGACGTGGACCCGACCGCGTGGGCGCGCTACGGGGACGCCGGGCAGGCCCTGCTCGAGGCCGTGCGAGCGGGCCGCGGGGCCCGCTACTGGCGTCCGCTGCCGGACGAGGACGTCGCCGCCCGCGTGGCCGAGCTGGCGGGCGTCTGCCTCGCAGGCGGTCGCGACGTGCTGCTGCTCACCCCGGGGCCGCGCTCGCCGATCGCGGACGCCGTCGGGGCAGCCTTCGGGGACATCGTGGCGGACGTGCGAGGGAGGGGACCGGGGCTCGTCCACCGAGG
>JBFHRB010000221.1:0-5567 GCA_041591915.1 Nitriliruptorales bacterium
CGGCCACGGCGACGCGACGGGGCAGGTCGATCCCGGAGGTGCGCACCCCGCCCGGTCCAGACCTGAACGGAGGGCAGCCGCCTAGGCGCCGTACTTCTCGAGTCGGCCTGCCGCGGCGAGGGCGATCGGCATGAGGTCCGTGCTCGGTCGCTGGCCGAGCAGGCCGGAGGCGCACGCGCGCTCGCCGAAGCTCGTCACGGCGTCGCGCCCGACGCGCGGGCCCCAGAGCAGCGTCGGGACGGGGTGCCACGAGTGGCCCGAGAGCTGGGTCGGTGAGCTGTGGTCGCCGCTGACGATGAGGACGTCGGGCTCGAGTGCGGCGATGTCGGCGATCACCGCATCGACGGCCTCGATGGCCGCGATCTTCGCCTCCCGCTCGCCGTCGTGACCGGCCCGGTCGGCCTCCTTCTCGTGGACGAAGAAGTAGTCGTAGTCGTCCCAGTGCTCGCGGAGCAGGTCGACCTGCTCGTCGAGCGACCCGACCTTCGGCAGCGCCGTCATCCCGACGAGCTTCGCGACGCCGCGGTACATCGGGTAGCGCGCGACGGTGGCGGCGCGCAGCCCGAACCGTTCCTGCATCGACGGCAGGGCGTGCAGGGTGTCGAACCCGCGCAGGAGCAGGGCGTCGGGGACCTGGTCCGCGAGTGCCGCACGGATCTGTGTCGTGACCTCGCGCAGCACGGACGCGGTCCGCTCGGCATCCGGGTGCAGCGCTGTCGCCTCGATCGGCGGCACCCCCGTCCGTTGCGGGTCGAGATCCGGCACCCGCGGGTCGAGGCCGTCGCCACGCAGCACCAGGAGGACCCGGTGCTCGGAGATGTGCCGGAACTCGACCTCGACCCCGTCCACCGCAACTCGCTCGTTGAGCACCCGAGTGACCTCACGGGCAGGCTCGTCGGCGATGCGGCCCGCGCGCCGGTCGACGACCCTGCCAGCCTTGTCGAGGGTGGCGAGGTTGCCGCGGGCGGCGACGTCGCCCGGCTGGAGGTCGACGCCGACGCCGACGGCCGAGAGGACACCGCGCCCGAGCTCGAACTCGGTCGGCTCGTAGCCGAACAGCGAGAGGTGTCCCGGACCCGAGCCCGCCGTGATGCCCGGGCCGACGGGCAGGACGAGGCCGCAGGTGCCCTCCGCCGCCAGGCGGTCCAGGTTCGGTGTCCGCGCGTCCTCGAGCTCGCTCCCGCGGTCGCCCTCGGCGTACCCGCCGAGCCCGTCCACGACGAAGAGCACGATGTGGCAGGGGTTGTCGTTGAGGAGCGGCCCGAGGTCCACCGTGGCCATGCGATCTCCGAGGGTCGGTTGCACCTCGACCCTAGGTACGCGCGGTCAGCCGAGGTAGTCCTTCGAGGCCTCCGTGAAGGCATCCAGCGCGGCCAGCGTCTCGTCGCGCGGGCCGGTCGGCAGGTAGCACACCGTGCGGTCGGCACCGAGGCTCGCGAAGTGCTCGAGCTTGCCCGGCGAGGGCGGCCCACCGACCACGCTGAACCTCGCCGAGTCGGGGTCGCGGCCCGCCTCCTCGAACGCCTGGCGGACGCGGGCGACGTTCTCGTCGAGGCCCGAGCCGCCGATCGGCATGAGCCCGTCGCAGAACTCGACGACCGCGGCGAGCGTCCTGGGCCCGAGCGCCCCGCCCATCAGGATCGGCGGGTGCGGCTGCTGGACTGGCTTGGGCCACGCCCAGCTCGGCTCGAAGGACGCGAACGGCCGGTCGGACGTCGCGACCTCCTCCGCCCACAGGGCCTTCATGGCCAGGATGCGGTCGCGGAGCGCGTCGCGCCGCTCCGAGAACGCAACGCCGTGGTCCTCGCACTCGGGCCGGTTCCAGCCGTAGCCGACGCCGAACTCGAAGCGCCCTCCGGAGAGGTGATCGAGGGTGGCGACGGACTTCGCGAGCACGATGGGGTCGTGCTGGGCCACGAGGCAGATGGCCGTGCCGACGCGCAGCGTCTCGGTCGCCGTCGCGGCCGCCGTGAGTGCCACGAACGGGTCGAGGCAGCGCCGGTACTCGTCCGGCAGGTCGCCACCGGCGGGGTGCTGGGAGTGCTCGACGGGCATGTGGGTGTGCTCGGGGACCCACAGCGAGTCGAACCCCCGCGCCTCGGCCTCGCGGGCGAGCTCTGCCGGGTGGATCGTCTGGTCCGTGAGGAAGATGGTCAGGCCGACGCGCACGGGCACCTCGCAGGTCGGGGACGGTCACCGCCGGACGGCGGTCGGGCGTGCCGTGATGCAAGCACACCCGGCGGTACCGTCAGGGGCGTCCTCGTCTCCGACGCTCCACGGATCCGACGACCCACGGGTACCTCGTGAACGACGCGCCGATCGGCGTCTTCGACTCGGGCCTGGGCGGCCTCACGGTGCTCCAGGCCCTGGCCGACCTGTTGCCGCACGAGGACCTCGTCTACTTCGGCGACACCGCCCGCTACCCCTACGGCCCCAAGCCGGCCGACGAGCTGCAGCGCTACTCGCGCGAGATCGCCGGGATGCTGGTCGGCGAGCACGGGATCAAGATGCTGGTGGTCGCGTGCAACAGCGCCACCGCCGCAGCCCTCGACGTGCTGCGTGAGGAGCTCGAGATCCCGGTCATCGGGGTCGTCGAGCCCGGCGTCCGTGCAGCGGTGAAGGCGACGCGGACCGGACGGGTCGGGGTCATCGGGACGCAGATGACCGCGGACTCGAAGATCTACCCGCGGACGTCCGAGGACCTGCGGACCGGGCTCGAGCTGACGGTCCAGGCATGCCCCGGCTTCGTCGAGCTCGTCGAGGGCGGCGAGACGCGGACCCGGCGCGCGCGCGAGGTCGTCGCCGAGCGGCTCCGCGCACTCGAGGAAGAGGACATCGACACGCTCGTGCTCGGGTGCACCCACTACCCGCTGCTCGCGCGCACGATCGGCGAGGTCATGGGGCGGGGCGTGACGCTCGTCTCGAGCGCCGACGAGACCGCCTTCGAGGTCCGCCACATCCTCGATCGGACCGGCTGGATCCGCCATCGAGGCGACCACGACGGGGACCGCTGCTTCTACACCAGCGGTGACCCCGTGACCTTCCGGCGCCTCGGGGAGCGCTTCCTCGGATTCCCGCTCCGCGACGTTCGCTCCTGGCACTGGCCGGACACGCGGGAACAGGATGGAGCCGAGGACCGTTCCTGAGCCGTCCGCACCTGCAGCCGTGCCGAACCCCCCCACGACCCGATCCGGACCCGTTGATGCGCCGCACGATGACCGCCGCCGCATGGCTCGCCGCCGCGAGCCTCGTGCTCGGTGCGTGCGCAGGTTCCACGACGGGCGGCGGGACGGTCTCCACGGACCGGGGCCCGTCATCGACGGGGACAGACCCCGAGGGCACGGGTGGCGAGTCCGAGGGTGCCGCCAGCGATGACGGTGCGGACGGGCCCGGCGGCTCGGCCACCGGGCCTGCGGAGGGGAGCGGTGACCCGGTTCAGGACGACACCGGCCCGATCAGCGACCTGCTCGTGTTCACGGCCGACACGGTCGACGGGGGCACGCTCGACGGTGCGACGCTCCGCGGCGACGTGGTCCTGTGGATGTGGGCGCCCTGGTGACCGACGTGCAACCGTGAAGCCCCCGCGGTCGCGGAGGTGTCGAGGGAGTACGAGGGTCGGGTGACCTTCGTCGGCGTGCCGTCGAAGGACGACCTCGCGGGGTACCGCGACTTCGTTGGCAGGCACGACCTGGCCAACATCGTTCACGCCATCGACCCCGACCGAGACATCTGGAGCCGTTTCGGCGTCGGCTACCAGCCGGCATGGGTGCTCATCAACCAGGACGGCTCGGTCGAGGTCATCGCCGGCGCGCTCGGGGGCGATGCGCTGCGCATGAAGGTCGACGCCCTCCTCGACGCGTGATGGAGGACGTCACGACCGTCGCCTTCGACCTCATGGACACGGTCCTGCGTGACCCCTACCGCGAGGCCCTGGAGGCCGCCGTGGACGTGCCCCTGGCCGAGCTCTTCCGACGCCGGGACGCCAGCCGGTACCCGGCGTTCGAGCGCGGCGAGATCAGCGAGGCCGAGTACTGGCAGGCCTTCGAGGACGCGGGGCTGTCCGTCGACGTCGAGGCCTTCCACCGCACGCGGCGCGCGGGGTACGCGTGGATCCCGGGCGTCCGCGAGGTGCTCGAGGACCTGCGCGGCCGGGCGCGACTCGTCACGGCCTCGAACTACCCGCACTGGGTCGAGGAGGTGGCCGCTGACCACCTCGACGGCTACTTCGACGCCGTCATCGCCAGCGTCCACCTCGGTGCCCGCAAGCCCGATGGCGACTTCTACGTCCGCCTGTGCGCGGCGATCGAGGCGGCGCCGGCCGAGGTGCTGTTCGTGGACGACCGCGAGACGAACGTCGCCGGAGCCCGCGAGGTCGGGTTGCAGGCGCACCACTTCACGAACGCCGACGCGCTGCGCTCCCGGCTCGCATCCCTCGGCCTGCTCTGACCGGCCGCGATCGGGCTACTCGTCGTCCTCACCGGGGGCCAGGGTCAGGGCGAGTGTCTCGGCGAGGCCAGCGCGCTCCATGCTCATCGCGTCGAGGCGGACCTCGCCGGTCGAGACCCACCAGAGTCGCGCGACGTCGTCCGCCTCGGGTGGCAGGTCCTCGAGCCACGCCAGCGCGACGCGAGCGTCGGCCTCGTGGCCGTCGCACCACGCGTCGAAGCCGAGCTCGCGCGCGCAGCGACGGCCGAGCGCCTCGAACCCGGCCGGTCCACACGTGCTGACCAGCCGGGGTTCGTTGCCGCAGCGGTCGCACTCGCCAGCGTCGACCGAACGCGGCCCGACCTCGTCGAGGCGCAGCCATGGGTACCGCGCCAACAACGCGTTGCGCAGCACCTCGCGATCGAACCCCTCAGCCATCCGTTCGAGCCTAGGTCCGGTCGCCCGGCAGGTGGCGGGCATCGACCCCCGACCGTCCGCTGCCTGCAGTCCGCGTGCGCACACCGGGCGCCGATGTCGCCTGACGGCCGCCGCGGCGTGCTGATCAGCGCGGCCCCCTATGCCGCCGGGTTCGTCGACTGAAGCCACGCGTGGAGCGTCCCCTCGGAGCAGGAGGCCATCCCCGGCGCCCTCTAGGATGCGGCCTCCCCAAGCTCCGGAGGCGCAGTGACCCACCGCATCGCGATCCTCGGCGGTGACGGCATCGGCCCCGAGGTCGTCGCGCAGGGCCTCAAGGTCCTCGACGTCCTCGAGAAGGTCGAGGGCTTCGCGACCGAACGCGTGGACTACGACCTCGGCGGGCGGCGGTACCTCGCCACCGGCGAGGTGCTCGACGAGGCGACCCTCGACGAACTGCGTGGTTTCGACGCCATCTACCTCGGGGCCGTCGGCACCCCCGACGTCCCGCCTGGCGTGATCGAGCGCGGGCTCCTGCTGAAGATCCGGTTCGCCTTCGACCAGTTCGTCAACCTCCGGCCGGTCAAGCTGTTCCCGGGCGTCGCCTCCCCGGTCGCCGGCCTGACGCCCGAGCGCTGCGACTTCGTCGTCGTCCGCGAGAACACCGAGGGCGTGTACGCCGGCGCCGGTGGAACCCTCTACGAGGGCACGCCGCACGAGGTGGCCAC
>JBFHRB010000222.1:0-5510 GCA_041591915.1 Nitriliruptorales bacterium
CTGGAGTGCTCTCGAGGTCGGTAGGCAGGATCGAGACGCTCCAGTCTGCGGTCCCCGCCGTCAGCAACTCCTGGACCTCGAGCGCCAGGGCTCCGTCAACGTCGTTGATCGTGCCGGCTCCGACGCCCGTGACGGCCGGGGCGACCGAGAACGACCGGGCCGTGACCGAACCGGTCCCGGGCAGGACCAGGACCTCATAGTTGGTTGTGGCAGCCATGGCCAATGCGCTCGAGGCATACATGGCGCCTACTGCGACAACAGCGATGATGCTGCGGCGGGCGGTGCGGGAACGGCGCATTGGTGTACCTCGTGCCGGGCAGAAGTGGCGACTGCATGAAGTGTCGGGGCGGCTACCCAGCGCGGCCATGGCCGAGGTGGACCATTTCTACGCCCCCAATTAGAACTAGTCTTCCCTTCGCACCGTCAGGACGAACCGTGCGCCGCCACCCTCACGGTCCTCGGCACGGACGCTGCCGCCCATCTCGCGCATGGCCTGCGAGACGATGAACAGGCCCATGCCGACGCCGCCCTCGTCCTCGACGCGCGTGTCGACTGCCTGACCCTGCTGGAACGCGTCGAAGATCCGGGAGCGATCGGCCGGCAGACCGATCCCGCGATCCTCGACCGCGATCTCGACCCGGCGGCCGTTGGGGTTCACGCTCACCAGCACCTCTCCACCACCCGGCGAGTAGCGCACCGCGTTGTCCAGCAGGTGCAGGAGCGTGTCCTCGAGCACCTTGCTGTCGACCTCCGCCCTGATCGGCTCGTCAGGCAGTTCGACGCCGAAATCGTGGAGCGGTGAGAGCCCTCGCTGCTGCTCGACGGCCCGGTCGATGGCCTTGGTGATGTCGGCGGCTCGCAGGGAGACACCGAGCTTCTGACCCGCGGCCAGGTGGCCGACCGAGATGAGCCGCTCGAGGAGGTACTCGAGTTTGCGGGCCTGGGTGGCCACGATGTCGACGAGCTCGGTGCGCTTGTCGGGCGTCAGCGCCTCGCCGCGGCGCTCGAGCATCGAGAGCATGCCCTTCATGACCGTCATCGGTGTGCGCAGCTCGTGCCCGGTGACGGCGAGGACCGCGCGCTTCGTCTGCTCGGCGGTCCGCTCGGCCTCCTCGCGGGCTCGCAGCAGCATCGCCGTGAGCCAGGTGGCGATCGCGGCGAGCAGGATCGCCGGGAGAACCGCGGCGAGGGCCGGACGCCAGAACCCGGCGCCGAACGCGGCCGCGTCCTCGGTCAGGACGACGGCCCAGCCGTCGCCGAAGGGCGCCCACGCGCCGACGGTCGGTAGCTCGCCCTGACCCGCGTAGGTCCGGATGCCCGATCCGTCCGTGGCTCGTGAGGCCGCCGGAGCCACGTCTGGACCGAGCAGCTCGAGCGACTCGGGCAGCGGTCCCGGCCGGTAGACGCGGCCGTCGGGGTCGGTGACGGCGAGCGACACGCCGTCGGGGAGGCCGGCGGCATCGAGCATCGCGAGCAACGCGCTCTCGGTGGCGGCCTGCACGCTGACGTAGGTGTCGCCGTCGCCGAGCGGGGCGGCGACCGTGACCTCGGGCTGTCGGGTGAAGCCGTCGATGACGATGCGCGGCCCGGAGACCTGCTCGCGACCGGCGAGGACGACGCGCTCGCGCCGCTCCAGCCCGAGCAGCGCTGCGCGGGAGCCCGAGGCGTGCACGACGACGCCGTCCTGCCCGACGACGTAGGCGCCGTCGGCTGCGCTCGGCACCGGCAACGCGCTCGGCGGGCGCGCACCACCGCTGGCAACGGCATCCGCGGCGGCGGTCGACGCGGCGGCCCGAACCCCGGCGTGCCAGACCTCCAGGGCTCCCGCGAGCGACTCGGCCACGGCGACCCGGTCGCCCTCGCGCTGCTCGCGCGCGCCGTCATTCGCCCTGGCGACGAGTGCGACCGTTGCGGCCGAGACCAACAGCGACGCGAGCGCCACGATGGCGATGAGGTGGGGGGTTCGGAGACGGGTCACGCCACTCCCCGTGCGGCCGTCATGTCATGAGCGTACGGCGACCGACGTGAGCGGCGTGCGACTCAGCGCGTGAGCTGCTCGAGGAGCTCGAGGTCGACCGCCTCCTCGTGGCCGATGTGGCCGTCAGCGCGCGCGACCTCCGTCACGACGTCCAGGAAGAGCTGGCGGTGCTCGCGCGGGACGTTGGCCGGGTCGACGTCGGGCGGCGTCTCGAGCCAGTCCTCGACCTCGGTGCGCTCGAAGTCGGGCAGGTCGAGCATCATGACGATGCGCGCGATGAAGAGTCGCTCCTCGTCCGTGAGGACGTTGTCGGCCCAGGCCATCGAGCAGACGAACTTCACGAGCGTGCGACGCTCCTCCGGAGTGAGGTTGTCGAGCACGTCGCCCCCATGTGGTCTGCGTGCATGCTGGCGCCCCTGGGAAGAATCGAACTTCCGCACCTGGTTCCGGAGACCAGTGCTCTATCCACTGAGCTACAGGGGCGTGGTGGTGCGGCCCCGGACGGTACCACCGGGGTTGCGGCCCCCGGCAACGTCGTGCGTCACTCGAACCGCAGCGCCCCGGCGAGCCGCTCGAGGCGGTCGGGATGGCCTGCTGTGGTCTCGCGGGGACGTGCTTGCACCCGCTGATGCGCGCGCGGCGGACCCTGGCATCGCTCGAGCAGGACAACATCCGCATCTCGTCGAAAGGCGTCAAGGCCCACCTCTCACGGAGTGCTTGTGAAGACGACAGGACGGCTGCTTGCCGGTGTCATCGCCGGGATGCTCATCGGCGGCGCAGGTGCCGCGATCGCGACCACCAGCCAGGTCGACGCGTGCGTGGACCCGACCGGTTATCTCCGCATCCGTGACGGCGAAGCCTGTCCTCCGGGCTTCACGGAGATCGCGTGGGGCCAGGCTGGCCCTCAGGGGCCCGCAGGCCCGGCCGGCCCTCAGGGTCCGGCGGGTCCTCAGGGGCCAGAGGGTGAGCCCGGCGCCGGCCTGTCGCTATACAGCGATCAGGGTGACCTGGTAGCCGCGCTCGTCGACCTCAACGGCAACTTCGCCGCCACGGCGTTGAGCGACGGCCTCCTCTGGCGAGTCGACCTTCGCAACGGCTTCTTCCGGCCGTACGACTACCCCGCGACCTACTTCAAGACGGTCGACTGCACGGGAACTCCGTTGATAGCGACGTCGTACCCGACGCCGCAGACGACGTATGGAATCAAGACGCTCGACGGGATCCGGATCGCAGTCATCGATGGCAAGACCGAGTACCAGAAGTGGGGCTCCTACGTGTCCGGCAGCACGTGTCGTTCAGAGATCCGAGAGGGAACCCTCACTCCCGTTCGGATCGTCCAGGACGAGCCACCTGCGCAAGCCGGCCCGCTCGAACTGCGCTGACCTCGACTCCGAGTAGGGAAGGCCCCCGGCAACGTCGTGCGTCACTCGAACCGCAGCGCCCCGGCGAGCCGTTCGAGGCGGTCGGGGTGGCCGATGAACGGCACCTCGGCTGCCCGCTCGAAGCGCCGGGCGAGGGTCGGCGCGAGGTCCTCGAGCGTGCAGCCGGCCTCGCTCGCGGCGTCGATGAGCCTCAGGAGGTCCGCCGCCTCGCTGTTGTTCTCGGGCGTGAGCGAGTAGCCGTTCTCGCCGGCCTCGGCGAGCAGCTCGTCGACCGTGCGCGTGCGCCGCAGCTCGATCTCTCCACGCAATGCCTCGTCGTCGAGCTGGTCGACGATCGCGTTGCGGTCGACGAGGGCGACGATCGGGGTCGCGATCTCGTCCGCGAGGTCGGTGCAGGCTGCCGGTATGCCCTGTCCGCAGCCGGTGGCGACCAGCGCCCAGATGGTCGCGACGAGACCGACCGAACGGCCGCGTCGCTGCCGTCGTCGGAGCCGACGGAGAGGCTGCCTCGCTCCTGTTCTCACCATCTGACTAGTCCGTTCGGGCCCAGAAGTTGACCACTCCGGGCCATCGTCCTGCACGCCCGCGATGCCCGAGTATCCCGGCAGCGTCGACGAGCGTCGACGGGGCGCCCGCCCGACTGCGAGGAACCGCCGATGAAGCGCCCGTTCGTGCAGGTCGCCCCACGTGCGCTCGCGCTGTGGGTGACCACGGCGACGCTCGTGCTGGCCGTGCTGGTCGGCCCGGCCTCCGCGCAGGGCTTCACGATCGAGGTCGTGGTCCCGGACGAGCCCGCCGCCGCCCCGGCCCCCGCACCCGAGTCGCCGACCTCGCGTGGCCCGCTGCCGCGCACCGGCTCGGACGCCGCGACGCTCGCGCTGACCGCCGTGTCGCTGCTCGTCCTCGGTACCGCCATCAACCGCCTCACCCGCCCGGCCCTCGCGCCATCCTCGCAGGAGAACCCTCGATGAACCGCCGTTTCGCCACCGTCCTCGGTGCCGCCGTGCTGGCCGCGGCGGTCGCCGTGCCCGCCGCGTCCGTCTCCACGACCGTGACCCTCGCCGACGTCAGCGGGTCCCGGACCCTCACCGTCACCGACGCCACGGGCACCACGCTCGACGCGGCCACGCTCTCCACGGGCGCGGGCGCGAGCATCCCGTTCGTCACGAACGTGACCGACGTGCTGTACGACAACCTCACCTACGACGTCGACGCGTCGGTCAGCAACCTCTACCTGTGGGACGGCGTGAGCTTCACGTGCGGCGTCTACATCCCCGCGAACGAGCTGTCGATCTCGTGGCCGACCGAGGCCTTCGGCGTCGACGACGTGTCGGCGCTCGTGACCGACACGCTCTTCGACGTGTCCGGGACACTGCCCGCGATCTCGCCGGCCAACGCGACCCTCGACGCGATCCTGACCGCCGCCGGCGTGCCGGTCGGCACCAGCGTGTCGGGTGCGGACCTGTCGCGCTCCGGCCAGGGCCTCATCGAGGAGACGATCGGGTCCGTCCAGCTGGCCAGCGAGGTCCTGCTCTCCGATCTGCCGCTCGCCATCTCGGTCGGGACGGCGGCACCGTTCACCGACGCGGCCGACCACTCGACCTGCTCCGGTGGTGCCGGGACGCCGACGACGGTGAACCTGCAGTCCGGCGACCCCAACGCCTCCTTCTCGCTGGCTGACGTTGCCGCGGCGGTCGAGACGGCCCTCGGCACCGTCGATGGTGTCGTGGCCGGCGGCCACCTCACGAAGGACGAGGTCCTCGACGGCATCTTCACCGACGCGCAGCTCACGTCGATCACGACCGCCGTCTCCGCCGCCAGCCTGGGTGCCGTGTGGGACGCCTACGTCGACGACGTCATCACCGCGCTCTCGCTCGACGACGTCACCATCAACACCCTCGTCGGCCAGACCGGCACCTACACGTCGGTCCCGTCGCTCGACGTCGACTCGGCCCTGACGGTCGTGGGGACCGAACCCACCGGCGTCACGAACATCTACCGCGGCGAGATGGTCATCACCCTGACCTCCTCCTGATCTCAGGGGACGACCCCTACGCTCGGTGGCCACCGGCGGAGGGGTCCCGTCCTGAGCGGGAGGCAACGCGCAGCGAGGGCCGCGGGCGCGACCGCGGCCCTGCGGCTGAGCGGTC
>JBFHRB010000223.1:0-5477 GCA_041591915.1 Nitriliruptorales bacterium
TCCGAGGCCCTGCTGCACGGCGAGTTCGACACCGGCCAGTTGATCGTCGCCGACGTGGCGGACGGCGACGGCGAGGAGGACTCGGTCACGTTCCGCGCCGTCGAGGCGCCGTCGGCGCCTGACGTGCCGCCGATGGAGCTCGCCGGGACCGCAGACGCGGACGGCGAGGGTGAAGGCGAGGGCGACGGCTGAGGCCCGCCACTGGCGTAGGCTCCGGCGGTCGTCGTCCGGAGCCACGCCTTGATCGTCGTCAACACCGAGACCATCCCCGGCTACACCGTCACCGAGGTGCGCGGCCTGGTGCAGGGCAACACCATCCGGGCCAAGCACCTCGGTCGCGACATCGGGGCCGGGCTGAAGAACCTCGTGGGCGGTGAGCTCACGGGCTACACGGAGCTCTTGACCGAGTCCCGTCGCGAGGCGCTCGAGCGGATGCTCGCACAGGCCCGCCAGCTCAACGCGAACGCGGTCGTCAACGTTCGGTTCACCACCTCGTCGGTCGCGGCCGGCGCCGCGGAGCTGTACGCGTACGGGACGGCCGTGGTGGCCCAGCCGACCGGCGGGGTCCCGGCGGACGCAAGTGCGCCCGTGGCGCGGCCCGCGCCGCCCGCGCCGCCGGCACCGACCCCGCAGCCCCCGCGAGACGCCGGGCCCGTGACGCCGCCATCGGGCGGCATGCCCGGCGCCTCGATGTAGGGCGCGGCGTGGAGGAGCTCATCGGCATCATCGTCCCCATCGCCTTCCTGGCGTTCGGGCTGACGATCTTCGGGGGCATCGGCAAGCTCCGCGAGAACCGCCATCTCCACGCGCTCGAGGAGGCCGAGCAGCATCTGGCCAACATGGTCGTGACGGACCTGAAGACCCTGCCACCGGGTGCGGCCGGCGGCGGTGGCCACCTCGTCATGGGCGAGGTGGTGATCGCCAACGACTACCTCAAGGCGTTCCTCGCCAGGATCCGCAACGTGTTCGGGGGCGAGATGCGCAGCTACCAGACCCTCCTCAACCGAGCCCGACGCGAGGCGCGCCTGCGCATGCTCCAGCAGGCCGCATCGCTCGGCGCGACGACGGTCATCAACGTGCGCTTCGACACGTCGCAGATCGGCAACTCGACCAACCAGCAGGCCATGCCCACCACGGAGGTGCTGTGCTACGGCACGGCCGTCCTCCCACCGCGGTCGTGACGCCCAGAGGCGCGCCATACTCGAACCGATGACGGACGACCTCTACGACGAACCCGCCCTCCGGGGGCACCTTCCGTCCCCACCTCCCGGTGGGACGCACCCGCCTCCGACGGACCACGGCGCCGGGGCGCTGGCCCAGGAGCCCGCGCACGGCGGCGCGGTGGAGGGTGACCCCTTCCAGTCGGTCGGCGACGAGCCGGCCCTCGCAGGGGTCGCCGCCGCGAGCGCGGCCACGTTCCACGACCACGTCCTCGCCATGCGTGCGCGGACGACCGCGAGCCAGCGCCGCATCGCCTGGATGGTCGCTGCGGCCGTCGGTGGTCCCTTCGCGATCGTCGGAGCCTTCCTCGCCCCGTCCCTCGGCGCGGCTGGCATCGGGCTGCTCGGCCCGGTCCTGGTCGCGCCGCTCGTCGAGGAGATGCTCAAGATCAGCGGAGCCCTCTACCTCGCCGAGCGGCGCCCCTGGCTCGTCTGGGAGTCGTTCACGCTGCCGTTCATCGCGCTCGCCGCCGGCCTCTTCTTCGCGGTGGTCGAGAACGTCCTCTACCTCAACGTGTACTTCCCGGACCCCGACATCGCGCTGATCCGTTGGCGCTGGGTCGCCGGACCGCTGTTGCACGGGGGCGCGAGCTTCATCGCCGGGATCGGCGTCGCGAAGATCTGGGAGCGGGTCCAGGCGGGAGACGGCCATGCCGTGCTCAGGCCCGGGCTGCCGTGGATCGTGGGCGCCATGGTCGTCCACGGCCTCTACAACCTGACGGTCTCGGTGCTCGAGATCGCTGGCGTGCTGTTCCCGGATGTCTGAACTCGACGCGCCGAGGCGCCACCGGGCCCTGCAACGTCGGCTCATCACGTGGGGTGAGGACGTGCGTCGCGACCTGCCGTGGCGGCGTACGCGCGACCCCTGGGCGGTCCTCGTCAGTGAGTTGATGCTCCAGCAGACGCAGGTGAGCCGCGTCGTGCCCCGGTACGAGGCCTTCCTCGAGCGCCTCCCCACCGCCACGGCCTGCGCGGACGCGCCGGTCGGGATCGTCATCGAGCTCTGGCGCGGCCTGGGCTACAACCGGCGGGCCGTCAACCTCCACGCAGCGGCAACCCTGATCCGCGACCGCCACGCCGGGCGGGTTCCCGACGACCTCGACGACCTGCTCGCCCTCCCCGGCATCGGTCCCTACACGGCGCGGGCGGTCCGTGCCTTCGCGCACGAGGCCGACGTCGGCGTCCTCGACACGAACGCTGCGCGCTTCCTGGCCCGAGCGGTTGCCGGCCGGCCGTTGCGCCTCCGAGAGGCCCAGGCGCTCGCCGATGCCCTGGTCCCCGCAGGCTCGGGCTGGGCGTGGAACCAGGCCGTGCTGGACCTCGGGGCAACGGTCTGCACGAAGCGTCGGCCCGGCTGCGACGGCTGCCCCCTACGGCCGGGCTGCGCGTGGGCTGTGGCTGGGTTCCCCGAGCCCGACCCCGTCGAGGGGTCGGCTGGTACGAGCGGCCGACAGTCGGCGTTCGAGGGCTCCGACCGCCAGGGTCGTGGCCGGCTCGTCGCTGCGCTGAGGTCGGCGCCCGTCGCGGTCGTCGACCTCCCCGAGGTGATGGGCTGGCCCGACGAGCCGGAGCGAGCACGTCGAGTCGCCGACTCGGTGGTCGAGGACGGACTCGCGGAACGTGCCGGCGACCACCTGCGACTTCCGGCCTGAATCCTCGGTTTCCGGTGCAGGACGTGGGGCTGCAGGGCTACGGTGGAGCACTGCTGCGGGAGGCCGTTGCGATGGGACACGAGCACCGCGTCGAGGGCACGGTCGAGGCGTCACCCGAGGTCGTCTACGGCCTGATCAGCGACATCGACGCGCAGGCCCGCTGGAACCCGGCCTTCGACGAGACCGAGTGGATCGACGGCGTCGACAAGGCCGAGAAGGGCGCCCGGTTCCTCGTGCGGAACGTGGACGCCCGCTTCGACTGGTCGGTGGACACCTGCACGGTCGTGGCGTGCGAGGCGCCCAAGGCCTTCTCGTTCGTGCGCGTTCACCACGACCGGGACGCTGCCCGCTGGACGTACACCCTCGAGCCGCAGGGTTCTGGCACCCATGTGACCATCGACTTCGAGGTGCTCTACGAGCCGCCGTACGAGCGGATCAAGGGCATCTTCCGCGACGTGCAGCGCGACGCCGATCGCGCGGCGGAGCGCATCATGGCCGGTCTGCAGGCGGCGGCGCGCCAGCACACGGCGGCCTGAGGCGCGACGCCTCCCCGACCACGCACGGACCAGCCGTTACAGTCACGCGCGACGCCGCGCGGTGAGGTGCGCGGCCCGCGCCGGCGTCCCGAGCAGGTGGCGTCGCGATCACGTGGCCGGTCTGGCTCCCCGGTCCCGCTGCGGCCGCTCGGACCCGCCAACAGGCTGCGCGACGGAGTCGGTCGTGGCCAAGGATCCGGATCTCTCGCTCACCGAGGTCCTCCAGCTCGTCTCGCCGGGGACCGTCCTGCGCGACGGCATCGAGCGCATCATCCGCGGCTCGCGTGGTGCCCTCATCGTCGTGGGCTGGTCGGACGTCGTCGAGTCGGTGTGCTCCGGCGGCTTCCGCGTCGACATGAACTGCACCGCCCAGCGCCTGGCCGAGGTGGCCAAGATGGACGGCGCGGTGATCCTCGACGACGAGGGAGAGCGCATCCTGCGCGTCAACGTCCACCTCGTCCCCGACCCCCGCGTGCAGACCAGCGAGACCGGCACGCGTCACCGGTCGGGCGAGCGGACCGCACGACAGACCGGCAAGCCGGTCATCAGCGTGTCGGAATCGATGCAGGTGGTGTCGCTCTACGTCGGCGACAAGAAGAAGGTCCTCGAGGACGTGTCTGCGCTGCTCTTCCGCGCGAACCAGGCACTCGCCACGCTCGAGCGCTACCGCTCGCGCCTGGACGAGGTCGCCGCGACGCTGTCCGCGCGCGAGGTCGAGGACACCGTGAGCCTGCGCGACGTGCTGACCACCATCCAGCGTGCGGAGATGGTGCGGCGAATCGCCAACGAGGTCGAGGGGTACGCGACCGAGCTCGGTACCGAGGGGCGCCTCATCGAGCTCCAGCTCGACGAGCTCATGGCCCAGGTGGAGCAGGAGCGGTCCCTCGTCGTCCTGGACTACCTCGCTGACCGACGGCGCAAGGTCGAGACCACGCTCGAGGACCTGGCCGAGCTGAGTCGCGACGACCTGCTCGAGCTGCACCAGATCGGTGGCCTGCTGAGCTACGAGATGGACGCCCCGCTGGATCGGCCCATCACCCCCCGTGGCTACCGGCTGCTCAACAAGATCCCGCGCCTGCCGGATCCCGTCATCCGCAAGCTCGTCAAGCGCTTCCAGAACCTGCAGAAGATCATGGCGGCCTCGCTCGAGGAGCTCGTCGAGGTCGAGGGTGTGGGCGAGGCGCGGGCCCGCTACATCCAGGACGGGCTGCGTCGACTGGCCGAGTCGAGCCTGCTCGAACGCTACGTCTGAGCGGCGGCCGGCCAGCCCGCGAACCGTCGATTTCCGCGTGGAGAACGGCCGAGAACGGCCGTTTCGCGCCTGATCAACCCTTGAGGGGGCGGGGTCCGGCTGGTAGCCTTGGCGGTCGCTTGACCCGCATGTCGGCAGCCTCGGAAGGGGAGAGTCCGGGCCACATCAGCTGCCTCACGACGTGCGGGTTTTCGCGTTTCCTACCCACAAACGCCCACGTCCGACGCCACCGGAGCCCGAGGGAGGCTCGGGGTCGGATCTGGTGCCAAACGAGGAGCCAACACGCATGGCCTACCGCGTCGGTGACACGGTCGTCTACCCACACCACGGCGCAGCCGTCATCGAGAAGAAGGAAGAGCGGGTACTCAAGGGGGAGAAGCGGGACTACCTGGTCCTGAGGCTGACGTACGGCGACCTGACGCTGATGGTCCCCGAGGACTCCTGCGAAGAGGTCGGGATCCGCAACGTCGTCACCAAGAAGGAAGTCGAGCAGGTGCTCGACGTGCTGCGACAGCCAGAACTCAACAAGAACGGCAACTGGTCGCGCCGGTTCAAGGCCAACTACGAGAAGCTCCGCTCCGGCGACATCTACCAGGTCGCCGAGGTCGTCCGGAACCTCGCCACGCGCGAGGCCGACAAGGGGCTGTCGGCCGGCGAGAAGCGGATGCTCACCAAGGCCAAGCAGATCCTCCTGTCCGAACTCGCGGTCGCGATCAAGAAGGACGAGGAGAAGGCCGAGGAGTTGATCCTCAAGACGCTGCACGAGGCGCACGCCTGATCACGCGAGCCGAGGAGCAACGCTCGAGCCCCCGCGCCA
>JBFHRB010000224.1:0-5448 GCA_041591915.1 Nitriliruptorales bacterium
CCGACCACGCGGAGCTCGTCGCCGAGCTGTCGGCCGCCTGGCAGCAGGCGGCGTGGGAGAACCAGATCTTCCCGATGGACGAGGGCTCGGGCCTGTAGTACATGATCCGCCCCGAGCGCGACGACGTGTTCCTCGACCCGACCGTCATCCCGTTCGGCACGCCGACGCTCGAACGATGGCGGTCGCTGCAGTACATCCTGTTCCGGTCGGCCCGTGCGACGATCCGGCTGCGTCACGCGTCGGGCGACGCCGGGTACCTGCTCGCCCACGGCGACCAGGGCGGCGGCTACGGCCTCTACGTCGAGGACGGGGAACTGCGGTTCGTGCACAACGACGGCCACGGGACCGTTCGGGAACTCGACTGCGGGTCGCTCGCGGACGGGGCGTCGGAGGTCGTGCTGCACATCGACCGGCCAGCGGGAGGCACGTGGACGATCCGGGTCGACGTCGACGGATCGGAGGTCGCGCTGGGCGAGGGGTTCAAGCCGCTGTTCCCCATGGCCCCGTTCGAGGGGATCGACGTCGGCTGCTGCCGTCGCTCCCCCGTGAGCTGGCGCATCTACGAGCAGCACGGCGTGTTCCGCTGGACCGGCGACCTCGACACCGTCACCTACGAGGCACTCGACCCCGCCCCCGACTCCCCGATGAACTTCCTCGACGCCATGCGCGACATCGCGATGCAGTACGACTGACCCCGCACCCATCACTGTGTGGACATCTGTTGCCGTGTGGTCACCCGTGCGACAAGTGGGAGGAAGAGGTCCACACACCGCCGAGGCGACACCGGCTACCGTGACCTGAGCAGTCGCTCAAAAAGGGTGACGGTGGGAGGCGACCGGTGGCCGAGGACACGAAGGCCCGGCTGCGCGCGGCCGCGATCGAGACCCTGAAGCGCGAGGGCATCTCCGGCACCTCGGCGCGCGCCATCGCGAAGACCGGCGACCTCAACCAGGCGCTGATCTTCTACCACTACGGCTCCGTCGACGACCTGCTCATCGCCGCGACCGAGGAGTCGAGCGAGCAGCGGGTGACGCTCTACCGCGAGCGCCTCGCCGAGGTCTCGACGCTGCGGGAGCTCGTGGGCGTCGCGCGGGTCCTCTACGAGGAGGAGCGCGAACTCCAGAACGTGACCGTCCTCACCCAGATGCTCGCCGGCGGGGTCGGCGACGAGAAGCTGGGCCCACCCACCCTCGGCAACGTCCGGCGCTGGTCGGCCGAGGTCGAGGCGGCGCTCAACCGGGTCCTCGACGAGTCGGCCTTCGCCGACCTCATCGACACCAGCGACCTCGCGTACGCCATCTCGGCGATGTTCCTGGGCATCGAGCTGCTGGCCCACCTCGAGGACGACCTCGAGCGCGACCGTCAGCTCTTCACGTCCCTCGAGCGGATGGCGCTGCTCGTCGAGGCACTCATGGCCCTGGGCCCGGTCGCCACGCGCGCGCTCCGCCGCAAGCTCGACACGGCCTGATCCCGCCGCTCCACCCCGTGGCGCGTGGACATTCTTGCGACGAATGGCGCGCAGACGTCCACACGGCAACAGATGTCCACACAGTGATGGGTGGAGGGCCCGCGCGGCCACCGTCCGGGGGGACGGTGGAGGGTGGCGGGTGGGCGGGGCGGTGATGTATCGTCGCGATACATCGCTGCGATACATCGTGGCGATGCATCGCCCTACCGCGGCGCAGCGTATCCGCCGAGCGCCGTGCCGCGCCCCTCCCCTTCGGCCCCGAGGCACCCGCCATGCTCGAACTCGCCATCCTCGGCCTGCTCAAGGAGCAGGCCATGCATGGCTACGAGCTCAAGAAGCAGCTCACGGCCAAGCTCGGCTCGTTCTGGCGCGTGAGCTACGGGTCCCTCTACCCCACGCTGAAGCGGCTCGAGAAGCGCGGGGCGATCGACTCGGTGTGGGCCCAGACCGACAGCACCCGTCGCCGCAACGTCTATCGGATCACGGAGGCAGGCGAGCGGGAGTTCCTCGAGCTGATCGAGGACCCGGCCGCGAGCGCGTGGGAGGAGGACAAGTTCCCGCTGCGCGTCGCCTTCTTCCGCTACGTCCCACCCCAGGTACGGCTGCGGCTGCTGGAACGTCGCAAGGAGTACCTCAACGAGAAGCTCGCCGACCTGAAGTCGTCGCTCGACGAGGCCTCGGACCGCATCGACACCTACACGCTGAGCCTGCTCAAGCACGGGCTCGAGGCGACCGCCGCCGACATCGCGTGGCTCGACGACCTCATCGCCACCGAGCGACGCCAGCTCGCCGAGAACCCCACCCCCGACGACCAGAACCAGACCAGCACCGACCGCGCTCGCGAGCGCGGTACGTCCCCCGCCTGAATGAGATGCCCGGCCGCCCGACGGCGCACCGGGACACCAAGGAGACCCAGACCATGAGCACGAACGACCGCGAGATCCGCGTCGCCATCGTCGGCGTCGGCAACTGCGCGAGCTCGCTCGTCCAGGGCGTCGAGTACTACAAGGACGCCCCCGCCACCGAGCAGATCCCCGGACTGATGCACGTCGAGCTCGGCGGCTACCACGTCAGCGATCTGCGCTTCGTCGCCGCGTTCGACGTCGACGCGAAGAAGGTCGGCCAGGACATCTCCGAGGCCATCGTCGCGCCGCCGAACAACACGATCCAGTTCGCCGAGGTCCCGCCGACCGGCACGGTCGTGTCGCGCGGCCACACCCTCGACGGCATCGGCGAGTACTACCGCGACGTCATCGAGGAGTCGCCCGACGAGCCCGTCGACGTCGTGCAGACCCTCAAGGACGCCCGCGCGGACGTCGTCGTCTGCTACCTGCCGGTCGGGTCCGAGGAGGCTGCGAAGTTCTACGCGCAGTGCGCCATCGAGGCCGGCTGTGGCTTCGTCAACGCCCTGCCGGTGTTCATCGCCTCCGACCCCGAGTGGGCCCAGCGCTTCGTCGATGCGGGCCTGCCCATCGTCGGTGACGACATCAAGAGCCAGGTCGGCGCGACGATCACCCACCGCATCCTCACCAAGCTCTTCGAGGACCGCGGCGTGACGCTGGACCGGACCTACCAGCTCAACTTCGGCGGCAACATGGACTTCATGAACATGCTGGAGCGCAGCCGTCTGACCTCCAAGAAGATCTCCAAGACCCAGTCGGTCACGTCGCAGCTCAGCTACGAGATGCCGAAGGACAACATCCACATCGGCCCCTCGGACCACGTGCCGTGGCTGAGCGACCGCAAGTGGGCCTACATCCGCATGGAGGGCCGCGCCTTCGGCGACGTGCCCCTCAACATGGAGCTCAAGCTCGAGGTCTGGGACTCGCCGAACTCGGCCGGGGTCATCATCGACGCCGTGCGCGTCGCGAAGCTGGCGCTCGACCGAGGCCACGCGGGACCGGTCTACTCCGGCTCGTCGTACTTCATGAAGAGCCCGCCGGAGCAGTACCGCGACGACGTCTGCCGCCAGCTCGTCGAGGCGTTCATCGCCGGGCCCGTCGAGGACGAGCGCGCCCTCGGAGACCGGCTCGAGAAGGCCGCGTCCGGTCAGCCCCAGAGCTGAGCGGGAGGCCACCACGGCTGTGAACGACCGGCTGCCCGCGTGGCGGCGGGCGAGCTCGCTCGCTCGCGTCGTCGATCTGCGGTACCCGTCGAACCGGTTCGCCGCACTCGCCGCGATGGTCGCGTTCACCGCCAGCCTCGTGCCGAGTGCGGCGACCGCAACGGGCCTCGCCATCGGACCGGGGCTGCGCAACGCGGCGGGCATCTTCCTCGGGTGGGCCATCGCCCGTGAGCTCGACCCGGATCGCGCACGATCCGCGCGCTACGGCGTGTTCGTCGCGCTGCCCCTGCTCCTCCTCGGCGTCCCGGGCCTCGCGCCCCTCGGTGCCGTCCTGCTCGCCGTCCGGATCATCCTCCGTTCCACCGGCCTGCCGCCCACACCACTGGACCTCGCCGGGGTCGTCGCGCTCGCGGCGGCGTCGGCGTCGACCGGGCCGGGCGTCGTGCCGGCGTTCGGACTCGCCGCGGCACTGGTCTGGGACACGGCCCTTCCCGAGCCGGGCGGGGTCCGTGAGCGCTTCACGGCATCCCTCGCCGCCGTGGCCGCGTTCGCCGGGACGATCCTCAGCGGGGCCCTCCTGTCCTGGGAGGCCCCGACGATCCTGCAGGGGGCGGTGCTCGGGCTCGCGGTGCTCGCGACGACGCAACTCCGTCGCGAGCAGCCGGACGCCGTCGCGGACGCGACACGCGATCGCCTCATGGGCGCGCGCCTGACCGCCGCCCGTGTGCTCGCGGCCGCGGTCGTCATCAGCGCGTTCCTCACCAGCGGCGGGGACGTCGCCCCTGCACTGGCGCCCGGAGTCGGGGCGCTCGTCGGCGTGGCGATCACGCGGCGCCATCTCGACTCGCGTCTGTCGGTGGAAGACACCCCGTCCCCCGAGAAGGCGCAGCAGGACTAGTCCGCTCGAGCGATATCGGCAACGTCCGGTCAGGGGACTTCGGCTGCGGCCCGCCGTTGCCGATAAGTAGAACAGCAGCGAGAGGAGGCCGACGTGGCACCCCGGAAGGCGGAACTGGACCGGTTCCGGTGCGCCTGCGGCCGCAGCGTCGTCGTCCCTCCTGATACCGCTGCTGCCCGTGAGGGCAGGTGCTCGGGCTGCCGGCGTCGCGCGCAGACGCGACGCCGCTCGGTACGCGCCACCTACGCCGACCTGGTCCGCCCGTCTCCCGCCGCGCCGGACCACTGAGGCCACCTTCGACCCTCAAAGAGAGCGCCCGGGCCATGGCCCGGGCGTTCTCCATGCTCAGGTCAGGGCAGGCCGTCAGCCCGTGTAGAGCGCGTCGATGGCATCCGAGTACTTGTCGTGGATGACGCTGCGCCGCAGCTTCATCGTCGGCGTCAGCTCGTCGGACTCGGGGGTCCACTCGGTCGGCAGAAGCGTCCACTGCTTGACCTGCTCGACCCTCGCGAGGTGCTGGTTGGCGGCGTCGATCGCCGTCTGCACCTGCTCGAGGACCTTCGGGTGCTGTGAGAGCTCCGCCAGCGACCCCGAGTCGATACCGACCTGGGCGGCCCAGACAGGGGCGGCCTCTGGGTCGAGCACGACCAGCGCACCGATGAACGGCCGGTTGTCGCCGACCGCCAGCACCTGCCCGATCAGCGGGTGCTGCTGCTTGATCAGCTCCTCGATGTTGTTCGGCGAGATGTTCTTGCCGCCCGCCGTGATGATGAGCTCCTTCTTGCGCCCGATGATCTTGAGGTAGCCGTCGTCGGACAGGCTGCCGAGGTCACCGGTGTGCAGCCACCCGTCCTCGTCGAGGAGCTCGGCGGTCGCCTCGGGGCGCTTGAGGTAGCCCGGGGTCATGGACGGGCCCCGGGCGATGACCTCGCCATCGTCGGCGATGCGCAGCTCGATCCCCGGGAGCACCTTGCCAACCGTCCCGATGCGCTGCTGGCCCGGCGGGTTGAAGCTGAG
>JBFHRB010000225.1:0-5400 GCA_041591915.1 Nitriliruptorales bacterium
CCCCCCGCGCGGCACGCACGAGCGCCCCGGCGGGCACGACCCCACCACCCATCGAGCCCGAGGGAGACCTCCCATGCCGCACCGCGACCTCGTGATCATCCCGGACGACCAGCCCGGCGTCCTCGCCCGCCTCGGCAAGGCCGCCGGTGACGCTGGCCTCAACATCGAAGGCCTCTCCGCGTTCACGGGCCAGGGCAAGGGCATCGTGCACCTCATGGTCGACGAGCCCGAGAAGGCGCTCGAGGTGTTCCAGGCAGCCGGCTTCGACGTCAAGGCCATGCGCCGTGTCGTCGTCGCGGACGTCGACGACCGCCCCGGTGCGCTCGGTGAGGTCACGGGCAAGCTCGCCGACGCCGGCGTCAACATCGAGCAGGCCTACATCGCGGGCGACACGCGCCTGTGCCTCGTCGTCGACGACGTCGACAAGGCGCGCGAGCTGCTTGGCCAGGTCGCCGACTCGGACTGAGGCTTGTCCCTGCGCCCAGGTGACCGCCTGCCGGTCATCGAGCTCAAGACCCTCGACGGCGAGGCGACGACGCTCGACCGGTTCCTCGGTGATGGCACGACCGTCGTGCAGGCGGTGCGCTACTACGGCTGCCTGCCCTGCCAGCACTACCTCCTCGAGCTGGCCGAGGCGCAGGAGCAACTGCAGGAGCAGGGGGCCAGCCTCGTGGTCGTCGGCGTCGCGGCCGACTTCCAGGCCCGGCACCTGCAGGGCGAGTACGGCCTCGACGTTCCGCTGCTGCTCGATCCCGACCAGAACCTCTACCGGGCGCTCGACCTCCCGCGGCTGCGGCTCGTCGACTGGCTGCACCCGCGGACGTGGCGTCGCTACCTGCCCTTGTTCGTCCGCCGCTACCTGACGCGTGCGGTGAAGGGGCCAACGCAGGGCCGCATCGTCGGCGACCCGTTCCAGCTCCCGGGACTGGTCATCCTCGACGCGGACGGCGACGTCCGCTACCTGCACCGGGGCGCCGGGCTGGGCGACTACCCGCCGGTGCAGGCTGTCCTCCGCGAGGTGGACGCAGTCGCCGGCGCCGCCTGACCACGACCGACCAGACACGACGAGGCCCACCCTGTCGGGTGGGCCTCGTCGTGTCCGGGAGCCGGGGGAGGGGAGAGGGAGAGAGGCTCAGCGGGACTCCCAGTTCGCGGCACAGAACGCGTTGCGGGCGTTCGTGTCGCCGTTGGTGACGCCGTTGTAGCGATAGGACTCGCGGAGGCCGATGCCGATCAGCGCGGCCTCGTCCTCGATCTCCTGGGCGATCGCGAGGTACTCGGCCTCGGTCTCGGCGTTGGCCAGGCGCTCGGCGTTGCGCCACGCGCCCTCACGCCAGGAGGCGAGGAGCTGGACGGACTGCGAGTTGTCGATGGTCGTGCCCGGGACGTCGCCGTCGTCGATCGTGGGGTCGTGGACCGCGGCAGCCTCGTTCAGCAGGTACTGGTTGACCTCGTTGAGGAAGTCGTTGACCCGGTCGTGGTCGGGCTTGCGCGAGGTGCCGTCGGGCTTGGTGAGGCCGATGGCGGCGAGGACGAAGGGCAGGTCGCGGTTCACGTGGGCGTTCATCCCGAGCAGGATGTTGCCCATGCCCGTGATCTCCTCGTTCTCGCCGGCGTGGAAGGCGATGCGCCACGCGGGCGGGACCTGGTCGATGCGGCCCCTGTGCCAGTCGTCGAAGGCCTCGAAGTAGTAGTCGGCGAAGACGGCGTCCTGGTGGTTGACGAAGGCGTTGTCCTCGAAGAAGTTCGGGTCCTCGACGGCGTTGCGGTACTCCTCGGTGGTGAGGAGGTAGGTGAACGCGAAGACGGCGTCGTGGTCGCAGCCGAGCTGGTTGTAGCGGCGGGTCATCTCTCGGATGACGTTGTCCACGCAGTGGTTGGAGCCGTTGGGGCAGTCGTTCTCGGTCGTGGCGGTGAAGTCGGTCTCGACGGCGGGCAGGAACTGGGTCCACCCGAGGAAGAAGGGGTCGTCGTAGTCGCCAGCGGTGGCGGGGACGGCAGCGCCCACGAACAGTGCGGCGACGAGAGCCGCGGTGGTGACGGTGCGGATGAGGCGCTGCATCTGGATCTCCCCTGGGCCGGTGCTCGGCTGCAAGGAGAACGATGCCTTCTGGCGCGCTCCGCCACCTGACGCGGGCGAGCCATTTACCGATAGTCGTATCGGGCTATCCGAGAGTTGACACCGCGTGGCTCAGTGCGGTCGGCCGGACGCAGAGATGACCAGGAGTGGTCATCCGGCCGCCCGTGGTCACCTCGGCAGGTCGCTCTGCTTGAACTCGTGCAGGTTCGCCCACCCGTCGACGAGATCCATCACACGTCGGACGGTGGCCGTCGCCAGCTCGGTGTCGCCCTCGGGGCGGTCGAGGAGGCGGACGAAGACGGCGCGATCGCGTCCGATGAAGGTGGGCACGCCCCAGACCTCGTACTCCTCGGCGGCCCGGGTGTGTGCCTTGCGGATGGTGTCGAGGGGCCCGCCCTCGGCCACCCGTGCGAACACGGCGCCGGCGTCGATGTCGAGGCCGGTGAGGGCGTCGCGCAGCACCTGCGGGTCCTTGATGTCGCGCCCGCGGTCATGGCGGGCCGCGAAGAGCGCCAGGTGGGCGTCGAGGAAGCGGTCGGGGAAGAGGTCCCGGACCGCCAGCCCGACCTGCAGCGCGAGCAGGCCGCTCTCGCGGTCGGGGTGCTCGCGGTCCCAGACATCGGCCTCGCCCTCCCCGACGTGGACCTGCGCCAGCGAGAACGGCACGAACTCGACGTCGAGGTCGGCGCCACCGCGCAGTGCGGCGACGACGTGCTCGTTGGCGTTGCGCGCGAACGGGCAGAGGTAGTCGTAGGTCAGGGCGAACGAGGTCGTCATCGGGGGGTCCTGATGTCGGGGGGGCCCGGGCGGTGCGCGGGTGGTCTGAGCAGCCGAACCTGCGCGCCCCACTCTGGTATTCCGCGCCGCCGACCGGCCTGGATGGGTGTGCGGTGGCCGAGCTGCCCGGCTACCGGAACAGGTCGAGGAAGCGCTCGGGGCCGAGGCCGACCATCAGCGCCCGCGTCGTGAGTCCCCAGGCGATGAAGGCGCCCCAGGCCATCCCGACGTAGCCGTAGCGCTCGCGCCGCAGTGCCGAGATGCGCCCGGCGACCACGGAGATGAGCGGGAACAGCGAGCCGTAGAAGTAGTGCAGGATCACGAAGCCCTCGCCGACCACCCGGCGGCCCATCAGCAGCAGCACGATGCCGCCGACGGTCTGCAGGATCAGCAGGTTCTCCGTCCAGAACTGGATCGCCCGGAACGCGGTCGGCTCCTCCTCGCGGCGCATGATCCGCAGGACGAAGCCGAACAGCGCGAGCACGAGGAACGCCACGACGATGGCGCTCCCCAACCAGAAGTGCAGGCGCGTCAGCAAGGTGCGGCGTCCGGGATCGGGAGGCGGCGCGGAGGGTAGAGGCCCTCAGCCGGCAGCTGGCTCCGCCTCCGGCGAGACCGTGGCCGCCTCTTCCTGCTCCTTCAGGCGCCGGGCCGCGAGGTAGGCCACCCAGCCGACGAGCGGCGGCAGGACGATGGACGCGACCCGCAGGGTCCACGTCACCGTCGTCAGCGAGACCGTCCAGTCGGCGGCCAGCACGTCGTTGGACCCCGCGACGAAGATCACGAGCAGCAGCGCCAGGCCGCCGAACCCGATGCCCGCGCGCAGGGGTACGTCACGGATCCGCTGGGTCAGGTGGTGCTCTGCGGTGTCCTTGGTGATGAACCGCTGCTCGAACCAGGGGTACAGCGCGACGAACGTGAACATCGCGCCCGGGACGACCACGCCGGGCAGGAACGATGCGGGGATGGTGATGCCCGCGATGGTGAACTCCCAGGCAGGCCACAGCCTGAGCAGCCCCTCGAGCCAGCCCATGTACCAGTCGGGTTGGGCCGGGGCGAAGACCGCGAAGGGCTCGTACGGCCCGTACAGCCAGACCGGGTTGATCTCGAAGACGCCGCCGAGCAGCGCGAGCACGGCGCAGGTGAAGAAGAAGAGCGAACCGGAGATGAACGCCTGGGAGGGCCACAGCGGCTCGCCGACGACGTTGTCCTCCCGCGCCAGCCGACTGGGCTTCTGCGTGTGCTTCTGGCGGAACAGGATCGCCATGTGGGCACCCGCGAGGCCGATCAGCGCACCCGGGATCACCATGACGTGCAGGATGTGCAGGCGCCCGATGGCATCGGTGCCCGGGAACTCGCCTCCGAGGGAGGCGAAGCCGAGCAGCGGGCCGATGAACGGCACGCCCAGCAGGGCCGAGTAGCCGATGCGCAGGCCGGTGCCGCTGAGCAGGTCGTCAGGCAGCGAGTAGCCGGTGAAGCCGGCTCCGAACGAGAGCAGGAGCAGCCCGACGCCGATGACCCAGTTGAGCTCGCGGGGGCGGCGGAACGCGCCGGTGAAGAACACGCGCAGCATGTGCACGACGATCGCGGCCACGAACACCACGGCGGCCCAGTGGTGGACCTGCCGCATGAGCAGCCCACCGCGGACCTCGAACGACAGGCGCAGCGTCGAGTCGAAGGCGGCCGAGATCTCGGCTCCCTGCAGCGGCACGTACGGGCCGTCGTAGGTCACGAGCCTCGTGTCCGGCGTGTAGAAGAACGCGAGGAACGTCCCCGTCACGAGCAGGACGATCAGCGAGAACAGCGCGACCTCGCCCATCAGGAACGTCCAGTGGTGCGGGAAGGCCTTGCGGAAGAGCTTGCTCGAGCCCTCGGCCAGCCTCAGGCGGTCGTCGAGCCAGCGCGCGGTGCTGTCGATCGGGCTGGTCACCTCAGGCCTCCTCGACGTCGCGGGTCATGTTCCAGAACGACGGGCCGATCGGCGTCGTGAAGTCCCCGAGCGCGATGAGGAAGCCGGCGTCGTCCACGCCGATCGGCAGCATCGGGAGCGGCCGCCCGGCGGGACCGAACACGACCTCGCCCCCGCGTGCAACGTCGAAGGTCGACTGGTGGCAGGGGCAGAGCAGCTCCGCCTCCTTCGCGCGGTAGAGCCCGACGGGGCAGCCCGCGTGCGTGCACACCTTGCTGTAGACCACGATGTTGCCGTCGATGGGATCGGGTGATCCCGCGGGCAGGTCGATGAGGTCGCGGCGGACCCCGATGAGCAGCGCCTGCGAGTCCGCGGCCTGCAGCGGCTCGACGCCCTCCGGGAAGACGGTCACGACCTGGTCCTCGCCGATCTGCTCGGGGCGCAGCGGCTCGCCGTCGACCGTAACGAGGCGCTTGCCCGCCGCCCAGCGGGTCCGGAACAGGTCGTTGCTCGGGCCGGGGCCGAGGGATGCGAGCGGCAGGAGCAGCGCGATCCCCAGCGAGACCGACGCCCCGGCCAGGAGGCGGAACAGGAACCGGCGGCGCGGCATCTCGGCGTCCCCGAGCCCCTCCTC
>JBFHRB010000226.1:0-5400 GCA_041591915.1 Nitriliruptorales bacterium
CCTCACCACCTTCCACCTGCCGCGCGTGCGAGCGCTGGCGGCGGCAGAGCCCGACCTCTTCGCCGTGGAGACGATCCCGAGCGCGGCCGAGGCGCGGACGATCGTCGGTCTCCTCGCGACCGAGACCGACCTCGCCGCCTGGGTGACGCTGACCACCCCGGACGGGCACACGACCGCCGAGGGCGAGCCGCTCGACGAGATCCTGGCCGAGCTGCAGGAGCACCCCCGCGTCGTGGCCGCGGGGGTGAACTGCTGTCCGCCCGGCGCCGTGCCCCACGCCATCGGCAACGGAGCCACCATCGCCTACCCCAACCTCGGAGACACGTGGGACGCGACGACGCGAAGATGGCGACGCGACGATGCGTCGGACGCGCCCGCACTCGACGAGGCGCCCGCGTGGCTGCAGGCCGGTGCCTGGCTCCTCGGCGGCTGCTGCGGGACGACACCCCGCGACATCTCACGACTCCGACGCCGACTGAGGAGCGACGAAGCATGACGGTCACGGTTCCGCTCAACGATGGCAACGCCATCCCCATCCTCGGCCTCGGCGTGTACCAGGCCCATGGGCGCGAGGCCTACGACGCCGTCCGCCACGCCCTCGACGTCGGCTATCGGCACGTCGACACCGCTGCCATGTACGGCAACGAGGAGCAGGTCGGCGAGGCCGTCCGCGACAGTGGCCTCCCGCGGGAGGAGGTGTTCGTCACGACGAAGGTCTGGAACGACGACCACGGCTACGAGCGCGCGATCCGTGCGTGTGAGGTGAGCCTGAGACGGCTCGCCCTCGACCACATCGACCTGTACCTCGTCCACTGGCCGGTCCCCGGGCTTCGCCTCGACACGTGGCGAGCTCTCGTGGACCTGCGCGCCCGTGGCCTCGTCCGCTCGATCGGCGTCAGCAACTACATGGTGGACCACCTGGACGAGCTGGCCGGTGCCAGCGACGTCGTGCCGGCGGTCAACCAGTTCGAGCTGACGCCGTACAACTTCCAGGCGCGCCGAGACGTGATCGCCCGGTGCGTCGACGACGGCATCGCGGTCGAGGGCTACTCCCCCGTGACCCGCGGACGACGACTCGGCGACCCCTCGCTGCGCGCCATCGCCGACGCGTACGACCGGACCCCCGCGCAGGTGCTGATCCGGTGGCACGTCCAGCACGGGTTCGTCGTTATCCCGAAGTCCACGAACCCCGGGCGGATCGAGGAGAACGCCGACGTGTTCGACTGGGAGCTTTCGGAGGAGGACCTCGCTCGGCTCGACGGGTTCGACGAGGACCTCGCCGTGAGCTGGGACCCGACCGGCGCGCCGTGAACGGTGTCACCCGCGCCGGCTCCTACGCTGCCGACCCATGACGAGCCTCCCTGCCTTCGACGACGAGACCAACCCGTTCATCGCCGCCTTCCTGGCGGCGCGTGGCGAGGACACCCAGGTCGGCGATGCGCTGCCGGCCCACACGCCGATGTGCTTCGGCTGTGGCCCGGACAACCATGGATCCATGGGGCTGCAGGCAACGCTCGGTCCCGACGACTCGGTCGAGGCCGTCCACGTCTTCGACGACCGGTTCATCGGCGCCCCCGGCGTCGCCCACGGCGGCGCCGTGTCAGCGGTCCTCGACGACCTGTTCGGCTTCGTGATGCTGGCGATCCGCGAACCTGCGGTGACGCGCGACCTCAGCGTCCGCTACCGCCTCCCCGTCCGACTGGGCGTCGAGACGCACATGCGCGCCTGGGTGAAGGGACGCGAGTCGCGCGAGATCCACCTCGCGGCCGAGCTGCGCCAGGAGGACCACCTCGTTGCGACGGGGCGCGCGGTCTTCATCCAGGTCGACCCCAGGCACCTCTCGGCGCCCGCCCGGAAGTTCTTCAGCTGACGCGACCCGCGGGACCGCTCGGGGCTAGCGTCGCCCGCATGACGAAGACCGCGGACATGACCGGCAAGACCGTCCTCGTGACGGGCGCGAACTCCGGCATCGGCAAGGCGACGGCGACCGAGCTCGCTCGCGCCGGCGCAAGGGTCGTCGTCGGTGCCCGCAGCGAACAACGAGGCCAGGAAGCGGTCGAGGAGATCAAGCGCGGCGCCGGCAGCGACGAGGTCGAGCTCCTGCTCATGGACCTCGCAGACCTCGCGTCGGTCCGCTCGGCGGCGGCCGAGGCGCGCGAACGCTTCGACCGTCTCGACGTGCTGGTCAACAACGCCGGGCTGACGTCCTCCTCACGGGAGATCACTGGCGACGGGTTCGAGCTCATGTTCCAGGTCAACCACGTCGGCCCGTTCCTGTTGACCGAGCTGCTCCTCCCGCTGCTCAAGGACACGCCGTCGGCACGCATCGTCAACGTCGCATCGCTCGCACACAAGCAGGGCGGTGAGCTCGACCTCGAGAACCTGCAGGGCGAGAAGGGGCCGTGGGTCGGGCTGAAGCAGTACGCGCGGACCAAGCTCATGAACATCCTGTGGACCATCGAGCTGGCCCGTCGGCTGTCGGGCAGCGGCGTCACCGCGAACTGCCTGCACCCCGGCACGGTCCGGACCGGCTGGGGCCTGGCCGGGGATGCCAAGGGACTGCTGCGCATCGGCCTCTGGATCGCGCGCTGGTTCTTCCTCTCCCCCGAGCGAGGTGCCCGGACATCGGTCTACCTCGCGTCCTCGCCCGACGTCGCGGGCGTCAGCGGGAAGTACTTCGTCAAGCGCCGCGTCCGCCAGCCGAAGCGCAACGCGCGCGATCGGGTGGCCGCGCGGCACCTGTGGGACCACACCGAGCACCTGCTCGGACTCGCCGACACGACCCCGGCCGCTGACACCGCCTGAGCGGCAGGAACACGATGAGTGGCGACTGGATCCGGGACCCGCGCGACACACCCGACGGCCCCACGCTCGATCCGGCGGACTGCGCCGACGACCCGGCCGACCAGTTCGCTGCGTGGTTCGCCGACGCGCGAACGGCGGCGGCCCAACCGGACGCGATGGTCCTGGCGACCGCCGATGCGTCCGGCCAGCCGTCGGCGCGCGCCGTCCTGCTGAAGCGCCAGGGCGCTGACGGCCTCGTCTTCTTCACCAACCGCGGCAGCCGCAAGGGCCACGACCTCGCGACCAACCCTGCCGCCGCCGTGTGCTTCGTCTGGTACGAGCTCCACCGCCAGGTACGTGCCGAAGGGCGCGTCGACCTCCTCCCCGACGCCGACGCCGACGCGTACTGGGCCGAGAGGTCCCCCCGCTCGCAGGCCGGCAGCGCCGCCTCACCACAGAGCCGCCCCATCCCCGATCGGGCGTCACTCGTCGACGCGGCCGAGGCGTGGCTCCGCGTTCACCCCGACGGAGGTCCGAGGCCGACGGACAACGTCCTGTACGTGCTGACACCCCACCGCTGGGAGTTCTGGCAGGGACGTCCCGATCGGCTACACGACCGCGTCGAGTACGAGCTCGGGCCCGGCGGCTGGGAGCGTCGTCGGCTAGCTCCCTGACGCAGCAGCCAGCTCCTCGGGCGTGATGTCCGGGAGGTTCAGGTCGAGGTTGGGGTACTCGATCCCACCGTCGACCTCGAAGACCTTGCCGGTCACCCACGAGCCGGCCGGCGACGCGAGGTAGAGGGCAGCCGCCGCGATGTCCTCGGGCTCGCCCAGCCGCTTGAGCGGTGTCTTGTCGACGAGCTGGGTCATGATCTCCTCGTTGGTCGAGACGATCTCGAGCGCGGAGGTCATCACCGAGCCGACCGAGAGGGCGTTGACGCGGACGCGGGGCGACACGTCCGCGGCCATGAGCCGCGTCATGTGGGCCATGGCCGCCTTGGCGGTGCCGTATGCCAGGTAGCCGCGCTCGCGCAACCGCCCCATGACCGAGGAGATGTTGATGATCGCCCCGCCGTCGCCCGCGAGCATCAACGGCAGCGCGGCCTTGCTGAGGGCGAATGCGGTCGTGACGTTGAAGTGGAAGGCCTCCTCGAGGAAGTCCTCGCTCGTGTGGGCCAGGGGCATCGGGAGCGTCCCGCCGACGTTGTTGACGACGACGTCGAGGCGCCCGAACGCCTCGCGCGCCGCCTCGACGAGGCCCGGCAGCGTGGCCGTGTCGCTGAGGTCTGCAGGCACGACGACCGCCCGTCGCCCGACCGCCTCGATCTCCTTCGCGACCTCCAGGAGCTGTTCCTCCGTGCGGGAGGCGATCACGACGTCAGCGCCGGCCTCGGCGAAGGCGACGGCGCAGGCGCGGCCGATCCCGCGTCCGGCGCCGGTCACGACGGCGGTGCGGTCGGTCAGTCGGAATCGATCGAGGATCATGGACGTCGGCTCCAGGAGCGTGGCTGGTCGCCGACGGTCTAGCAGGTGGCCCGCCGCGCCCTCGAAACGGGTCGGTGCTGGCCCACGCCGGCTACGCCTCGACGCGCAGGGCGTTGAGGAGCGTGCGCTTGTCCACGAGGCCGTGGAACCGGCCACGGGGCTTGCCGTCGCGGTAGACGAGGATGGTCGGCACCGACCGGATACCCATCCGCTTGGCGATGTCCTCGTTCGCGTCGATGTCGACGGTCGTGATCACGGCGCGTCCGTCGAGCTCGCGGTGCAGCTCCTTCACCAGCCCGTTCATCTGCCGGCACGGCGCGCACCACGTCGCGTAGAAGTCGATCAGGACCGGCTTCTCGGGATCGGTGACGACCGCGTCGTACTCGTCCAGGGACGTGATCGGCAGCATCGGGCTTCGGCGGCGGAAGAGGCCCACGTGCGTTTCTCGATGGTCGTCGCTCTCACGGACCGTGATCCAGCCCGTGACTCTCCGTAGAGCCTACCCCCAACAGTGTGCGTTCGTTCGACAACAGTGAGCGTTCGATGCGCACAGGGGGGGGTTGACACCTAGTCCCCATCACTGGTTCTGGCGTTGACACTCTCAGGCCCTCAACAGAGAGGTGTCGATACCCCTCTCGGCCACAGAAACGGCCAGATCCGAGGGGCATCAAGATGACCACCACCACCAAGCGCAAGAAGCTGCTGGCGCTCACCATCGTCGCGTTGTTCGCGATGGGGTCCGTGGCCGCCAAGGGCGCGCCGAAGGGACAGTTCGCCGGTGGTGGCAGCTCACCGATCCACGGCCAGGGCCAGGACTCCGACGAGGACCACGACAACGGCTTCGGCAACGACGACAAGGACGCCGCGCAGGGTCAGGGTCAGGGCAACGGCAAGGACAAGGACAACGCGGGCCAGGGCCAGGACGCCGACGACGACCACGACAACGGCTTCGGCAACGACGACAAGGACGCCGACACCTCCGACGAGGGCAGCTCCGACGAGGGCAGCTCCGACGAGGGCAGCTCCGACGAGAGCAACGACGACAGCGCCACCGACGAGGCCGACGAGGACAGCTCCGACGAGGCCGACGAGGACAGCTCCGACGAGGCCGACGAGGACAGCTCCGACGAGG
>JBFHRB010000227.1:0-5382 GCA_041591915.1 Nitriliruptorales bacterium
CCCCCGTGGGCTCGCGCGACCCCACGGTGGCGAGGTCCACCTCGAGTCGGAGGTCGGCGAGGGCGCCACCTTCACCGTCCGGCTCCCGAAGCCGCGCACCGACGAGGACTGAGGGGCCCGACGTCGCGAGGGCTACCCTCGCGGGCCGGTCGACACCCCGACCTCCGACCTCCCCACGTGGACAACGCCGTGCCTGACATCGACGACCTCCGCGACGTCGCCCTCGCCGCCATCGCGGCGGCCGAGGACCTGGACGCGCTCGAGCAGGCGCGGGTCACGTTCCTGGGGCGGAAGGGCGAGCTCGCGGCGATCCAGAAGACGATGGGTTCCCTCGACGACGCGGGCCGTCGCGAGCTCGGCGCGAAGATCAACGCCTTCAAGGACGAGGTGGGGGCCGCGCTCGCCGATCGCCAGGCGGCACTCGAGGACGCGGCGCTGGCTGCCCGGTTCGAGGCCGAGCGCCTCGACCTGAGCCTGCCCCCGAGGCGCGTCCCACCCGGCCGCCCGCACATCCTGACGCAGGTGCTGCACGAGATCGTCGACGTCTTCGTCGGCATGGGCTACCGGGTCGCCGAGGGTCCAGAGGTCGAGTCGGGCGTCTTCAACTTCGACCTGCTCAACATCGACGCGGACCACCCGGCGCGCCAGGAGATGGACACGATCTACATCTCCGCCGACGACGACATCGTCCTGCGCACCCACACCTCGCCGGTGCAGGCGCGCGTGATGCTCTCCCAGCCCGTGCCGATCGCCGTCTGCGTGCCCGGACGCGTCTACCGCAACGACACCGTCGACGCGACACACTCGCCGGTCTTCACGCAGGTGGAGGGCCTGGTCGTCGACCGCGGCATCACGATGGCGGACCTGCGGGGCACGCTGCTGGCCTTCGCGCAGGGCCTGTTCGGGCCGGATGTCGACGTGCGCCTGCGCCCCTCGATGTTCCCGTTCACCGAGCCCAGCGCCGAGGTCGACGTGAGCTGCACGTTCTGTGCGGGCGACGGCTCGGCGTGCCGCGTCTGCAAGGGCACCGGCTGGATCGAGATCCTCGGCGCCGGCATGGTCGACCCCAACGTCCTCGAGTTCTGTGGCCACGACCCGGACGAGGTCAGCGGCTTCGCGTTCGGCATCGGCGTCGAGCGGGTCGCCATGCTCCGCCACGACATCGCGGACATCCGCCACCTCTTCGAGGACGACGTCCGCTTCCTGCACGCCTTCTGACCGCCCGAGGCATCCACCGTGAAGGTCCCGCTCTCCTGGCTCCACGAGTTCGTCACCCCTGCACACGAGGGGGACGAGCTGCTGGAGTTCCTCGGCCGCAACGGACTCGAGATCGAGGAGGTCACGACGCCGGGCGCCGGGACCTCGGGCGTGCACACCGTCAAGGTGCTGTCCTGGGAGCCGCACCCCGACGCCGACAAGCTCCGCGTGGTCACGGTGGACAACGGCACCGGCGAGGTGACGCTCGTCTGCGGGGCGAGCAACTTCGACGTGGGCGACGTCGCCCTCCACGCCCCGCCGGGCGCCACGCTGCCCGGTGGCTTCGAGCTGTCCACCCGCGAGATCCGGGGCGTCCCCAGCCCCGGGATGCTGTGCAGCGCGAAGGAGCTCGAGCTCGCGGGCGACGCTGCGGGCATCATCACGCTGCCGGGTGACACCCCGCTGGGCGTCGACGCCCATGAGGTCTTTCCCCTCGGCGAGCCGGTGATCGAGATCGCCGTGCTCAGCGACCGCGGCGACCAGCACTCGATCCTCGGGATCGCACGTGAGTACGCCGCGCTCATCGGCGCCGAGCTCCGCGTGCCCGACCCCGCACTGCCCGAGGCGACCGGCGGCGTGCCGGTGGTGATCGAGGCGACGGCCGGCTGCGCCAACTTCGTGACCTGGGCCATCGAGGGCGTCACGGTCGGTCCGAGCCCGCTCTGGATGCAGCGACGCCTCGAGCAGTGCGGCGTGCGGGCGATCAACAGCGTCGTCGACGTCACGAACTACGTGATGCTGGAGCTCGGCCAGCCGCTGCACGCGTTCGACCTCGACACGCTCCACGGACCCGAGCTGACGGTCCGCTGGGCGCGTGAGGGCGAGACCCTGGTGACGCTCGACGACCAGGAGCGTGAGCTGCTCCCCACGGACATGGTCATCACCGACGCCGACCGCATCGTGTCGCTCGCCGCCGTCATGGGCGGTGCGGAGACCGAGGTCAGCGCGACGACCACGCGCGTCCTCGTCGAGGGCGCGATCTGGGACCCGAAGACCGTGCGTCGGACGAGCCGACGCCTCAACCTCATCTCCGAGGCCAGCCTGCGCTACGAGCGCCGGGTGGACCCGCTCGGGGCGCGCCGCGCCGTCGCGCGCGCCATCGAGCTGCTGCAGGAGATCACGGGAGGAACCCCGGGCCTCGCCTCCGAGGCCGGCGCGGCCGTCTCGGATCACCGCGAGGTGCTGCTCGACCCGACGTGGACCCCACGGTTCCTGGGCGTGGAGGACCTCGGCGACCAGGCCGCCGCGCTGCGTCGCCTCGGCTGCACCGTCGAGGAGCGGGGCGATCTCCTGGCCGTCACCCCGCCGTCGTGGCGCGGCGACCTCGCACGCCCGGCGGACCTCGCCGAGGAGATCGCTCGGCTGCACGGCTACGACCACATCCCGTCCACGGTCCCCGCCATCGCCCAGCGCGGCGGGTTGACCGTCGTCCAGCGTGCCGAGCGCGACGTGCGCGAGGCGGCCCGTGCCCACGGGTTCGACGAGGCCGTCACCCGACCGTTCGTCGGCGACGAGGCGATGGTTCCGCTCCACGAGGAGGACGGACGTGTGCGTCCGATGAACCCGCTGGCGGCCGACGCCTCGGCCCTGCGGCCATCGATCGTCGAAGGCCTCCTCGGTGTCGTCAGGCACAACGTCGGCCAGGGGCGCCCGGGCGTCGCGGTCTACGAGATCGGCCGCATCTTCCGTCCCGCGGGGGGCCCCCTCGACGAGGTCCTCGACGCCTTCGGGAAACGATGGCGTTGGGGCGACCGCCACGACAACGCGCTCCCCACACAGCCGATCACGATCGGGCTGGCCGCCCAGGGCGTCCGCGTCGGCGACGGCTGGGTCGCGACGGACGACCGTTGGGACGTCTACGACGTGCTCGCGGTCCTCGACGAGATCGTCCGACGGCTGGATGGCACCCGGACACTCGAGCGCCGGGCGGTCGAACGCGACGGCCTCCACCCCACCCGGACCGCAGCGCTGTACCTGGACGGAGAAGAGGTCGGCATCGTCGGCCAGCTCCACCCGCGCGAGTCCGACCGTCGGGACATCCCCGATCCCGTGGTCGTCGGCGAGCTGCTGCTCGAGCCACTCTTCGAGGCGCTCGGCGAGCCGGACCGCGATCTCGACCGGGCGCCCGAACTCGTGCGCCACGCCGCCATGGGGATCGACGTCGCCGTGGTCGCGGACCGCGACCTGCCCTACGCCGACATCGAACGGGCCATCCGGGCCGGCGCCGGGGACCTCCTCGACGACCTGTGGTGGTTCGACGAGTACGCCGGCGAGCAGGTGGGCGAGGGCAGGCGATCCGTCGCCGTGCGCCTCCGCCTGCAGGCGCCCGACCGCCAACTCACCGACGCCGACGCCGAGAAGGTGATCAGCGACGTCGGCCGGACGGTCGAGGCGATCGGGGCGTCGCTGCGCCGCTGAGCCGTAGGCTCGGGCACATGGCAGACATCGAGCTCGGTCGCGGCGTCCGGATCCCCGAGGGGGAGCTGGACTTCCGCGTGTCCCGGTCGAGCGGCCCCGGGGGCCAGGGGGTCAACACGACCGACTCGAAGGTGGAGCTGCGTTTCGACGTCGAGGCGTCGGAGGCCCTGACGCCGGAGCAGAAGGCCCGGCTGCGTCGGCGACTCGAGAACCGGATGACGAAGGACGGCGTGCTCATCCTGCAGTCGTCAGAGCACCGCAGCCAGCACCAGAACCGCGATGCGGCGATCGCCCGGTTCAAGGCGATCGTCAGTGAGGCGTTGGAGCCACCCAAGCGTCGCCGGAAGACCCGGCCCACACGCGGCTCGAAGGAACGGCGCCTGAAGAACAAGAAGCGCCGGTCCGAGGTCAAGAAGCTGCGCCAGTCGCCACCGAAGCCCTGACCGCGGCCCTGACATGACGAGGACGGGCCCGCAGGCCCGCCCTCGTCGCGCGTCAGGGCGCGTGCTGCAGCGCCGGCTCAGCCGGTGGTGAGCAGGCAGTTCAACTTGTACGTCGTGAGGTCGACCGTCGGCGCACCCATGCGCGAGACGACGAGCTCCTCGGGGGTCATCCACACGCCGGCGTCGGCGCGCTCCATCGCGCCCTCGCCGGAGATGTCGACCCGGTAGACGTCGAACGCACGGTCGCGGTCGTTGGAGTAGACGTAGAACGGCTCGGTGCGGGAGACGGCGTTGGTCTTGAAGGACCAGGAGTTGGAGTTGTCGGCTACGTAGCTCGCCACCTCACGCATCCCCATCAGGCCAGTGTCGCCGAAGGCGAGGCCGACGAGGCCGCTGATGTCCACCACGCGGACGCCACCGTTGTAGTAGGCGACCGTCATGAGGAGCTCCTCCTCGTGGATCTGGAAGACGTGGGCGGTGCAGCCGCCGGTGGTCTTGCGGGTCTTGCCGATGTCACCGATGTTCCAGTAGCCGACCTTGACCGGCACGGTCTCGTCGGTGATGTCGTAGACGTGGAACCCGCCGTTGGGGCACTGGCCCGTGCCCGTGGCGCCGGCGAACTCGTCCTCGATGATGAGGAAGGTCGCCTCGCCGTAGTTCGGGTCCTCCATGGTGAAGGGGTCGGACTGGTGCGAGACGTTGATCGTGGGGTCGATGATGGTCGTGACGACGGAGGGGGCGGTTGGGTCCTCTGTGTCGATGATCACCGTCTGGCTGATGGCCGCCGAGTAGGCGCGCGAGCCGTCCTCGTTGAAGGTGATGTCGTGGGACTCCGTGCCGAGGCCCGGGACGGTCGGCAGCGCGAGCTCACCGACCTTCGAGGGAGCGGACAGGTCGGTGATGTCGAAGACCTCGATCGCCGGCAGGGGCGAGGTGATCAGGTCGCTGTTGGAGTTGTAGAGGTAGCGGCCCGACGGGTGCACCGTCTGGTTGTGCGAGCCGCCGCCGATCCGGGCGAAGCCGATGGAGCGGGGCGCCGTCGGGTCGGTGACGTCGATGAGCAGGGTGCCGTCGAAGCCGGAGGTCACGCCGGCGTCGTCGTAGCACTTCGAGGCGCGGCTGCCGAGGCCGCCGTCGGCGGTGTAGGTCAGCAGCCACCGGTCGTCACGCTGGAAGACCTGGACGTCACCCTGCAGCAGCCGGCAGTCGTAGGTGGTGACGAGGAACGGCGCCTCGGGGTCGGTCACGTCGACGACCTGCAGAC
>JBFHRB010000228.1:0-5374 GCA_041591915.1 Nitriliruptorales bacterium
GTCGCCTCGTCGTCGATCTCGACGAGGTGCAGCGTGGCGTGCGCCTGCCGGGTCGCGAGCGGCCCTCGTGCCCCGAGCAGGTCGGCCCGAGTGAGCGGAGCACGGAACTGCAGGTCCGCGTCGTGGACGGCGTCGGGCAGGCTTGCGTTCTCGGTCCCGACCCGGACGCGGTCACCCTCACGTTTCACCGACATCACGCGACGGAGGAGCCCCTGGGGTGCGACACCGGGCACCTCGTAGGACACGATGACGTCGCCAGCGACGACGTTGGGAGCGCCTGCCGCGGCGAAGACGAGGACGCCACCCTCCTCCTCGGCGACCAGCGCCTTGCGTGCGGCCGCGTCGAGGACGACGGTCGTGTCCGGCACGACGGCAGGCCGCCCCTCGACCGCGCCCGCGGCGGTGAGCGTGGCGTCGCAGACCGCGGCGGCCCCACCGAGCGCGAGGACCGCGACCGGGTCGAGCGACCGGATCTGCTGCGCGACGGCCTCGGGCAGCCCACCGCAGGACGGGACGAGCATGACGGGTCCGTCCCTGAGTGCCCCTGCCGCGACCGCGTCGGCGAACAGGTCGCCACGCGCGAGGTACACGACCTCCGCGAACGAGCCATCCGGTGACAGGCCGAACTGGTGCTCGGCGATCCGGGCCGCGGTCGCGTATCGGTCCGCGCCGGCCAGGCGCTGCGTCGGCCGTCCGCCGGCGGCGGACAGGACCGTCTGGTCGCTGAGGGCCGCCGGCCCGCCGAGGGCGACGACGGTGGGTGGGCGCAGGCGGGCGATCTCATCCCGTACGACCTTCGGAGGCTCACCGGTCGGCGGGACCAGGATGATCGGCCCGCCCGTCAGCGAGCCGCCCGCGACGGCGTCCGGCGAGTTCGCGGCGGACGCGAGGTAGACCACGTCGGACCCGTCGGGGAACCCGCGCTGGGCGATCCGCACGGCCGTCTCGTAGCGATCGGCCCCGGCCACACGCGCCCGCGCACGCCCCGCCGCCGCCGCGATTAGGACGTCCTCGCACACTGCTGCCTCGCCGCCCAGGGCGATCACCGTCTGCGGGGACAGGCGGGTGATCTCCGCGGTGACCGGTGCAGGCAGCTTTCCGCACGAGGGGACGAGCAGGACGGGGCCGTCCGTCAGCGTGCCCGCCGCCAGCACGTCGGCGAACACGTCGGCACGCGCGATGTACACGACCTCGGCGCCGCCCGGGAACGCCCGCTCGCTGATGGCTGCCGCCGTGGCGTAGCGGTCGGGTCCGGAGACGCGCCCCACGTCCCGCGATGCACGCGCTTCCGCGGTGGCGGGCACGACGATCACGAGGCCGAGGACCAGGGCCAGCGCGAGGATGGGGGACGCGAAGCGTCGAGCACCCGCGAGCGACCGGTTCATCCCGAGCCGATTCCATGCGGTTCGGCCGGGGACGGCCGAGGAGCACCCACCAGCAAGTATCCGGCAGAACGCTGAACCTGGGAAGTGACTACCCCGAGAATCCCCCGCTCGATCTAGCCGACGTTGCAGGGACCAGTGTGATGGGGGCAGGCGGCGTGTCGGCGAGAAGCGAAGAGGCGGCTCCGAGTGGAGCCGCCTCTTCGTGTGGCGGAGGGAGAGGGATTTGAACCCTCGTGACCCTTGCGGGCCAACCCGCTTTCGAGGCGGGCGCACTAGGCCGGACTATGCGATCCCTCCAGGGCGAGCGGAGGGTACGACCTGGCAGTGGGGCCGGGCAACCGGACCCGGCCCGGTCCGCGCGCACCGCACGTCGGCGGGCTGCCGTGACGGCCGCACGAGGCAGGCCGTACTGCCGGGCCCGGTCTGGACGCGATCAGCGGGCGTCGTGCAGGGCACATCGGCCTCCCCACGCGGGACCTATGCCAGTGCGGGCCGGAACCGGGCCGGCGTAACGTCGTAAGTTGGGTCTCCGGACGCCACGGAACGTGAAGGTCGGGGGCCGCGCGGAAGGGCCGCCATGCCCGTCGTGCGTGTCGCATCTCGCCGCCTCGCGACAGCCCTCAGCATCACGATCGTCGCGCTGTGCGTGCAGCCCCTCGCCTCCCCGAGCCTCGCCGCGCCGGTCAACGACGACTTCGCCGACGCGACCGTCTTCTCGGTGCCCGGCCCGAGCCCGCTCGTGGGGACCAACGTCGGGGCGACGACCGAGTCGGGCGAGCCCGACCATTGCTTCCGCTGCGTCTACACCGAAGCGTCGGTGTGGTGGCGATTCACGCCGACGGCCACCGGCGACGTGACCTTCTCGGTGGCCGGCTCCTCGTTCGACGCCTACTTCGCCGTGTACGAAGGAGACACGCTCGATGCGTTGCAGACGCGCCTGTGGCACGACCCCGGCCTGGACGACAAACCGGTGCAGGTCATCGCGGGGACGACGTACCACGTGGCGGTCGCGACCCGTCTCTACGGCGACACGGGGACCATCTCGCTCGCATTCACGTGGGTCGAGACGCTCCCGCCCGGCGAGCTCGTCGTCCAGAGCCCGCTCGGCAGCGAGGTCGAGCGGCTCGACCTCGGGACCGTGGCGGTCGGGGCGACGGCGACGCGGACGCTCTACGTCCGCAACGTCGGCACCGGGCCGCTGACCGTCGGCACCGTGACGTTGTCGATGCGCTCGTTCGCGTCGGGCGAGTACCGGATCGTGAGCGACACCGCGTCCGGTGCCGTCATCCCGCCCGGCCAGTACCGCCAGGTCGTCGTGGCGTTCGAGCCGACGTCGGCGCCCAGCGGCTCGCCCGAGGCGCTGCAGTACCTCGGCAACCTTCCCGGCCAGATGATGCAGTCCAGCCGGACCCTCTACGACCCGGAGACGGGCCTGCCGTCCTTCATCTTCGTGTACGTCTACTTCCTCAACAGTGGCGGCTCGGGCTCGGCGGCCTGGACCGCGAAGGTCACGAGTGGCGGCGTCGAGCGGGACAGCGCAGCGGGCACGACGACGCTCGTCGGCGGTGACGCGTACGCGATGGTCACCCACACGTTTGCTTCCGGTTCGACGAACGAGTCGCGCGTGGCCGTCACGCTGCCGAGCGACTTCAGCGCGACGCGCATCTTCACGCCGATGCCCCCGGCCGTCACGATGCCCGCGCTCACGGAGGTCCGGTCGGTCACCTTCGTCCGCCTTGCGGACGCAGTCCTCGTGATCCCCTCGGACGACGAGTCGGTCCAGCTGCAGACCCCACCCGCCCACATCGTCAGGCTGCACGGGACCGCTACGGGCGGAGGCGTCCCGCCACCGGCCGACGTGGCGCGGTGGTCGGGTGCGGATCGGTATGCGACGGCGGCGGCGGTGTCGGCGGCGGCGTTCCCGGGTGGGGCGGATGTGGTGTTCGTGGCGACGGGCGCGAACTTCCCGGATGCGTTGGCGGGTGGGCCTGCGGGTGGGGCGTTGGGTGGGCCGATCCTGTTGACGGGCAAGGACAGTGTGCCGGCGGCGACGTTGGCGGAGATCGTCCGGTTGGGGCCGCAGCGGATCGTGATCCTGGGTGGCTCGGCCGCGGTGTCGGAGGCGGTCCGGGCGCAACTGCAGGCCCTCGTCCCCTGACGCGTGCAGCGGTCGTCAGCCGGCCTGGTCGCGCACCCACGCGCTGAGCAGGCCGCGGTAGTGGTCGACGAAGCGCTCGTGCTCGTGCTCGGGGAACGTCTGCTGCACGGTGCGGACGAGGAGCCCGTCGAACCACTCGCTGTCGACCAGGTCGAGCATGACCTCGTCGATGTGGCCGAGGTGGGTCGCGACGAAGTCGTCGTAGGCGTCCTGCTGGAAGTAGTCGTCCGTGAGGGCCCGGTACGCGGCGAGCTTCTCCTCGTAGCCGAGGCTCTCGTCGTCGGCGACCTCGAACCAGCTGCGCAGGTCGAGGTTGATGTGCATGGGGCGGCCGGTCGCGGTGCAGAAGACCGCCCACTTCACGAGGGTCTTCATCGCCCACGGGAAGTAGTAGTGCAGGCTGGTGAGCGACACGTCGGGGCAGGCGTTGGCGTAGTCGATCGGCCGGACCTCCTTGCCCGTGATCAGCGTCTCGCAGGAGTTGAACTCCCAGCGGAAGAACGCGTTCACGGTTCGGCCGATCGTGACGACCTCCTTGCCGACGTCGGCGTCGAGGAAGTCGTGGCTGACCTGGTAGCGGTCGAACATCGGGTTGCCGGGCTCGAACCGCATCGTCATCGTCTCTGCGCCGATCGACAGCGTCCGCACGAAGACGTCGAAGTCGACGGCCTTCTGCAGGTGCATGAGCCGCCTGCCGGACTCGTCGTAGTTCCTGGCCAGTTCCTCGTCGTTCTCGATACGGCTGACGCCGACCCAGGCGCCCCCGTCGTAGGGCTTCATGTAGATCGGGTACCCGATCTGCTGGGCGATGGCCGGCAGGTCGAAGGGCTGCAGGTACTTGTCCGCCGTGTAGGCGAAGCGGTTGTCCGCGGGCGGGTTCTTGTGCGGGATCAGCCAGGTCTCGGGGACCTTCATCCCGAGCCGCAGCATCGCGCAGTACGCGGCGTGCTTCTCCATGGACTGGAAGGTGAACGGGTTGTTCATGAGGTAGACGCTGTTCATCAGCGACACCTTCTTGAGCCACTCGCGCGGCACGTAGTACCAGTGGGCGAGCCGGTCGATGACGAGGTCGTAGCGCGGCCTCGCGTTGAGCTCGAACGGCTCCACGGTGATGCGCTCGGTGGTGAACGTGTGGGTCGTCCCTCCGTGCTCGATGCGGAGGTCGAGGCGGCGGACGAGCTCCTCGAAGGTCGCGGCCCAGTCCTCCTCCATCCCGAGGAGCAGTCCGATCAGGTGGGTCTCGCTCACGCTCGCCTCCCGGTGCTGCGCGTCACCTGCATGGCTAGCAGATGCCACCCTCGCCCGCCGGTGGAAGGGCCGTGGGGACCACGCCTTGCCCGACCCGCGCGCACCGACCCCCGCACGCGCCTCAGGACGTCAGTTCGTCGAGGTAGCGCGGCAGCATCGCCAGCCAGGTGTGCCACTCGTGCGGCCACTCGGTGCCCCACGGGTCCACGCGGTTCGGCACGCCCTTGTTGCCCAGCACCTCGGCCATGCGCCACGACTCGCCGACGTCCTCCCAGTCGCCCTGGCCGGATGCGAGCAGCACGAACCGCTCGCGGAGCCTGTCGAGCTGGGGCCCCTCGAGCCCCGGGAGGAAGTGGATCGGCGACGCGTAGTAGAGGTGGTCGCTCCACTGGTCCTCGTAGAACCGCTGCAACGAGTAGGTCCCGCTCATGCCGACGGCCGCACCGAAGACGTCCGGGAACCGACACACCAGCGCGACCGCGTTGAAGGCGCCGATCGAGGCGCCGGCCGCGACGATCGGCAGCTCGCCCTTGACGTCGCTGTGGATGGCCGGGACGACCTCATGGCGGACGGCATGGTGGAA
>JBFHRB010000229.1:0-5370 GCA_041591915.1 Nitriliruptorales bacterium
CGCGCCACCTCGCCCCCTTCGAGGAGGAGGCCGCGTGCATGGCTCGTGACATCGCCACCCTCACGGCGGCACGCTCGCCCGACGCGCCGCTCCTGACGGCGTACGACGCACTGCGCCCCGTCGGCGAGGGCGACGAACTGATCCTCGGCGAGGTCGCCTACTTCCGCGAGGACAGCCACTGGCGGAGCGCCGCCGCGTTGGAGCTCGCGTTCGAGGTGCACGAGGCGGTCGACCCGGCGCACGCCTCGGCACTCGAGCGGGTGGACCTCGGGCCCTGGGATCGCGCGCAGGACCTGGCTCGCATCTCGGGGCGAACGGTCAGCGACACCGAACGACTGTGGGGACTACGCACGCCCGGCACGGAGGTCCGGCGGGTCGATGCGGAAGCACCGGACACGCCCCGCACGATCGTCGAGGGCGGTGTCGCGCCCCGTCGCGAAGCGGTCATGGTCCGAGACTCCTTCGGCGAGTTCATGATCGAGCAGCTCGCGCCGGTCGCTTCGGAGGCCCACTTCTGCCGCTGCCTCTGCTCGTGCATCGCGATGGCGCTCCGCCCGATGCTCGAGGAAGCGGACCTCTTCATCTACGAGACGGTGCAGCGGACCGCTCACAAGCGGATCGTCGACCTGCGTGTCGCCGGCCAGCTGGCGATGGTCCTCGGCGATCGGCTCGTGTCGGAGCCGGTGTCGGCGGCCCCGGACGGGACGTACGTCGCCCCGACCGCCGGACTCCTCCGTATCTGGACCGAGGGTGAGGTGGCGCAGGTCCGTGTCAGCGGCTCGGGCGGCACGCCACTGGTCATCGAGGCGGTGGACGGCTACCTGCCAGCGGCCTTCGCCGACCAGCTGCCGCCCGGGCCGCTACGCATCGAGGTCGTCGGCGGCACCGTCGCTTCCGTCGAGCACGCCCCGCTGTAGACGCGCCCGCGCGGTCCTGGTGTGGACATCTCGGCGACAAGAGGGCGACAGATGTCCACACGGCAACAGATGTCCACACAGTGATGGGGCTGACTCGCTCGTGGTCTGCCACCCTTCGCGTCATGGCCACCGCAGATCACGAGGTGCTGATGCAGGCCGCGCTCGATGAGGCGCGGGCTGCGCTCGCGCACGACGACGTGCCGATCGGGGCGGTCGTCGTGGACGAGCGGGGCGTGGTGATCGGCCGGGGGCACAACCGGCGCGAGGTCGACCGGGACCCGACGGCCCACGCCGAGGTCCTGGCCATCCGCGAGGCAGCGGCCGCGCGGGGGTCGTGGCGGCTCGACGGCTGCCGGCTGTTCGTGACGCTCGAGCCGTGCACGATGTGCGCCGGGGCGCTGGTGCTCGCCCGCCTCGACGAGGTGGTCTTCGGCGCCGACGACCCCAAGGCCGGGGCGGTCGGGGCGCTGTACGACATCCCGCGCGACCCGCGGCTCAACCACCAGCTCACGGTGACGCGCGGGGTCCGGGCCACCGAGTGCGGGCAGCTCCTGAAGGACTTCTTCCGGGCGCGCAGGGCCTGAGCCCGGCCCCGGCTGCCTCGCCAGCCGGGCACAGGCGCATCAGCGCGGCCGGGCACGGCGTTCGGCGTGACGGCCGGGACGGTCGGCCCTGCCACTGGCTGTCCCCGCCCGACACGATGGGTTGACGCCCTTCGTGGGAGGGATCGTCGTGGCACGCCACAGCTGGGCCGAGCCGTACAAGATCAAGATGGTCGAGCCGATCCGGATGACGACCCGCGCCGAGCGCGAGGCGGCGATCCGCGAGGCCGGCCACAACACGTTCCTGCTGCGGTCGGAGGACGTCTACATCGACCTCCTCACCGACTCGGGCACGTCGGCGATGTCGGACCAGCAGTGGGCCGCGCTGATGATGGGCGACGAGGCCTACGCCGGCAGCCGGAGCTTCTACGACCTCGTCGACGCCGTGCGCGAGGTCTACGGCTACGAGGAGCTCGTCCCGACCCACCAGGGCCGGGGCGCGGAGCACATCCTCAGCCAGATCCTCATCTCGCCCGGCGACGTCGTGCCCGGGAACATGTACTTCACGACCACCCGGTTCCACCAGGAGCACGCGGGCGGACGCTTCGTCGACGTCATCATCGACGAGGCGCACGACCCCGACAGCCTCCACCCGTACAAGGGCAACATCGACCTCGCCAAGCTCGAGGCGGTCATCGACGAGCACGGCGCCGACCGCATCCCGTACGTGTCGTTCGAGACCAACGTGAACATGGCGGGCGGCCAGCCGGCCTCGATGGCCAACATCAAGGCCGTGCACGACCTGTGCCGGCGCCACGGCATCCCCGTCATGCTCGACGCGACCCGGGCGCTCGAGAACGCCTGGTTCATCAAGCAGCGCGAGGCCGGCTACGAGGACCGGTCGGTCCGCGACATCCTGCGCGAGATCTGCGACCACTCCGAGGGCGCCACCGTGTCCTCGAAGAAGGACAACCTCGTCAACATCGGCGGGTTCCTCGCGCTGCGCGACCCGGACCTCGCGCAGCGGGCGAGGTCGCTGCTCGTCGCCTTCGAGGGGCTGCACACCTACGGCGGGATGGCGGGGCGCGACATGCAGGCGCTCGCGGTCGGCATCCGCGAGATGGTCGCCAACGACGAGCACGTCGCGGCCCGGGTCGGCCAGGTCGAGTACCTCGGCGACCTGCTCATCAAGGCCGACGTGCCGATCGTGCGCCCGGTGGGCGGCCACGGCGTCTTCCTCGACGCCAGGTCGATCCTGGGCCACCTCGACCAGGACGACCTCCCGGCGCAGGCGCTCGCGGCCGCGATCTACACCGAGGCCGGCGTGCGCGGCATGGAGCGCGGCATCGTGTCGGCCGGGCGCGACCCCGAGACGGGCGACCACCACCGCCCGAGGCTCGAGCTCGTCCGGCTCGCCATCCCGCGCCGCGTCTACACGCAGGCGCACATGGACGTCGTCGCCGAGTCGGTGGTGGAGGTCGCCCGACACGCGGAGGAGGTCGGGGCGCTGCGGTTCACCTACGAGCCCGAGGAGCTGCGGTTCTTCCAGGCGAGGTTCGAGCCGGTCGGCTGAATCCTGCCGGCGTCGTCGACCGCACGGCGAGGTCGCGCGCGCGGCCAGAGCCCTCCGGTGTGCGAGTCCGGCGCGAAGACGGTGGGGGTCCGTACCTTCGCGCGCGCCCTCCCCTGGGCGCCCCCTCACTGACACACCCCCTCACCCTCACGCCCGGTGTCCCTCATGCCCACGACGACGCCCCTGACCGACCTCGACCTGCTGACCGAGCTCGAGCCCGAGGCCGAACGGCTGCTCGAGCGCCACCTCGCCATGGCCGAGGAGTGGTTCCCCCACGAGTACGTCCCATGGGGGCAGGCGCGCGACTTCGAGGCCGAGCCGTGGACGCCCGATCAGCCACGGCTGACCGACGTCGCGCGCACGGCGTTCTTCGTGAACCTGATGACCGAGGACAACCTCCCGAGCTACCACCGCGAGATCCACACCATGTTCGGCCGCCGGGACACGGCGTGGACGACGTGGGTGCACCGGTGGACCGCCGAGGAGGGCCGTCACTCGATCGTCCTGCGCGACTACCTCACCGCCACGCGCAACGAGGACCCCGTCAAGCTCGAGCGCGGCCGCATGCAGATGATGTCGGCCGGGTACGACCACCACGACCGCGACGCGCTGCACGGGATGGTCTACGTGTCGTTCCAGGAGCTCGCGACCCGCATCTCCCACCGCAACACCGGCCGCTACTCCGAGGACCCGGTGGCCGACCGCATCATGGCGCGGATCTCGGCCGACGAGAACCTCCACATGGTCTTCTACCGCGACATGGTGAGCGCGGCGATCGAGCTCGATGCCTCCGCAGCGGTGCAGGCCATCGCCGACGAGGTGGTCGGGTTCCAGATGCCGGGTGCGGTCCTCTCCGGCTTCACCGCGATGTCCGCGCGCATCGCGAGCGCCGGGATCTACGACCCCCGCAGCCACCACGACGACGTGCTGTGGCCGCTCCTGCGGAAGTGGGACGTCTTCGACCTCACCGGCCTGGACGGCGCAGCGGAGCAGCGCCGCGAGGAGCTCGCCGCCTTCCTCGACGACCTCGACGCGAGCGCCAGGCTCTTCGAGGAGCGCCGCCAGGCACGACTGGCCCGTCGGGCCGCACGTGACTGATCCGCAGGGCGTTGAGGTCGGGGCGGCAGGCACGGCGCCGCTGGCCACGACCTCGCTGCGGGTCCGCTTCCACGAGCTCGACCCGTACGGGCACGTCAACCACGGCGTCTACCTCAACTACTTCGAGACCGCCCGGACCGAGGCGCTCGAGCAGCTGGGCTTCGGCCTCGAAGCGCTGCTCGTGCGCGGGGTCGCCGTGATCGTCGTCGAGGCGACCGTGCGGTTCCACGCACCAGCGCTCGCCGGCGACGTGCTCACCATCGATTCGTTCGTCACCGAGATCCGGCGCGCCTCCTCCTGGTGGCACCAGCGGCTGCTCCGCGGCGACGAGCTACTCGCGACCCTGGACGTCCGCGCCGCGACGACCACGCTCGACGGCCGCCCGACGGCGGCCCCTGCCGACCTCCGCGACGCGCTCGTCACCACCATCGCCGGTGGACCCGCCACCGAGGGCTGACCCGCCCGCCGCCGACGCGACCGCCGCCCCGGAGGCCGCTCCCCGCTACCCCGCGTGCAGGTGCAGCTCCGAGGCGAAGCGGTCGGCCATCTCGAGCGTCGTCGCGAGGTCCGGGTGGCGGACGATGACCCGACCGTCCGCGATGATCGACTGGGTCCAGTCCTTGCGTGGCGCCCCGAGCGGTGCGAGGTCCAGCAGGGCCACGTGCTCGCCGTACTCCGACAGCAGCCGGTTGAGCCCCTCGACGTGCTGGATGCGGCCCATCCCCTTCGCCCGCTTGAAGATGGCCGCGGCGTTGTAGCGGCGCTCGAGCGGCTGGGAGATCCCGCCCCGCACGACCGCCTCGCCCAGCGCGGCGTAGAGGTCCGCGTCCAGCGCGTAGTTCATGACGTCGGTCAGCCGGCCGCCGGGCGAGCGCGCCCCGATCTCGCCGAAGACGACCTCGCCGTCGTTCTTTCGGTACCACTCCATGTGGGTGAAGCCCTCGCGGAACCCGAGCGCCTCGATGACCTTGCGGCCCATCTCGCGGCCGCCGGCGAGCTCGGGCTGGTCGAGGTCGCGCAGCACCGTCGAGATCGGGCTCACCCACTCGTTGAGCCGCATGATCAGCGGCCGTGGCCGGTACCAGGCGATGCTCTCGTGCAGGATCCGACCGTCCGCGCAGATCGTGTCGTGGGTGAACTCCTCGCCGTCGACGAACTCCTCGACGCTGACCTGCGGGACGTGCCGCAGCGCGGGCAGCACCCGGTCGAGCTCCTCCCACGAGTCGACGCGGTAGGTGTC
>JBFHRB010000230.1:0-5332 GCA_041591915.1 Nitriliruptorales bacterium
CCGTCACCGACCCCAGCGGGCTCGTCGACACGGCCGTCGTGGTGCACAACTCCGAGTACATGCACCTCGACAACTCGGCGTGCAACCTCGCCTCGCTCAACCTCATGACCTTCCTCGACGACGCGGGCCGGTTCGACGTCCTCGCCTACCGCCGCGCCGTCGAGATCGTCTTCCTCGCGCAGGACATCCTCGTCGACAACTCGTCGTACCCGACGGAGAGGATCGGCGCCAACGCTCGCGCCTACCGCCAGCTCGGCCTCGGCTACACCAACCTCGGTGGCCTCCTGATGTCGCTCGGCCTCCCGTACGACTCCGAGGAGGGCCGTGCGCTCGCGAGTGCGGTGACCGCGGTGCTGACCGGCCACGCCTACCGGACCTCGGCCGTGATCGCCGCGGCCATGGGCCCCTTCGTCGGCTACGCGCCCAACGCCGAGGCCATGCAGCGCGTGATGCAACAGCATCGCGACGCGCTCGCGGACGTGGATGCCGCGCTCGTGCCCGACGGGCTGTACGCGGCCGCCGTGGAGGACTGGGACCAGTCCCTGGGACTGGGTGCCCTGCACGGGTTCCGCAACGCGCAGGCCACGGTCGCCGCGCCCACCGGCACCATCTCGTTCCTCATGGACAGCGACACCACCGGTGTCGAGCCCGACCTCGGGCTCGTGAAGACCAAGAAGCTCGTCAGCGGCGGGTCGATCCAGATCGTGAACCGGCTGGTGCCACGCGCGCTGCGCAGGCTCGGCTACGGCGACGAGCAGGTCTCGGCGATCACCGCGCACATCGAGGAGCACCACACGGTCGTCGGGGCGCCCGGCCTGAAGGACGAGCACCTCCCGGTGTTCGCGACGGCCATGGGCGACAACACGATCTCGCCGATGGGGCACGTCACGATGATGGCCGCGATCCAGCCGTGGCTCTCGGGTGCGATCTCGAAGTGCATCGTGGGCGAGTCGCTCGTGACGACCGAGGACGGTCTCGTTCGCATCGGGTCGCTGTACGGAGGCGAGGCTCCGGGCGAGTTCCGTGAGATGCGGATGCAGGTCGCGTCGAGGATCGGCTTCGAGAAGACGTCCGACTTCTTCTACGCAGGCCTACAACCCACCATCGAGGTCCGACTCCGTTCGGGACACCGCATCGTCGGCACGCCGCAGCACCGCGTCCTCGTGGCGCAGGAAGGTGGTCCGGCCTGGCTGCGCCTCTCGGAACTCACGGGCCATGAGAGCATCGCGATACGCGTCGGCGCTGACCTGTGGGCGGCGGTGCCACCCGCGTTCGACGACTTCCGACCGTCGCCTGCGTACGGCTCCCAGTTGCCGGTGGAGATCCCCGCCGAGATGACCGAGGACCTCGCGTTGTTCCTCGGCGCCTATGCGTCGGAGGGGCACACGACCCGTTCCAACTGGTCGGTCATCATCACGAACGCGGACGAGGAAGTTCTCGCTCGGTTGCGGGACATCGCCCGCACCACCTTCGGCATCGATGCCAAGGTTCGGCGACAGCCCGGCAAGTGCCCCGGGCTCGTCCTGTCCTCCAAGACGCTCGTCGAGTTCCTCGAACACCTCGGCGCCGGGGAGCGGGCCTCGGCCAAGCGCATCCCGGACGCCGTGCTGCGATCCCCGAGGGAGATGGTCGTCGCCTTCCTTCGTGGGCTGGCGCTTGATGCCTACGTGAAGACCCCGGGCAAGAGCCTCGCCTGGGCCATCTGCCTCGACTCGCCCGAGCTGCTCGACGATCTTCAGGCGGTCCTGACGAATCTCGGGATCCGCAGTGGGCGAATCACCAAGTACAACCGCGAGTACGACAAGTCGTTCGACGAGGTCTACGTCTCCGGTTGGGAGGCTCGCCGACTGCTGAAGATCGTCCCCTTCCTCGAAGGAGACAAGTCCGCGCGCGCGCAGCAGGCACTCACGGCCCTACCGTCGGAGAACGACCCCTGGGACGTCATCCCCGGTGTCGACGGGGCTTCGCTGTTCGCCTCCTTGCCACGCGAGGGCAAGGCGCTCGACGGTCGGCCGCTCCGGATCGTCTACGGGCATCTGCGGGACCCACGTACGAAGTCCGTCAGTCGCGCGACCGTCTGCCGCCTCGCGAGCGAGCCGGAGGTGCAGCTTCCGGACTGGCTGCAGGACCTCATCGACGGTGACCTGCACTTCTCGCCGATCGCGGATCTCGGGCCGGCTGGGATGCGCGAGGTCTTCGATCTGTCCGTCCCGGGAAGCCACTCGTTCGTCGCGAACGGCATCGTCAACCACAATACGGTGAACGTTCCGGAAGAGACGACGGTCGAGGAGATCGAGGAGATCTACGTCGAAGGCTGGCGGCGTGGGCTCAAGGCACTGGCCGTCTACCGGGACAACTGCAAGGTCGGCCAGCCGCTGTCGGTCACCAAGAAGGACTCCGGTGAGGTCCCGTCCGCTTCCGCGGAAGCGGACGCGGAGGACCACCCGCCGATGGTGCGCCGCAAGCTCCCAAAGCAGCGCCCGTCGCAGACGATCTCGTTCGCCATCGGCGATGCGAAGGGCTACGTGACGGCGGGGGAGTACCCGGGCGACGGGCTCGGCGAGATCTTCGTCAAGCTCGGCAAGCAGGGCTCGACCCTCAGCGGGATGATGGACGCGTTCGCCATCTCCGTCTCGCTCGGCCTGCAGTACGGGGTGCCGCTCGAGGCCTACGTCGAGAAGTTCATGAACATGCGCTTCGAGCCGGCGGGCCTCACCGACGACCCGGAGATCCGGTTCGCGACCTCGATCGTCGACTACCTGTCGCGGCGGCTCGCGATCGAGTACCTGCCGGCCGACCACCGCCAGGCGCTCGGCATCTACACGCTCGCGGAGCGGTCGTCGATGCTCGACGAGGCCGAGGCGCCGACGCTGCCGACGCTCGAGGAGCCGGACGAGCCGCGCGCCTCCGCGCAACCGTCCGACGCGCAGGTGCCACTGCCGTTCAACGTCGACGCGCCGCTCTGCTACTCGTGTGGTGTGCAGATGAAGCGCGCGGGCAGTTGCCACGTCTGTGAGCAGTGCGGGAGCACCAGCGGCTGCTCGTGATGATGTGATCCAGGACGTCGGATGAGCGCCCTCCCGCCGAGCGCCTCGGGTCATCCGGCGACGTGGAAGTTCGGCTACGAGATCTTCCACGCGGAGACCGTTGAGGACCTCCGCGCATGGCTGGCCGCGAAGCACGCGGACTCGCCGGGAATGTGGTTCGCCTCATGGCGGAAGAAGACCGGCCGCCCAGCAGTGTCCTGGGACCACCTGGTCGACGAACTGCTGTGCTGGGGTTGGATCGACTCCACCGTCAACCGCCTCGACGAGGAGCGCCGCCTCCAGCTCTGCACGCCGCGGAAGCCGAAGTCCACGTGGTCTCGGATCAACCGCGACCGGATCGAAGGCCTGGCCGCCGCCGGCCGGATGCAGCCTGCTGGCTGGCGTGCCGTCGATGTCGCGAAGGAGAACGGGTCGTGGACGATCCTCGAACCGGTCGAGGCTCTCGTCGTCCCCGATGACCTCCGAGCGGCGCTCGACGCGATCCCGGCGGCCGCGACCTTCTTCGACGAGTTGCCGCCGAGTGCGAAGAAGCTGATGCTCTGGCAGGTCTACTCGGCGGTGCGGCCGCAGACTCGTGCCAAGCGGATCGCGCAGATCGTCGACGACGCAGCGACGGGCCGGCGCGCCTTCAGCGACTGACGGCCAGGGCTGGATCACGCGTCAGGACCGCTGACCGCGGACGGAGCTCCGGGCAGCCCCTGCCGGCTCATCGCGAGGATCCTGCGTTCGCCGGCGAGCGCGATCACGAGGATGATCGAGCCGGCCACGCTGTCGCGGGGTGGGCGGGGCGCTCGACAGGGCGGGCCTGGCGTCTGTTCAGGTCGGCCCGGTGTCGCCACGCGGGAGGATCCCGTGCAGGAGGATGTCGGTGAGTCCGTCGGCGAAGGCCTCGCGCTGCTCGGCGTCGTCGAGGTCGATGCCGAGCATGATGCGTAGCGCTTCGTGTGCGGATGCCAGCAGCGGCAGGCCGATGCCGATCAGGGCTCGCAACGCAGCCGGATCGACGCTGCGCAGACGGCCCGACGCCGCGGCGTGCATCGCGCCCCCCCGCGACGACTGGAACGGTTCGAGGGCAGCGGCCAGGTAGGCCAGGCGTTCACGGCCGCCTTCGCTGGCGTCCAGCAGCACGGTGCCGGGCAGGCCCGGCCGTGACGCGGCCGCCCGGATGCGTGCTCCGAGGATCGCCCCGACACGTGCATCGACCGGAGCGCTCTCGTCGCGGGTCTCCCGGAGTTCGGAGAGCTCCGGCACGAGCACTTCGTCGACGATCGCGCGCCACAGGTCGTCTTTGGTGGGGAAGTGGTGCTGGACCGTGCCGTGGGTCACGCCAACCTCCTTGGCGAGGCCGCGCACGGACGTGCCGTCGAAGCCGTTCACCGCGATGAGTTGCATGGCCGCGGCGAGGAGGTCCTCGCGGCTGACGACCGGTCCGTCCTTGCCGCTCGGCCTGCCCTGCCCTCGCCGACTGTCCATCTCGCTTCCGATCGCACGCCCGCAGCCATGTCGGTTGACATATTAGTGCACACGGAATTATCTTACGACTGACACAAAAATGGAGCGGCCGGTTGTCGCGCTGTCCTCGGCGCGCCGTCGACCGTCGCCCACCTCCCCATCAACGCGGCCACCACGGCCGGAAGTGCAGGCAGCTCGATGCGCGACCTCCGATTCCTCCTCGCCGACCCCGACGACGGCTACCAGGGGACCAAGGGTTCCTTCTGGTTCCTGGTCGCCATGACGGTGCTGTCCACCGGCCGGAGCCTCGCCCACATGTTCCTCGAGGACGGCGGCGCGAACAGCATCGCCGGCATCGAGCTGGAGGGGGACGGCGGAGTCAACCTCGTCCACTTCTTCGGTCAGTGGGGGCTGGAGCAGCTCCTGCTCGCCATCGTCGCCTGGGTGATCATCGCCCGGTACCGCTTCCTGGTGCCCTTCGCGCTGCTGCTCCAACTCACCGACTGGGTGATGCGCCCGGTCATGGGCTGGTTGAACCCCTTGGTCCTGGAGGGAACCGCGCCCGGCCAGATCGGCAGCGTCATCTTCCCGCCGATGTTCGCCGTCGCGCTCTGGTTCGCCCTTCCGCGACGCACTTCGCCGTCAACCTGAGCGGAGAAGCGTCCCGTGCAACACGTCGACCACCTCGTCCTGTCGCCCCCGGGGCACCGGTTGACGGCTGTGCCCCGGTCGAGAGAGGCTGCAGCATGGGAACCGACGCGGCGACCGACGTGGTGGAGCGGCTGGTCGAGGCCTTCCACGCGCGAGACCGCGAGGCCTTCGACGCGTGCTAC
>JBFHRB010000231.1:0-5331 GCA_041591915.1 Nitriliruptorales bacterium
GCGCTCGAGGACGGTGTCGACCCGGCGGTGCTCGACCGCGTGCTCGACTACCGCCGCATGGCCGAGGGCGGGATCCTCTAGCCGATTCGACGCGCCTTTCGGCGGCCGGGCAACGCGAGGCCTCCTGCCGGACCTACGCTGCGCTCATGTCCGACGCGCCACCCATCGAGCAGAGCATCGCCGCGTTGCGGCATGCCGCGGCGGCGCTGTCGCAGACCGACGACCTCTCGACGCTGTTCGACACCGTCGGCGAGCAGGTCATGCTGGTCGTGCCGTACCACACCCTGCGGCTGTTCCTGCTCGACAAGGAGAGCCAGGAGCTGTACCCGGTCGCCATCCGCTCGGTCGTCGACGACGCCGACCTGGCGGGGCTGGACGACCCGCGGTTCCGGCTCCCGCTGGGGAAGGGCGTGACCGGCTCGATCGCCGCACGGGGCAAGGCCGAGGTCGTCTACGACCTCGAGGAGCACCCCGAGGCGTTCCACATCCCCGGCACGCCCCGCGTCGAGGAGTCGATGATCGGCGTGCCGCTCGTCTTCCAGGGCCGCACGCTGGGCGTGCTGACGCTGAGCAAGCACGGCCTGTCGCAGTTCAGCGAGCACCAGCTGACCCTGATGGAGGTGCTCGCCGTCAGCATCACCGCCGCGATCGAGCACCGCCGGTCGCTCGAGGCCGAGCAGCGCGCCCTCGAGCAGGAGCAGCGGCTCCACCACCTCCACACGACCTTCATCGCGAACGTCTCGCACGAGCTCCGCACCCCGCTGACCACCATCAAGGGCTTCCTCGAGCTCGCCAAGGGCAAGACGACCAACGGCACGGCCGAGATCATCGAGGGGGCCCAGCGCGGGGCCGAGCGGCTGCACTCGCTGATCGAGGACCTGCTCGAGATCGTGAGCATCGAGGCCGGACGGCAGCGACTCGAGCCCGCCCTGCACGACCTGCGCGACCTGCTGAACAAGGCCTGCGAGCGCATGCGGGTCTCGGCGGAGCGCCTCGACATCAGCGGGCTCCCAGCCGAGCACCAGGTCTTCGCCGACCGCGATCGCACGACCAACATCCTCGCCGAGCTGATCGAGAACGCCGACAAGTACGGCCCGGACGGAGGGAAGATCCGCGTGGGCGTGGAGCGCCGGGACGCGACCGACATCATCGAGGTCAGCGACGACGGCAACGGCATCCCGCCCGAGCAGCACGAGGACATCTTCAGCCGGTTCACCCAGGGCGATTCGAGCGCGACGCGTCGGCGCGGCGGCACCGGCATCGGGCTCTCGCTGGCGCGTAGCCTGGCACGCTGGCACGGCGGCGACCTCGTCTACGACGCCGACGCGCAGAGAACGACCTTCCGGCTGACACTCCCGGCGCCACCCGAGTCCCCAACCGAGGCCTGACCGGCCGCCTCAGTCGCCCAGTGCGCTCTCGATGGCGAGGACCGCCTCGCGCGCGTGGTCGGGGTCCAACCGCTCGCCGTCGACGTCGCGGACGTAGAAGACGTCCACGACCTCCTCGCCAAGGGTCGCGATCTTCGCCACGACGATGTCGAGGTGGAGCTCGGCGAGCGCTGCGGTGATGTCGAACAGGACGCCAGTGCGGTCCCGGGTGCGGATCTCGAGGATCGTCGCGTGGCTGGACTCGTCGTCCGCGATGGACACGGACGTCGGCACATCCACCATGTGGGTCCGCCGGCGCTCGTAGCGCTCGGCCCGCTTGGCCAGGCGAGCACGCAGTGCGAGGCGGCCCGCCACGGCCTCGACGATGTCGCCCTCGACGGCCGCCCACCAGGTCGCGCCGGCTTCGGGCGGACGCTGGACGGTGAAGGTGTCGACGGCGATGCCGTCGTCGCGGGTGTGCGCGTCGGCCGAGAGGATCGAGCCGCCGTGCAGGGCGATCACTCCGGCGATGCGCGAGAACAGGCCGGCGCTGTCGATCGCCACGACGTCGAGGTCGTCGTACCCGGCCAGGTCCTCGACGACGTCGTCGCCGGGTGTCACCCGGGTGCGGACCTCGGCGACGCCGAGGGGCTTCGCACACAGCCCGGCGTGGCGGACGACGGCACGTGGCGTCATCGCCGCGGCGTATCGGCGCGGGAGGGCTGCGAGGTGGTTGCGGACCTCCGACTCGTCGACCCCGAGCGACTCGCTCATCGCGAGTGCCTCCCGGGCGGTCGCTTCGGCCCCGTCGTTGAGGTCCGTCGGGTGGGTCTGTTCGAGCACGGCATCGACCTTCCGGACGAGCTCACGCAGCAGCGAGGCCTTCCAGGAGCTCCAGGCCGAAGGGCCCGTCGCCAGCCCGTCGGCTGCGGTCAGGAGATGGAGGGCATGCAGGGTCTGGCGGTCGCCGACCTGGCGCGCGACGTCCACGATCACGTCGGGGTCGGCGAGGTCCCGACGGGTGGCGACATCGGGCAGCAGCAGGTGCAGGCGGATCAGCGACACGGCGAGTTCCTGCGTGGCGACGCCCAGGCCCATGCGGGTCATCATCGAACGGGCAGGCGCGGCGCCCGTCTCGGCGTGCGGCTCGCCGTACGCCTTGCCGACGTCGTGCAGGAGCGTCCCCAGCATGAGCGCATCGCGGTCCTCGACCATCTCGAGCGCCTCGGTCGCCCAGGTCTCGGTCCGGACGAGGTCCCCGAGCGTCGCGGCGGCATGGATCGCGTGGCGGTCGAGGCTGAAGAGGTGGAACGGGTTGCGCTGCGGCCGTCCGCGGACGGGCTCCCACTCGGGCAGGAGCGCAACCCAGGCACCGACGTCGTCGAGCTCGGCCAGCGCGGCGCGCGACGTGTGCCCCGCCCACAGCGCGGCGAGGAACCGACGGCGAGCGTTCGGGGTCCAGGGCCACGTGCCGTCGCGGCGGTCCACGGCGCGGGCGATCTTCGCGGCCGACGACCGGTCGAGGACCGCGCGGTGTTCGACGAGCTTGCTCAGGACGTAGAGGGGCAGCTCGTCGTCGTCGAGGAGGCCGTCGTCCTCGATCGTCAGCACGCCGTCGACGAGGCCGAGGCCGTTCAGCCGCGCCTCGGCCGTGCGCCGGAACCGCCGGCCACGTGCCGCATCGGCCTCGATGAGCCGCCACGCACGGCGGTGGACGTGGTCGATGGTTCGAGCGGCGAGGTAGAGGTCCCGCAGGTGGCGGTGGGCCGCGGAGTCGTGGTCCCCGCCGTCCTCGTAGCCCAGCGCGAGCGCCACGGGCTGCTGGTGGTCCATCCGCAGGACGTCGCTCGGGTGGTCGAGCTCGAGGTGCAGGGCGCAACGCGCGGCGAGGACCTCGTCGTAGGCCCGCGCCAGGCGGGCCCGGTCGGGCGCACCCAGGTAGCGGCCCGAGACGAGGGCGTCGAGCCGGGGCTCGCCCAGCAGGGCTGCCGCGGCCCAGCGGAGCGACTGGATGTCCCGCAGCCCACCGGCACCGGACTTCAGGTCCGGCTCGAGGACCTCGGCGGAGTCCCCGGCCTTCTGACGCCGCTCCTGGTCCGCGCGGGTGAGCTGTTCGAGGAACCGGCCCGGGCGGCGGCGCATCTTCTTCAGGTACTCGGACTGGGCGTCACGCAGCAGCTGGCTGTCGCCCGCGACGGTGCGTGCATCGAGCAACGCCGTCCCGGTGTCGAGGTCATCGAGCGCCAGCGAGATCGCCTGACGCCGATCGCGCACCGCGTGGCCGACCTTGAGCGACGCGTCCCACAGCGGGTACACGACCTCTCGGACGAGGCGCTCGAGCTCGGCGTGCGGGACCTTGTCGTGGAGCAGCAGCAGGTCGACGTCGCTGGCCGGGCACATCTCGCGGCGCCCGTAGCCGCCGGTCGCGACGAGCGCGAGGCGGCCCTGCGGGGCCGCCTCGTCGACCGCATCCCTGAGCGCGCCGTCGACGACCTCGGTCCAGGCCGCGCACCAGGCGCGACCAGGCGCCGGCCCGTCCGCGCGGAGCTCCGCGAGGCCGTCCTTCAGGCGATCCGCGAGCTCCGGCACGGTGAGGCGCGTCCGGGGGTCAGACCGCGTCGTCGTCCTCTTCGCCCGTCCGGATGCGGACGACGCGGTCGAGGGCCGTCACGAAGACCTTGCCGTCGCCGACCTGGCCCGTGCGGGCGTACTTGATCACGGTGTCGACGACCAGGTCGACCTGCGCCTCGGTGCAGATGACCTCGAGCCGCGCCTTCGGCACGAACTCGACCTGGTACTCGGCGCCGCGGTAGACCTCGGTGTGGCCGCGCTGCCGGCCGTATCCACGGACCTCGGACAGCGTGAGGCCCTCGATGCCGGCCTCCTGCAGTGCGTCCTTGACCTCTTCGACCTTGTGCGGCTTGACGATCGCGGTGACGAGCTTCACGTCGGACCTCCGGTGGTGCTTCTCCCGCGCCGGTCGGCGGCGGGGCGCGTGTGCGGGGCGGAGCCTGCCGAGCCGGGATTACCTCCGAGTCTCCGCTCCGTTTCGTTCAGGTTACGTCGCGTCAGCGCTCGACCGGCCACCGAACAGGGCCATGGAGGCGGTGAACCCGTGCAGGTGGCTCCGCGAGCCCACCGGCCCGATCTCCCCGGCGCAGAAGGCGCCGGCCACGGGGGCTTCGAGGTGCTGCTCGATGGCCTCCACGTCCTGGTTGGGAAGCCCGAAGAACCGTTCACCACGCCCGTTGCACGTGAACAAGAGCGCGCCCTCCGCCGGCCCACCGTCGAGCAACAGGTGGGCGTCGAGGTCCTCTCGTGCGCTCAGGGGGTCCCGGACCTGGAACTGGACGACCGCGCCCACCTCCACGACGTCACCCACGATGACCGCGTCTCGTTCCGGGTCCGCACCCATGACCCCGCGTATCAGGAAGTCACCACGCTCGTATCGATCCCGCTGCCCCTCGGCCACGATCCCGACGTGCAGGCCCACCTGCATGAGTGCCTTGTCGGCGTCGTCGGACTCCGCGAAGACCGAACGGAGCTTGTGGACCGCGGGCTGGCCGGCGAGCTCGAGGATCGCGTTCCCCTCGGCGCGCGTCACGACCATCGGCTCCCCGATGGGGCGACAGCCCTGGGACACGACCGTCCGCACGTCGACGTCCCGGCAGACGACGCCGACCGCGCCGCCCTCGTGGACCGTCGTGCCGATGGCGTAACGCGACCCGTGTGGGCCGGCCGTCAACAGGCCGCCGACCACCTGGTGCTCGCCACGCTCGTCCGAGACACGACGAACGACCTCGGAGACGGGGTAGCTGTAGGGGTCGGCGAAGAGCAGGACGACATCCCCGGGGCGGGTGTCGGGCCACCCGAGGACGGCCACGCCGGTCTCGCCCGACGGGACCGCCCAGGTTCGGAAGGGCGTTGCCGTGCCACCGTCGTCCCAGGAGGCAGCCCACAGCGA
>JBFHRB010000232.1:0-5322 GCA_041591915.1 Nitriliruptorales bacterium
GCCGCGGCAAGGGGGTCCGGGATGGCGACCCACGACACGGAGTTGACAGGCGAGCGGCGCACCGTCACCTTCCCGCCGCCGCCGAGGCAGCTCGGTGGTCCACATAGATAAGGAGTCACGCCCTCGTGACGCAGAACCTGGTGGTCGTCGAGTCGCCCGCGAAGGCCAAGACGATCGAGAAGTACCTCGGTGCGGGGTGGACGGTCCTGGCCTCCTACGGCCACATCCGCGACCTCCCCCGCAGCGACTTCGCCATCGAGATCGAGTCCGATGGCGACGTCGAGCTGCGCTACGAGGTCCCGGCGAACTCCAAGAAGCACGTTGCGGCGCTGCGGCAGGCAGCCCGCGAGGCGGACAAGGTCTGGCTCGCCCCCGACCTCGACCGCGAGGGCGAGGCGATCGCCTGGCACGTCGCCCAGGTGCTGGGCCTCGACACGGCGGACGAGAACCGGGTCACCTTCGACGAGATCACCAAGCCCGCGATCCTCGCCGCCTTCGAGGAGCCACGGCCGCTCAACCTCGCGCTGATCGACGCACAGCAGGCGCGTCGCGCGGTCGACCGCATCGTGGGCTACCGGCTCTCGCCGGTGCTCTGGCGCACCGTCTCCTCGGGTATCTCGGCCGGACGCGTGCAGTCCGTCGCGCTCCGCCTGCTGGTCGACCGCGAGGACGAGATCCGCGCGTTCGTGCCGCGCGAGTACTGGTCGATGCTCGGCCACTTCGCGGACGAGCCCGAAGCCGCTCCGCGCATCGACGGCAAGCTGCACTCGGTCGGCGGCCGCCGCATCGCCTCGCCGAAGGACCTCCAGGACGCCGATGAGGAGAAGCTCAAGAAGCGCCTGCTGATCGCCTCGGAGGAGCAGGCGACCGAGCTGGCCGCCCTGGCGCGCGAGCATGACTACGTGGTCCGCGAGGTCCGCCGCAGCGAGCGCCGCCAGAACCCCAAGGCCCCGTTCACCACGTCCACGCTGCAGCAGGACGCCGCCAACAAGCTCGGTTTCTCCGCGCGCCAGACGATGTCGATCGCCCAGCAGCTGTACGAGGGCATCAACCTCGGCGGCGGCGAGCAGGTCGGCCTCATCACCTACATGCGTACGGACTCGGTCAACCTGAGCGAGGTCGCGCTCGCCGAGATCAACACCTTCGTGGACGAGAAGTACGGCGAGCGCTACGGCATCGAGCAGCCACGCACCTTCTCATCGAAGGCCAAGCGTGCACAGGAGGCCCACGAGGCCATCCGCCCCACCTCGGTCAACCGCGAGCCCTTCAGGATCAAGGACAAGCTGTCGGCCGAGCAGTTCAAGCTCTACAGCCTCATCTGGAAGCGCACGGTCGCGACCCAGATGACGCCGGCGGTCTACGACCAGGTCTCGGCGGACGTCGTGGGAGGGGAGGGCGACGACGAGTTCCTGTTCCGCGTGACGGGCAAGGTCCTGAAGTTCGAGGGCTACCTCAAGGTCTACAACGTGACGCCGGACCTCGACGCCCAGGACGAGGACGAGGAGACCGACTCGCTGCCCGACATCACCGAGGGCGCGACGATCCACCTGCGTGACCTCGAGCAGAACCAGCACTTCACGACGCCGCCCCCGCGGTACACCGAGGCCACGCTCGTCAAGACCCTCGAGGCCGAGGGCATCGGTCGCCCGTCGACCTACGCGTCGATCATCTCGACGCTGGTCAACCGCGAGTACGTCCGGCTCGAGTCGCGTCGGTTCTTCACGACGCCGCTCGGCGAGGTCGTGACGTCGTTCCTCAAGGCGCACTTCTCCGAGATCGTCGACGTCGGGTTCACCGCCCGGATGGAGTCGACGCTCGACGAGATCGCGGAGGGCGAGGAGCAGTGGTCGCGAACCGTGACCCGCTTCCTCGACGAGGTCGACGAGTGGGTGAAGGAGCGCAAGCCCGAGCGGCCTCGGCTCCCGCTGCTCGAGCCCACCGACTGCCACGAGTGCGGCGCCCCGATGGAGAAGGTGTTCTCCGGCAAGTCCAAGCAGTGGTTCGCCTCGTGCTCGCGCTGGCCCGACTGCGACGGCACGCGGCCCCTCAACGAGGACGGCACCGTTGGTGAGCCGGAACCCGAGCCGGAGCCGGACCCCGACGTCCTCTGCGAGATCTGCGGCCAGCCGATGCTGCTGCGCAGTGGGCGGTTCGGCCAGTTCTACGGCTGCGTCGACTACCCCAAGTGCAAGGGCATCCGCAACCTCCAGCAGCGCGGCGTCTACCTCGACCGTGACGTCGACGAGTCGGCGTCGCCCGCCGAGCGCTGGCGCCCGTTCATCTCGCCGACGGACGGCAAGAGCCACATGGAGCTGCGCAAGAGCCGCTACGGCAAGCCGTTCCTGGGCTCCGCGGGCTACCCCGACGACGCGTTCGCGATCTGGTCGATCCCACTGGCCGACCCCTGCCCGAAGTGCGGCGCCCCGCTGCGGCCCCCACCGAAGAACCGCAAGGTGCCCACCGCGGTGTGCGCCAACCCGGAGCTGGAGCACGTCTTCGAGCTCGACGACTTCGACGCGCCGCGCGTCCACTCGATCGAGGTCGTGCCGGGCATCGAGAAGTACGACCCGGAGCTCGGGGGCGAGCCGATCAACGGCTGGCCGGAGGACTACGCGCCGATCGACCTGACCTTCGTCCGCGAGCAGAAGCCGAAGCCGAAGCCGAAGGCCAAGAAGGCGGCCACGAAGAAGGCCGCGGCGAAGAAGTCCACAGGCAAGAAGAAGGCCGCGCCGAAGGGCTCGAAGAAGGCGCCGTCGAGCGACTGATCTGCAGGTCCGGTTGGCCCTTGACCCCCGAGCCGCCTTCCGTAGCGTCCCGTGGGAGCGATCAGGAGTCGACCATGGGGTTCCTGGACAAGTTGGGCAAGGTCGTCAAGGGCGAGGCTTCGGTGGAGACGCTCGCCGGCGACATCGAGGCGGCGGCGCGCAAGCTCGAGGAGAAGCTCGACGGCGTGACGGCCGGCGACGGGCTCCGCCCCACGGCGGAGGACCTCGATGAATCGTTCTTCGAGAACCTGCCCGCAGGCTGGCCGGAGGACGCGCACACGCCCTGGCCGATGACGCCCGAGGAGGTGGGCGGGGCGGGCGGCGAGTTCCACCTCGTGGTGACCGTGCCGGCCGACTGCGCCGAGATGGTCGAGTACATGACCGAGGGCGCCGAGGAGGGCGGTTTCCGGGTGCTGCGCGTCGAGTACTGCGACAACGGTCGCGCCAGCGGGTCCACCGTCAGCCCCGAGGGCTGGGTCCACGACTTCCGGGTCGAGCCGGCCGAGGACGGGCGGTCCCGGGTCTGGCTGGACCTGCACCGCTGAAACGCTCGGCCAGCGGTGCTGCGTCTGGCCGTGGGGCCCGAGGGGTAGCCTCCTGTCGTGGCCTCGGAACCTGACGCGACCGCAGCCAGCGGGGACGGCGACCTGATCGGTGGGGCGGTCGCTGACCGCGCCGCCTACCGTGCGCTGTTCCGCAACGCCGACTACCGCAACCTCTTCTTCGCCATGCTCACCTCGAGCCTGGGCGACTGGATCGGCGTCCTCGCGATCCTCGCGCTGACCGAGTCGATCCTGGGCCAGGGCACGCGGGCTGCAGCGTTCGCGCTCAGCGGCGTGATGATCGCGCGGGTCCTGCCGACGCTGCTGCTCGGACCCGTCGCCGGTGTCTACGTCGATCGCTGGGACCGCAAGCGCCTGATGATCGTCACCGACATCGGTCGGGGGATCATCATGGCCCTGATCCCGTTCGTGGGCCGGGGCGAGGGCACGGCCACCGGCGTCACGGAGCTCTTCGTCGCGACCTTCGCCATCGAGGTGATGTCGACGCTGTTCGGGCCCGCCAAGGACGCCACCGTCCCGAACATCGTTCGCCGCGAGCGCCTGGTCCACGCGAACCAGCTCTCGCTCATCGTGACCTACGGGACGCTCCCGCTCGGCGGCGTGCTCTTCGCCCTGCTGGTGGGGACGTCGAACACGTTCTTCACGGGTGTCGAGTTCCTGCAGATGCGGCCGTCGGCGCTCGCGATCTGGTTCAACGCCGCGACGTTCTTCGTGTCCGCCGTGCTCGTTGCGCTCATCCGCGATCCCGACGGCGACCGTCGGCGCACCGTGAGCGCGTCGGTCGACCAGCCCGGCTGGTGGGCAGAGCTGACCGAGGGCATCCGGTTCATCTCGGCCCACCCGCTCATCCGCGCGCTGATCGTCGGGGTGACGGCGGCCTTCCTCGGCGCGGGGATCGTGCTCGCCGTGGGCAAGCTCTTCACGACGATCGTCAACGCGGGCGAGTCCGGCTTCGGTGTGCTCGTGGCGGCCGTCGGCAGCGGGCTGTTCGCCGGCCTGCTCGGCTCGGCACCGCTCGCGCAGCGGCTCGGCAAGGAACGCCTCTTCGCCCCGGGGATCGGTGTCGCCGGTGGTGGCCTCATCGTCGCGGCGCTGATGCCTCGCCTCGACCTGGCGACGATCCCTGCCTTCATCATGGGGCTCGGCGCCGGCGTCGGCTTCCTGACCGGCTACACGATGCTGCAGGAGTACGCGTCGGACGAGATCCGCGGCCGGACCTTCGCCGCGTTCAACACGGCCATCCGCGCCGCGCTGTTCATCTCGCTCGTCGTCGGCCCCCTGATGGTCGGCATCATCGGCCTCGAGCAGCCCGAGGTCGTCACGGCCACGGAGACGGCTGGCGAGGCCGAGCAGGAGCCCGGCGGCGCCACGGGTGCGATCGGCGCGGAGACCGGCGGGTTCGGGATCGACCTCGAGTCCGAGATCCAGCAGGGGGTCTACGGCTACTCGATCGGCGGCGTCCGGATCACCCTCATCCTCGCCGGGATCATCGCGCTGGCGGGCGCGGTCTGGACGGGTCGCAGCATCCACCGGGTGCTCTCGACCCGCCTGGACCTGGTCGAGGCGACCGAGTCGCGTCGCCGCGTCGGCACCGGTGTCTTCGTCGCGCTCGAGGGCGGCGAGGGGGCCGGGAAGTCGACGCAGCTCCGCCTGCTGCGCGCGGCCGTCGAGCGAGCCGGCTTCGACGTCCTGACCACGCGCGAGCCCGGTGGCACGCAGCTGGGCGAGGAGATCCGCAACCTGCTGCTCGACCCGAGCATGGAGGACATGAGCCCGCGCGCGGAGGCGCTGCTCTACGCGGCGGCCCGCGCGCAGCACGTCCAGGAGGTGATCCAGCCGGCGCTCGACAAGGGCATGTGCGTCGTCACGGACCGCTTCATCGACTCCTCCGTCATCTACCAGGGGACCGGTCGGGACCTCGGCGAGCAGCAGATCGAGGAGCTCAACCGCTGGGGTGTCGCAGACCTCCTGCCCGACCTGGTCGTCCTGCTCGA
>JBFHRB010000233.1:0-5314 GCA_041591915.1 Nitriliruptorales bacterium
AAGTAGTGCACGTACTTGTGGTAGCGGACGCGGTCCGGCCGCCAGACGAACCAGTAGTCGATCGTGCCGAGCGGCTCGACGATCTCGGCACCGAACCCGGTCTCCTCGCGGACCTCGCGAACCGCGGCATCCGCCGCCGATTCGCCGTCCTCGATGCCACCCTTCGGCAGCGTCCACTGCGGCTTGCCCGCCGCGTTGCGGAGTGCGATGAGCAACACCCAGCGCTTGCCGTCCTCGCGGTCGTCGACGACGACGCCGCCGGCCGAGGTGGCGAGTCGGGTCGGGTACCGAGGCATGCTGGCAGGGTAGTCGGGGGGCCGTGGCCGCCGATGGCCCCGGGACGCGAGGAGGACGGGCGTGCGTGGACTCGTGCAGCGGGTGTCAGGGTCCGAGGTCCTGGTCGGGGGCGAGGTGGTCGGCTCGATCGGTCGTGGCCTGCTGGTGCTCGTCGGGGTCACCCACGACGACACGTCCGACCAGGCGCGGCGTCTCGCCGAGAAGATCCACCACCTCCGCGTCTTCGAGGACGAGGCCGGAGCGATGAATCGCTCCGTCGCGGACCTCGGGCTCGAGGTTCTCGTCGTGTCGCAGTTCACGCTGTACGCCGACACCAGGAGGGGCCGCCGACCCGGGTTCACGGATGCCGCCAGGCCCGAACAGGCGGAGCCCCTCGTCGAGGTGGTGGTCGACCACCTTCGAGGGCTCGGCACGGTCGTGGCAACGGGTCGGTTCCGTGCCCACATGGAGGTGCGACTGGTCAACGACGGCCCGGTCACGATCCTGTTGGAGGTGTGATCCCGGGCCGCTGCGGGCGACGGCCGGGCCGTGGGCGGATGGCCGGACTCGCGGCACCCCGTCGGGTCTATGCTTGCCGCCAACGACGAAGCCGGAGGCGCCGATGGCGACGGTCAACGACTATCTGCAGTACGTCGTCGAGAAGGGCGGCTCCGACCTGCACCTCAAGGCCGGCGGTCCTGCCTACGTGCGCATCGACGGAGAGCTCAAGCCGATCGCGAACCTGCCCCCACTGTCGCCGGCGGACACCGAGCGGTACGCCTTCGCGATGATGGACGACCGCACGACGCAGGAGTTCATCGACACCAACGAGGGCGATTTCGCGTACTCGGTCGCCGGCGTCGGACGCTTCCGTGTGAACGCCTTCCGCCAGCGGGGCTCGGTGGGCCTGGTCCTGCGACGCGTCCTCCCGGGCACGCCGGACTTCGAGTCCCTCGGTCTGCCTGCCGCGGTCCGCAAGCTCGCGGAGGAGCACCGCGGCCTCGTGCTCGTCACCGGCCCGACGGGCTCGGGGAAGACCACCACGACGGCGGCCATGCTCGGCCACATCAACCGTTCCCGCCGCTGCCACGTCGTCACGATCGAGGATCCGATCGAGGTGATGCACAAGGACGAGATGTCGATCGTCGACCAGCGCGAGGTCGGCGTCGACACGGCGTCGTTCTACCGGGCCCTCAAGGCGGTCGCCCGTCAGGACCCGGACGTCATCTTCATCGGCGAGATGCGCGACATCGAGACGGTCACGGCCGCCCTGCAGGCAGCCGAGACCGGGCACTTCGTGCTCTCGACGCTGCACACGACGGATGCGACCGAGACGGTGAACCGCATCGTCGACATGTACCCGGCCGAGCAGCAGCACCAGGCGCGGCTGTCGCTCGCCAACTCCCTCAAGGGCATCGTGTGCCAGCGGCTGCTGCCACGCGCGACGGGAGCCGGTCGCGTGGCCGTGATCGAGTGCCTCGTCATGACCTCGCGCATCTACGAGTTCATCATCGATTCGGAGCAGACCGACCAGATCGAGGACGCGGTCGCCGACGGCGAGTACTACGGCATGCAGACCTTCGACCAGCACCTGCTCCAGCTCTACAAGGACGGCGTGGTCAGCCTGCGTGACGCCCTCGCAGGGGCCACGAACCCGCACGACTTCCGCGTCAGCCTCCGCGCCGCCGGCCTGGCTGGCTGAACGGACGGCCCGGACGACGCCCGTCGTTCGTCGGTGGTCCGGGCTGGACGGCGGCCCCGCCACGCCTTACGGTGCTTGTGAAATAGTTCACGAGCACCGCGCGTTGAGGTGCTCGACACCCGCAAGCTGCCACCGGAGCGCCCATGCCCACCACCTCGAACGCCGCGACCGTGCCACACGTGGTCGTGGTCGGCGCCGGCTTCGGCGGCCTCCGCGTCGCCCGCAACCTGCGGCGGCTCGCCCGCCAGGGGGAGGTGGCCGTCACGGTCGTCGATCGGCACAACTACCACACCTTCCAGCCGCTGCTCTACCCGGTCGCGACGGCCGGGCTCGACCCCCAGGACATCGGCCACGCCGTGCGCGGGATCCTGCAGGGGCGCTCGAACGTCTCGTTCCGCCTGGGCGAGGTCACGGGCCTGGACCGTGAGGCGAGGCAACTCGAGCTCGCGGACGGCAGCCGGCTCGCCTACGACCACGTCGTGCTCGCCGTCGGCGCGTCGACGGCTGACTACGGCATCCCCGGTGTCGCCGAGCACGGGCTGCCGCTGAAGTCGATCCCGGAGGCGATGCGCCTGCGCGACCACATCCTGTCCCGGTTCGAGCGCGCGACAGCCGCCGGCGAGGTCGAGGACGAGGACCTGACCTTCGTCATCGCGGGCGGCGGTCCGACCGGCGTCGAGCTCGCCGGCGCCCTCGCGGAGTTGGCCGACAAGGTCCTGCGGAAGGACTACCCCAGCCTCGACCTCGACCGCTTCCGTGTCGTGCTCGTCGAGCGCGACGAGGACCTGCTCACGGCCTACAAGCCACGCCTGCGGGCCTACGCGGCCGAAGCGCTGGCGGAGCGCGGTGTGGAGGTGCGACTCGGCGTGGCCATCACCTCGGCGGACGCCGACGCGGTCACGCTGTCCGATGGGTCGTCCATCCCGACCCGGACGCTCGTGTGGACGGCCGGGGTCCGCGCCAACCCGCTCGCGGACGCCCTCGGCCTCGAGCAGACGCGCGGTGGCCGGGTGGTCGTCGGGCCGGACCTGCGTGTCCCGGGCGAGGAGGACGTCTGGGTGATCGGCGATCTCGCCGGGGCGTCCGACGACGAGGGGGCGCTCTACCCCCAGCTCGCGCCCGTCGCCATCCAGCAGGGCTCGCACGCGGCCGAGCAGATCGCGCGGACGCTTCGCGGACTCGACACCGAGCCGTTCCGCTACATCGACAAGGGGTCGATGGCGACGATCGGGCGCAACGACGCCGTCCTCGAGCTGCCGACCGGCTTCACGATGAAGGGCTTCCCGGCCTGGGTCGGATGGCTGGGCCTCCACCTCGTCTACCTGATCGGCTTCCGCAACCGCGTCAGCGTCCTCGTGAACTGGGCCTGGAACTACCTGACCTTCGACCGTGCGGCGCGCCTGATCCTCGGCGACATCGCCGACCTCGAGGCCGAGCGGGTCGAGCCGGCCGAGCGCGAACTGCGCAGCGCCTGACGCCGGGGTTCCGGTCGGCGGTGGGGGTCCGCTCGCGCCGGATCGTCAACGCCGAGCGTCCCGACACCTGACGGGCCCCTCCGGCGCGTCGGTAGCCTCCGGCGCGATGAGCTCCCTCCCCCAACAGCCACTCGATGCCGAGCAGTCCGCCCGTCTCGGGCGGATGCTCGACGTGTTCCCCGAGGCGCGCGAGCTCGGTGAGCGGTTCGAGGCGGCGGGCGAGGAGCTCTACCTCGTCGGCGGCACCGTGCGCGACGCGCTGCTCCACATGGGCGAGCCGTCCGAGGGGATCGACCTCGACTTCGCGACGTCGGCTCGGCCCGAGGACTCCGAGCGCATCCTGCGCTCCTGGGCCGGGACGGTCTGGCTGACCGGCGCACGCTTCGGGACGGTCTCGGCGGAGAAGCGCGGGCGCCCCGTCGAGGTCACGACCTATCGCGCCGACGAGTACAGCCCGGGGTCCCGCCACCCCGAGGTCACGTTCGGGGACTCCATCGAGGGTGACCTCGCCCGACGCGACTTCACGGTGAACGCGATGGCGGTACGGGTCCCGGACTTCCTGTTCGTCGACCTGTTCGGGGGCCTCGGCGACCTCCACCGGCGCGTCCTGCGCACCCCGATCGACCCGCACGAGAGCTTCGGCGACGACCCCCTGCGGATGTTGCGACTCGCCAGGTTCGCGTCCACGCTCGATGCCACTGCCGACCCCGCGACCCTGCGTGCGGCGACCGAGATGGCGGCGGAGCTGCGCACCGTCTCCGCCGAACGGATCCGCGACGAGTTCAACAAGCTCATGCTCGGGGCTGCTCCTCGCCGCGGCGTGCAGTTGCTGCTGAAGACCGGGCTCGCCGAGCACTTCCTGCCCGAACTGCAGGAGCTCCGGGAGTGCCGCGACCCGATCCATCGGCACAAGGACGTCTACCTCCACACGCTGGCGGTGGTGGAGAACGTGATGGAGCTCGAGGGCGAGGAGCCAGACCTCGTGCTCCGCGTCGCCGCACTCCTCCACGACATCGGCAAACCCGACACTCGGGAGATCCACGACGACGGGAACGTGACGTTCCACCACCACGAGGTCGTCGGCGCGCGGATGACGCGCGAGCGGCTGCGGGCCATGAAGTACGACAAGCAGGCCGTGAAGGACATCTCCGAGCTCGTCCGCCTCCACCTGCGCTTCCACACCTACCGACTGGGCTGGACCGACGCGGCGGTCCGCCGGTACGTCCGCGATGCCGGGCACCTCTTCGAGCGACTCAACCGGCTGACCCGCGCGGACGTCACGACCCGATCACGGCGCAAGGCCGAGCGGATCCAGCGCCGCATGGACGAGTTCGAGGCGCGCGTCGTCGAGTTGCGCGAACAGGAGGAGCTCGATGCGCTCCGACCACCGGTCGACGGCAACCGCATCATGGGACACCTCGGCATGCGGCCCGGCCCCCTCGTCGGCGAGGCGTGGGACCACCTCCTCGAACTGCGCATCGAGCGCGGACCGATGACCGAGCAGGAGGCCCTCGACGCCCTCGATGCGTGGTGGGCCGAACACGCGCCCGACGATGATGGCTGACCTGCCGCCGTCCTGGCGCGACCACGAGGACCGACCGACCTCGGCCCCGTCGCCCCCAACTGCCGACGAGGAGCCGTTCTACCGCCCGATCGGTGACTTCCAGGGCGCCGACTACGGCCGCAACGCGTTCGCCCGCGGGACGGAGGGCGAGGTCGAGGTCCTCGTGGAGCTGCTCGGCCTGGCACCCGGGGCACGCGTGCTCGACGTGGGCTGCGGCGACGGCCGCCACCTCCGCGCGATGGATCGCCGTGGGATCGGCGGTGTCGGGGTGGACATCTCGCCGGCCCTCGTCGCCGC
>JBFHRB010000234.1:0-5296 GCA_041591915.1 Nitriliruptorales bacterium
ACCTGTTCGTGCCGTTCGCCCACGGGACCGGCGCGACGGCGGGCGCCGGCCTCGGGCTCGCGATCTCCCGCCGACTGGCCGAAGCGCTCGGTGGCTCGCTCGACTATCGCGGTGGGGACGGCGCCACCTTCGAGCTGCGCCTCGAGCGAGCGGAGCCGGTCAGCTAGCGCCGGCTCGGCCGCGCCCGGCCTCGGCGTCGCTCCGCCCCGGCGGAGCAGCGCCCCCGCGCGGCTCGAGGACGAGGGGGAACTCGACCACGAATCGCGCGCCCCCGTCATCGGGCGCCTCGTAGCGCACGCTGCCGTCGCGGGCCTGCACGATGGTGGTGATGATCCTCAGGCCGAGTCCGACGCCCGTCGCGGTCCGCCGGTCGCCGTCACTCGCCTGCGCGAACGCCTCCCACATGCTGGGCACGAACTCCTCGGGGACACCCGGGCCGTGATCGCGGACGGTGAGTGCGACCCGGCCGTCGGTGCGTGTCGTGGCCACCTCGATCGGGGGGTCGCCGTACTTGTCTGCGTTGACGACGAGATTGGAGACCACCCGACGCAACTCCTCCTCGGTGATCGCAACGATGGCGTCGTCGGCGCCGAGGTCGGTCACGACCAGCGCGCCGACGACGCCCGGCAGGTCCGCGACCACGGCCGCGATCGTGTCGTCGAACGGCGAGCCTGGTGGGGCCTCGTCCGACACGTGCCCGATCCGACCCAGCGTGAGCAGGTCCTGGACCAGGCCCTCGAGCGTCGCCGTCTGGCTGGCGATCCGCTCCACGAGCGCCTGTCGTTGCTGGTCCGGGACGGTGTCCCAGCGCAGTGCGAGGGTCTCGGCGAAGCCGCGGATCGCCGTCAACGGGGTCCGCAGCTCGTGCGACACCATCGAGACGAACTCGTCCTTGGCCCTGCTGGCCTCCTCCAACGCCTCGTTGCGCTCCTCGAGCGTCGCCTGCGTCGCTCGCAGGCTCTCCAGGAGCGCGTTCATGCTCTCGGCGACCCGGGCGACCTCGGTCGGGCCCTGGACGTCGACGTCCCCGCGCTGGCGCGCCTCGATCGCGTCCACGTCGCTCCCGAGGTCGACGATCGGCGCCACGATCGACCGGTCGAGCCACCGGCTGAGCACCACCGAGCCCACGATGGCGATCCCCAGGGTGGTCAGGAGGGTGATGACCGCGACGGACCGCCCCAGGTCCCGCGCGTCGCGCTCGAGGTCGAGGACCATGACGAGCGGGTCTCCCGTGAGACTCGGGAGGGCCACGCTCGCGTACACCCGATCGCCGTCGATGCGGGGCTCGAAGCCCGCTCGCTCGGCGAGCTCGATGTCGACGCTGAGTGCGTCCGACCATGCGGCCACGAGCTCGTCGTCGAGGCGCTCGCCCCACACGATGACGGCGACGGGCTCCGCCTCGACCGCTGAGTCCGTGACCCAGGCACACGCGAGAAGCCACGGGTCTCCATCCGCTCGCGTCACGCTCGCGACGAACGTCCCGGGCTCGGCGTCGGTCAGCAGCCCGATCCGGTGGACGACGCCGAGGAAGTCCGCAGGCGCGTCCGCATAGCGATCTCCCTCGTGGCCACCGTCGAGGAGCAGCTCCCCGTCGAGGCCGACGATCGCGACCGCGTCGACACCGATGGCCGGGAGCGTCTCCGGCTCCATGTTCTCGGCCTCGTACGCGTCGTACTCGCCGAGCACGAACTCGTAGGTGTCGTCCCACGAACCCCAGTCGACGGCCAGCGCCCCGAGGTGGCGGAGCTCCTGATCCGCGATGAACGACAGGCGCTCCGCGTGCCCTTCAGCCTGCCGGAGGTCGAAGTCGTCGAAGAGGCGGGTCGCGACGCTGACGACGATCGTGAGCATGCCAACGACCCCGATCAGCGACACCGTCGCGATGATCAGGAACGTCCGCCCCCGCAAGCCCACCTGATACCTCCACGAGGTCCCGTCGGCCGGCAACGTGCCGAGCGTAGAAGTACTCCGGTCGCCTGGCCGCGCGTGCTCGTCCCGCTTCGGGGCGGTGGACGCCCTGCGGCGATCCGAGAAGCCTCAAGACCAGGCTCGCCTACGGGCATCCATCCGCCCCTGCGCTCGGAGGCAGGCCGCTAGCGGGCGTTGAAGTACTTCGCCTCCGGGTGGTGCACGACGATGGCGGAGGTGGACTGCTCGGGGTCGAGCATGAACTCGTCCGTCACCTCGACGCCGATCGCGCCGAGGTCGAGCAGCTGCGCGAGCTTGAGCTGGTCCTCGAGGTCGGGGCAGGCGGCGTAGCCGAACGAGTAGCGCGAACCTCTGTAGCCCTGGCGGAACCACGCGTCCTTGTCGGGGCCGTCCTCGCCGTCGATGCCGAGCTCCTCGCGGACCCGCTTGTGCCACAGCTCGGCGAGCGCCTCGGCCATCTCGACGCCGAAGCCGTGCGCGTACAGGTAGTCCTGGTAGCGGTCCTGCTTGTACAGGTCGGCAGCCACGTCGGAGATGCGCTGGCCCATCGTCACGCAGTGGACGGGCAACACGTCGACCTCGCCCGAGTCGACGTCACGGAAGAAGTCGCTGATGCACAGGTAGCGGCCGCGCTGCTGGCGCGGGAACGAGAAGCGCACGAGCTCCTTGGTGCCCGGGGCCTCGGGGTGCCACACGATCAGGTCGTCGCCGTCGGCGTTGGCGGGGTAGTAGCCGTAGACAACCTCGGGCGTCACGACCTTGTCGGCCTTCGCACGGTCGACCCACTCGCGCAGGACCGGATGCGCGGTCTCCTCGAGGAACGCCTGGTACTCCTGGGGCGAGCGGTCACCCGGGGTGAAGCCCCACTGGTTGCGGAACAGCGCGATCTCGTTGATCAGCGGCCACACCTCGTCGACCGTGATCCCGCGCACGACGCGCTGGCCCCAGAACGGCGGGGTCGGGACGTCGACGTCGGTCGCGACGGCCGAGCGCGGCCGGCCCTTGTCGTCGACGCGCGGCGGCGCGTCGGCCGCGGGGCGCTTCGACGGGGTGCGCTTCTCCTTGTGGCCGACCAGCTCCTCGGGGAGCTCCGCCCCCGCGCGCTTGGCCTCCATCACGACGTCGAGCAGCTTCAGGCCGTCGAAGGCGTCGCGGCAGTAGAAGACGTTGCCGTCGTACAGCTCACGCAGGTCGTCCTCGACGTAGCTGCGGGTGAGCGCCGCCCCGCCGAGCAGCACGGGGTAGTCGGCCAGCCCCCGAGCGTTCATCTCGGCGAGGTTGTCCTTCATGATCACGGTGGACTTCACGAGCAGGCCGCTCATCCCGATCGCGTCCGCGTGGTTCGCCTCGGCGGAGGCGAGGATGGCGTCGATCGGCTGCTTGATGCCGAGGTTGATGGTGTCGTAGCCGTTGTTGCGCAGGATGATCTCGACGAGGTTCTTGCCGATGTCGTGCACGTCGCCCTTGACGGTGGCGAGCACGATGCGCCCCTTGCCCGAGGCCTCGCCCTTCTCCATGTGGGGCTCGAGGTGGGCGACCGCGGTCTTCATCGCCTCGGCCGACTGCAGGACGAACGGCAGCTGCATCTGGCCGGACCCGAACAGCTCGCCGACGACCTTCATGCCGTCGAGCAGGAACTCGTTGACGATCTGCAGCGGCGGGTACTGCTCCATGGCGGCGTCGAGGTCCACCTCGATGTCGTCGCGGTCCCCGTCGATGATGCGGCGCTTGAGGCGCTCCTCGATGGGCAGGGACGCGAGCTCCTCGCGCGAGGCCTTCGTCTCGGTCGCGCCCTCGAAGAGCTCCATCAGCCGGTGCAGCGGGTCGTAGTCCTCGGAGGCCTCCCCGTTCAGCCCGGTCGCGCCGCGCCGGTCGTAGATGAGGTCCTGGGCGACGGTGACCTGCTCGTCGGGGATGCGGTGCAGCGGCAGGATCTTGGAGGCGTGCACGATCGCCGCGTCGAGCCCGTGCTCGATCGCCTCGTGGAGGAACACGGAGTTGAGGACCTGCCGTGCGGCAGGGGAGAGGCCGAACGACACGTTGCTGACGCCCAGGACCGTGTAGCAGCCCGGGACCTCCTCCTTGATGCGGCGGATGGCCTCCAGTGTGGCCATGCCGTCGCCGCGGAGGTCCTCCTGCCCGGAGCCGAGCGGGAACGTCAGGGTGTCGAAGATGAGGTCCTGCGCCTCGAGCCCGAACTCGTCGATCGCGAGGTCGGCGATGCGCTTGCAGACGTCGACCTTCCAGTCGGCGCTGCGCGCCTGGCCCTCCTCGTCGATGGCCAGCGCGATGACCGCGGCGCCGTAGCGGCGCGCCATCGGCAGCAGCTTGTCGGCCTTGTTGCGGCCGTCCTCGAGGTTCACGGAGTTGATGACCGCGCGGCCGCCGATGCGCTGCAGGGCCGCCTCGATGACCTCGACCTCGGTCGAGTCGACGACCAGCGGCAGGGTCGACTGCGTGGCGAACCGATCGACCACCTCGATGACGTCGGCGACGCCGTCGCGGCCGACGTAGTCGACGCAGACGTCGAGGACGTGCGCCCCGCCCTTCGTCTGCTCCTTGGCCATCGCGACCGTGGCGTCCCAGTCCTCGGCGAGCAGCAGCTCGCGGAAGGCCTTCGACCCGTTGGCGTTGCAGCGCTCGCCGATGACGAGGAACGACAGGTCCTGCTCGATCGGAGCCGCGGAGTACAGGGAGGCGAGGCTCGGCTCGTAGGCGATCTCGCGCTCGGCCGGCGTCAGGTCCGCCACCGCGTCGATGACGAGCTTGAGGTGCTCGGGGGTCGTGCCGCAGCAGCCGCCGACGATCGAGACGCCGAACTCGGTGACGAACTCGCGGTGCGCCTCGGCGAGTGCCGCAGGCGAGAGCGGGTAGCAGGTCTCCCCGTCGACCATCTCGGGGATGCCGGCGTTGGGGATGACCGAGATCGGCTTGCGCGAGTGGCGCGAGAGGGTGCGGACGTGCTCGCGCATGTCCTCGGGGCCGGTCGCACAGTTCATGCCGAGCACGTCGATCGGCAGCGGGTCGAGCGCGGCGATGGCTGCCAGCGGCTCGGTGCCGAGCAGCATCGTGTTGATGTCCTTCTCGACCGTGAACTGCACCATCAGGGGCACGCGCTCGCCACGCTCGACGAAGACGTCGTTGCAGGCGGCGACCGCCGCCTTGACCTGCAGCAGGTCGAAGCAGGTCTCGATCAGCAGCACGTCCGTGCCGCCGTCGAGCAGGCCGCGCACCTGGCGCTTGTAGCCCTCGACCATGAACGGGAGGTCGATGAAGTCCTTGGTGGTCGCGGGGTCCTTGCCCAGGCTCAGCGTCGGTGACTTCGTGCCCGGCCCGATCGAGCCCACCACCCAGCGCGGGCGCTCGG
>JBFHRB010000235.1:0-5288 GCA_041591915.1 Nitriliruptorales bacterium
GACGATCCCGTCGACGTACTCCATGACGTAGAACGGCGCACCGTTGACCGACTCGTCGTCGCAGAACCCGACCGCGGGCGGGACCGGGACGTCGGTGCCGGCGAGCGCGGTGATGATGCGGTGCTCGCGCCCCATGTCGTGCGCCGAGGGCAGGGCACCGAACAGCGGTGGCCGACGCAGGACCCAGCGTCCCCCGGCCCCGTCCTCGACCGTGTAGGTCAGGTTCGAGCGGCCGCCGCTGATCGTCGCGAACACCAGCGGCGGCACGACCTCGGCACGCTCGGCGAGCCACGCCGTGACGTTGTCGACGTCGATCCCGTCGGGTACCTCGGCCACCGCGCCCCCTGCGTCAGGTAGGCCGGAAGCCTAACGGTGGCGCTCAGGAGTTCTCGATGTCGATGTTCGTCCCGGCGATGCAGTTCGGGTCCGCGTCGAGGGCCGTCTCGACGTCCACGCCGGGGACCTCGATCGGCGCCGCGTCGTTGATGCCCTGCACGAAGGCCGCTCCGCCTGACAGGTGCCGTGCGCCCACCACGTACCCGCCGAGGTAGAAGCAGACCCCGTGCTCGCCCGTCTCGTCGCGCCGGAAGCCCATCGACCGGATGTCCGCAACGGTCGAGGCGTACACGCCGTTGTCCGCCGAGTAGGCGATCTCGTAGGTCACCATGTTGCGCACGTCGGACCGGGCCGCGGCCTCGAAGGCCTTCTGCCGCTGGTTGATGTAGGCCGGGGTCGCGATCGCCGCGAGGATGCCGATGATCACGACGACGACGAGCAGTTCGACGAGGGTCAGGCCCTCGTCTCGTGACCAGCGCTCGGGCACACGGGTGCTCCTGCTGCGGAGACGTTCAGGTCCGGCAACCTTCGCATGTCGACGAGCGGTGGAGAATGGCCCGAACGGGCCATCTCGCCATACATCCTTCGGACGCGTGGCGCGCCCGCGCCCGCCGACCGAGGTCGGGCCCTTCGGCGCCGGCCAGTAGCCTCCGGGCCCCATGGACGACCGCACCCGGGACCTCGTTGCCCGCGACCACCGCCACGTCTGGCACCCGTTCACCCAGCAGCAGCAGTGGGTGGCCGAGACGCCGCTTGTCGTCGACCGTGGCGAGGGCTGCTGGCTGATCACGACCGACGGCGAGCGCTACCTCGACGGCAACTCGTCGCTGTGGGTGAACCTGTGGGGCCATGACCGCCCGGAGCTGCTCGAGGCCATGCACGCGCAGGTCGACGCGCTCCCCCACGCCACCTTCCTCGGCCTGACCAACCCACCGGCCGTCGAGCTGGCGACTCGCCTCGTCGACCTCGCCCCCGAGCGGCTCACCCGCGCCTTCTTCAGCGAGAACGGCGCGGCGGCGGTCGAGGTCGCGCTGAAGATGGCCTTCGCGTACTGGCGCCACCGGGGCGAGCGACGAGACCTGTTCGTCTGCCTGGACAACGCGTACCACGGCGACACCATCGGCGCCGTGAGCGTCGGCGGCATCGACACGTTCCACGAGATGTACGGGGACCTGCTCTTCGAGACGCGCCGGATCGCGAGCCCCTACTGCTACCGCTGCCCCCTCGGGCAGGCCTACCCGACCTGCGACCTCGCGTGCGCCGACACGCTCCGAGACGTGCTGGAGCGGGACGGGGCGCGCGTGGCCGCGGTCATCACCGAGCCGCTGGTCCAGGGCGCTGCCGGCATGATCACCGCGCCGGACGGGCACCTGCGTCGCCTGCGCGAGATCTGCGACGAGTTCGGGGTCCTGCTCATCGTCGACGAGGTCGCGACCGGGTTCGGCCGGACGGGCATGCCGTTCGCGAGCCAGGTCGACAACGTCGAGCCCGACCTCATGGCGGTCGGGAAGGGGCTGACGGGCGGCTACCTGCCGATGAGCGCCACCCTGACCTCCGAGGAGGTGTACGAGGCCTTCCTGGGCGGGCCCACCGACGGCCGCACGCTCTACCACGGCCACTCCTACTCCGGGAACCCCCTGGCCGCCGCCGTCGCCGTGGCGAACCTCGACCTCTTCGTGGCCGAGGACCTGCCGGCGGCGACGCGGGCCAAGGCCCTGGTCCTCGCGGAGGCACTCCGCCCGATGGCGGAACAGCCGCACGTCGGCGAGATCCGGCAACGTGGCCTCATGGTCGGCATCGAGCTGGTCGCCGACCGCGCGACCAAGGAGGCGTTCCCTCCAGCGTGGCAGGTCGGCAAGCGCGTGTGCGACGCCCTACGCGACGACCACGTCATCCTCCGCCCGCTCGGCGACGTCCTGGTCCTCATGCCCGCACCGGCCATGGAGCCGGACGACGTGCGCCTGCTCGCCTCGGCCACGGCCAAGGCCACGGAGCGGGTGACCGCGGCCCTCGCTGCCGCCGGAGGACCTGCATGACCGTCGGCGTGTCGACGCCGCTCGACTGGCTGGATGCGGCCCTGGCAGACCTCGACCGCCACGAGCTGCGACGCGACCTCCGCCACCTCGTCTCCGCTCCCGGGCCCTGGATCGAGCTGGCCGGGCCCGAGCGCACGCGCCGCCTGCTGCACCTGTGCTCCAACGGCTACCTCGGCCTCGCGGCCGACCCACGCCTCGCCGAGGCGGCGACGACGGCCATCGCCCGGTACGGGACGGGCACGGGCGCGTCGCGGCTGGTCACGGGTGGCACCGACCTGCATCGTGCGCTCGAGGAGGAGCTGGCTGCGTGGAAGGCGACCGAGGACACGCTGCTGTTCTCGTCGGGCTACCTCGCCAACCTCGGTGCCGTCACGGCGCTCGTCGGCCCCGGCGACACGGTCGTCTCAGACGAGCTCAACCACGCCTCGATCATCGACGCGTGCCGCCAGAGCCGGGCCGAGGTCCGCGTCTACCGGCACGGTGACGCCGGGCACGCGGATGCCCTGCTGGCCGACGCGCCCGGCCGGCGACTGCTCATAACCGACGGCGTGTTCTCGATGGACGGCGACATGGCCCCGCTGCCCGCCCTGTGCGACGTGGCGGAACGGCACGGCGCCGTCGTGATGGTCGACGACGCGCACGGGACGGGGGTCCTCGGGGAGACGGGGAGCGGCACCGTCGAGGCGCTGGGGGTGCGCGGCAGGGTCCACGTCCTCGTCGGCACGCTGTCGAAGGCCCTCGGCTCCGTGGGCGGCTACGTCGCCGGCACGCGCGAACTCACCGCCTGGCTGCGCAACCGCGCGAGGTCGTTCGTCTTCGACACGGCGCTGCCGGCTCCGAGCGTCGCCGCCGCGCTCGCGGCCGTGCGGATCAGCAGGTCCGACCCGTCCCTGCGATCGACCGCACGCACGCGAACGGAGCGGCTGATCGCGGGGCTGCGCGATCGCGGCGTCGAGGTGCCCGACGTCGACGCGTGCATCGTCCCCATCGTCGTCGGCCGCAACGCGGCGGCGCTGTCGGCGATGCAACGACTGCTCGACCACGACGTCCTCGCGGTCGCGATCCGCCCGCCCTCGGTACCAGAGGGGACGGCACGGCTGCGCGTGACCCTGATGGCCAGCCACACGCGGCAGGACGTCGATCGCGCCGTCGACGCCCTCGTCGACGCGCTGGAGCGCTCGACGTGAGGGGCTGGTTCGTCACCGGGACCGACACGGGTGTCGGCAAGACGCTCGTGAGCGCCGCCATCTCGGTCTGCCGGGCCAGCGCCGGTGGACGACCGCACTACGTCAAGCCGATCCAGTCGGGTGCCGCCGACGGCGATGACGACGCGGCCGATGTCCGCGCACTCGCCGACGTCCCCGCGAGCACCGGCGTGACGCTCGGCCCGTCCGTCGCCCCGGCCGTCGCCCTCGAGCTGGCCGGCGCCGAGGTCGGGCTCGAGGAGCTCGTCTCGTTCGTGGAGGAGGTCGCGGCCGGCCACGAAGGCGAGGTCGTCGTCGAGGGAGCGGGCGGCCTGCTCGTCGAGCTCACCTCCGAACGGGCCACGTGCGCAGACCTCGCCGCAGCACTCGGGTTGCCCACGGTGGTCGTCGCGCGTGCGGGGCTGGGCACGCTGAACCACACCGCCCTCACGCTCGAGGTGCTCGCGGCACGGGGCCTCGAGCTGGCCGGGGTCGTCGTCTCGGGCTTCCCGCAGGCCCCGGACGTCGCGACGCGCACCAACGGTCGTGAGCTCGACCGCCTCACCGCGGGGCGCCTCCTCGGCGTCGTGCCGCGACTGGGCTCGGTCCAGCCCGCCGAGCTCGCCAGCGCCGGTTCGTGGCTCGGACCGGAGGTCGGTGGCGACTGGGATCGTGAGCCCTGGCTCGCCTCCCTCGAGGGCTGAACGCGGTCCTCGACTCCAGCCCGCCGCAGGGACTGTCGTAGGCTCCCCGCCACCCAACCTGCGCACGGAGCCCTGACGTGACGCTGCACGACCCCACGCGCGACGCCGACGACGTCGCTGCACTCGCCGCCGATCCCGCGCGGCTGCTCGCCGACGCGGAGGCTGTCCTCCTCGGCCGTCGCGAGGAGCTCACGCCCTCGCAGGCGTACGCGATCGCGGAGCTGGACGTCGACGCGCCGTTCGGCGACGGCACCGTGCTCGACGCCCTTCTCGACCTTGCGCACCGCGTCCGGCTCGCGTGGACGGGCGACGAGGTGGCGCTCGAGTCCATCATCAGTGCGAAGACCGGCGGCTGCCCGGAGGACTGCAACTTCTGCTCGCAGTCGAACGTCTTCCCCACGCTCGTCAAGCCGCAGCCGCTGCTGACCCGTGACGAGGCCGTGAAGGCGGCCGCCGAGGCGCAGGAGAGCGGGGCCACGGAGTTCTGCATCGTCTACGCGATCAAGGGCCCGGACGAGCGCGTCATGGCCAACATCCTGGACCTGGTCGACGCCGTCCACGAACACACCGAGATGGACGTGGCCGTCTCCGCGGGCATCCTCGACGAGGAGCAGGCGGGCCGGCTGGCCGAGGCGGGCGTCCACAAGTACAACCACAACCTCGAGGCTGCGCGGTCGTTCTTCCCCCGCATCGTCTCGACCCACTCCTTCGAGGACCGCTGGCAGACCCTCGAGCTCGTACGCGAGAACGGCATGGAGGTCTGCTCGGGCGGCATCGTCGGGATGGGCGAGACGCCTGCCCAGCGCGCCGAGCTCGCGCTGCAGCTCGCCCGCTTCCGTCCGACCGAGACGCCGCTGAACTTCCTCAACCCGCGTCCGGGCACCCCGCTGGAGGGCGAGGCACCGATCACCGCGCGCGAGGCACTCCACGCCATCGCCCTGTTCCGGCTCGTCCTGCCGTGGACGCTGCTGCGGTACGCCGGTGGGCGCGAGATCGCGCTGAAGGACCTCCAGGCGGCCGGGATCCTC
>JBFHRB010000236.1:0-5257 GCA_041591915.1 Nitriliruptorales bacterium
AGGATCGCCGACATGCCCGACGGGAAGCGGAGCGTGACGTCGCTGAGCGCCACGACGTCGCGGAAGTGCTTGCTCACCCCGTCCAGTTCGATGACGCTCATCGCGTGACCGCCAGGCGGTGGTACCGCCAACGGGCGAACACGGCGGGGACGACGACCCAGGCGAGCGCGACCAGCATCGTCGCGAGCGGACCGAGCATCTCCTGGTCGAGGAATTCCCCGCCGATGTGCCCGGCCACGTTCGCCGCCACGGTCGTCACGTCCAGCGCAGCGATCCAGTCGCCCGCGCGCAGCGGGCCCGTGAGGATCCCCACGAACGAGCTCCCCAGGACCAACCACAGGCCGATGAAGGCCGCCGCAGCCGCACGCCGGTCGGTCAGGCTCGCGAGGGCGATGGTGATCGACGTGAACATCATCGTGATGACCACGCCCATGCCGAGCAGCCGTCCGAGGGTGGCGAGGAACGCGAGCGGCCCGTCGGTCCCGACCCCCGCGATCGTGAGCCCCAGCAGGAGCAGGAGTCCCGGCCCGATGATCACGAGCGCCAGGAAGAGGGCGAGTGCACCGGCCTTGGCGATCAGGTAGGTGTCGCGATCGAGTGGGGACGCGAAGTAGAGCGCGAGCGTGCCGTGCCGGCGGTCCGGGCAGATGAGCGAGGGTGCGCCGAGCACGATGAACAGCCAGACCGGCGTCACCACCGTGCTGAAGTACTCGGCGGAGCCGGGCACGACCGCCTCGGTGAGCTCCTCCGGCAGGAAGAACGCGATCCCGACGAACACGATCGCCGGGAGGTACGCCATGCCGCCCACGATGATGGGCAGGGCCTTCGCGCGTGCGCGACGGCGGATCCCCAGCAGGCTCCGGAAGGAGTGGACCAGCAGGGACAGGACCGCACGCGACGGGGCGGTCCGTCGCCCCTCGTAGCGGAGGTAGCCGAGCTCGTAGAGGCGCGCACTGCTCACGACGGCGCCCCGGAGAAGAACACGTCCTCGAGCCGACGCCCCAACGGCTGGAGGCGTCGGAGCCCCAGCCCCGACGCGTCGATCTCGTCGAGCAGTCGAGTGACCGCCGCGTCGTCGGCCAGGTCCAGTCGGAAGCGCGTCGGTCCGGTCGCCTGCACGACCAGCCCGGAGCGTGCCAGCCCGGCGACGAGCTCGGCCGCCGGTCCGTCCACCTCGACGTCGTAGCTCCGCGTCTCGCCCGTGAAGCCGGACAGTGCGCCGGCGCCGGCGAGGGTGCCCTGGTCGAGCACCACGACGTTGTCGCAGATGCGCTCGACCTCGCCGAGGAGGTGGCTCGACACGACGACGTGGATACCGAGCTCGCGGCCGATGCGGCGGATGGTCCGCAGCATCTCGTCGCGCTGCAGCGGGTCGAGCCCCTCGGTCGGCTCGTCGAGCAGGACCAGCTCCGGGTCGTGGGCGATGGCCTGCGCCATCTTCACCCGCTGCTTCTGGCCCGTCGACAACGTCCCCACCTGCCGCATCCGCTCCTCGCCGAGGCCCAGCAGGTGGAGCGTGTCACTGGCCCGGGTGAGCGAGACGTCGCGCGGGATGCCGTGGAGCTCCGCGATGTGACGGACGAGGTCCTGCGCACGGACGTCGGGCGGCATCGGGTCGTGCTCCGGCGCGTAGCCCACCCCCGCACGGACTTCCGGCCCCGCCGTGACGGGGTCGCGGCCAAGGACCTCGATCGTGCCCTCGTCTGGCGGCTGGAAGCCGAGGAGCAGGCCGAGCAGCGTGGTCTTGCCGGCCCCGTTCGCGCCGAGCAGGCCGGTGACACCCGGCTCGATGTCGAGCGTGACCTCCGACAGGGCCGTCACGGAGCCCCAGCGCTTGGTGACGCTGCGGACCCGCACGATGGCCTCGCCCACGCCGCTCCTGTCCGTCAACGTGCGCGGCCACACGCTACTCGGCAGGAGACGCGCTCGTCCCTGGCGAGGCGGCCGGCCATGGGAGCGGCGGAGACCCGGACAACGCCCGGACGCGCGGCCTCAGCCGTCGAGCGCCGCGTGGTCCTCGAGCGTCATCGCGTACCGCTCGTGGTCACGCCAGGCGCCGTCGATGAACAGGTAGCGGGGTGAGAAGCCCTCGAGTCGGAACCCCACGCGCTGGACGAGGGCGATCGACCGCGCGTTGGCGGGCTGGACGTTCGCCTCGACCCGGTGGAGCCGAAGCGGCCCGAAGGCGTACCGCAGCGCCGCGCGGAGGCCCTCGGCCATCAGCCCACGGCCGACCATCCCGACGAAGCCGTAGAACCCGAGATAGGCGTTCTGGAACCCCCCGCGGAAGATCTGGCTGAGGCTGAAGACCCCGACGGGATCACCGGCAGCCGTCACGGCCAGGAGGCCGCAGAAGTCGTCACTCGACTGGCGGCGCAGGTAGGTGTCCATCGCGGCTTCGTCGGTGGGCGGATCCACCCAGGGGTGGTGGAGGTCCGCGCTCGCCCGGTTCAGCTCGATGATCCGCGGCCCGTCGGTCAGCACGATCGGCCGCACGCTGACCGCGGCGCTCATCGCCCGAGCTGCCCCGTGCCGGGTCCCCGCTCCCGGGCGCGGCGCTCGAGCCAGCCGTCATCCTCCGGCTCGACGAGGTCCTCACCTTCCTCGAGCACCGTCGAGCGATGACGTCGACCGAATGCCGTCAGGACGATCGTCAGGGCCACGGCCATCCCCACGACCAGCGCGGGCGGCGCGTCGACCAGCCAGGCGACCACGGCGAGCGCTGCTGCGGCGTAGCTGACCACGAGCAGCCGCGTGGCGAGCCTGCGCCGCTGATCGTCTCCCATGGGGCCACCCTCCTGCGCGCCGACGGTAGCCGCGCCCGGGGAATCACGGCTCCCGGAGAAGGTCAGCGGTTCCCTCGCTACCGTTCGCCAGCCGACACCGAGACCTGAGGCCCCCATGAAGATCGCGATCCTCTCGCGCAACGCCAGCCTGTACTCCACCCGGCGCCTCAAGGAAGCAGCGGAGGAGGCGGGGCACACGGTCCGGGTCATCGACTACCTGCGCTGCTACATGGACATCACGTCCCATCGACCCGCGATCCGGTACCAGGGCGCGGAGCTCGAGGGCTTCGACGCGATCATCCCGCGGATCGGCGCGAGCTACACGTTCTACGGCACCGCGGTGGTGCGGCAGTTCGAGATGATGGGCGTCTATCCCTGCAACGAATCCCAGGGCATCACGCGCTCGCGCGACAAGCTCCGCGCGATGCAGCTCCTCGCCCGCGAGGGCGTGGGCCTGCCGGTCACGTCGTTCGCCCACAGCACGAAGGACATCGACGGGATCATCGACGTCGTCGGCGGCGCGCCCCTCGTCGTCAAGCTGCTGGAGGGGACCCAGGGCATGGGCGTCGTCCTCGCCGAGACGAAGAAGGCCGCCGAGTCCGTGATCGGGGCGTTCCGCCAGCTCGACGCGAACATCCTCACGCAGGAGTTCATCAAGGAGGCGGGAGGCTCTGACATCCGGGCGTTCGTCGTCGGCAACCGTGTCGTCGCCTCGATGATCCGCAAGGCCGCACCCGGGGAGTTCCGGTCCAACCTCCACCGCGGTGGCACTGCCGAGAAGGTCCGGCTCACCCCGGAGGAGAGGGCAACGGCCAAGCGCGCGGCGAGGATCCTCGGGCTCAACGTCGCCGGCGTCGACATGATGCGGTCCAACCACGGCCCGGTGGTCCTGGAGGTCAACAGCTCGCCCGGCCTCGAGGGCATCGAGGGGTCCACGGGCGTCAACGTCGCGGGCAAGGTCATCGAGTTCATCGAGAAGAACGCTGCGCCCGGCAAGACGAAGACCCGCGGGAAGGGATGAGGGTCCGCACGTCCTCCCTCCGCGCCAGCGCCGCCTGGCTCCTCGCCGCACTCGTGCTGTCCGCCTGTGCGGGCGACGCGCCGGCGACGGCGCCGAGCCCATCGCCCGACGACAGCGTGTCGACGGCGACGCCCGAGGCGTCCGCATCCCCGACGCCCACGCCGCTGCCGCCCGTCGACCTCGAGGTCACGACCGAGGGCGCCTTCCTCGCGTCGGCCGAAGGGGCGGTGCCGATCGTCGTCACGCCCGACTGCCAGAACGGCGACGGGGCGACGATCAGCGACTGCATCGTCTGGGAGGCCAGCGGGGGGACGGCGCTCATCCGAACGGCGCAGGTCGCGGACGGCTCCTGGTCCGTGCTGGTCGGCGTCGAGACCGAGGAGGACGACACCTGGCAGCCGCACCTGACCGCCTCGGCGATCGACCCCGGCACCTTCATCGGGGTCGCGGCCGAGACGCTGCTGCTGGGCGACGACCACCTCGCGCTCGTCAGCTACTTCCACCTCGGATCGGGCGGCGTCATCGACATCGACGTCGTGCACTGGCCCCGTGACGGCGAACCCGCCCTCGTGGCACACCTCCCGGGGCGCGGCAAGGACGAGTTCCAGGTCGAGGGCGGTGCGCTGATCCTGCACAACGCCAACTTCTCGGACGGCTCCCCCAACTGCTGCCCGACCCTCTTCGACCAGCGGGCCCTCGCCCGCAACACTGCCGGGGAGTGGACGCTCACCCTCGTCGAGGCGCAGTCCGTCGAGGACCGCTGATCGTCAGACGACGCCGCCCATGAAGGCGGCGACGGCGAGGATGACGATGTACGCGCCGACCCCGCCGAGGACGACCACGTTGCGCGTGAACCCGTCGATCCCTGCGCGCCCGAAGTAGAGGTAGGCCGCCGGCCCGACGAACGGCACGAGGAGCACGGCGGCCGACCAGCCGGCGCGCGCGCCCTGCGACAGGTCGTCGCGGCGCCCGAGGTCCACGAAGGACAGGGTGACCCAGGCAGCGAGCAACACCACGGGCAGCAGGTAGCCGTAGGCACTGAACAGCCACTGGAAGAAGCTCGGCGGGGCGAAGTCGCTGGTGGGCACGGGGAGCTCCAGTCCTCTTGCCTCCGCGATGGCGAAGGCCTCCCGCGGCAGCGGGATGCTGGTGAGGTCGCGGATGTTGACCTCGGTGTAGTTGTCGAAGACGTCGACGGCCGGGAACGCCGGCGCGCTCTCGGGTGCCGGCATGTTGGGCTGGTCGGGCGGGACGGGCTGGTCGCGGTAGTCACCAGCCTCGAAGCCGCCCTCGGCGTGGGCGAACCGCCCGACGAGCTGCATCGTCGACCCGGTCTCCGAGCCGAGCGGCAGGCGGAACCCTCCATCGCAGGGGTAGAAGCGGTCGAGGCCGGGAGGCACGGTCGAGCCTGCGCGGTTGCCGTCGAAGCAGTTGCCATTCGCGCTCGGGC
>JBFHRB010000237.1:0-5241 GCA_041591915.1 Nitriliruptorales bacterium
CCGTGGCCGGCTCCGCGGCCACGGCGAGACACCCGGGGTCACCAGAGCGAGTAGACGACCGGCGAGCCGTGCAGCACCGCCATGTCGACGTTCTGCGCCCACTCGACGAACGCCCCGAAGTCCTCCCAGCTCTCCTGACCCTGCTTCCAGTGGTCCTCGAGGCCGGCCGGCGACTCGTAGACCTCGGTCAGGGCGAACGACGTCCGGCCGGTCGGCGCCGACGTGGGGTCGAGCGGGTTCGAGACCTCCGGGCCACGCACGACGTTGTAGCGCAGCAGCGCGAGCTCACCCTTCTGGTGGTGCGTGGCCTTCATCCACCCCGCGTGGCTGGCGAAAAGCCGGTCTCCCTCCGCGACGTGATCGCCGTCGGCCGTGAAGACGAACGTGATCTGGGTCTTGCCTTCGTGAGACATCGAGGTCCCTTTCCCCCGTGTCCGCCTCGTGGCGGACTCAAGCGAGGGTCCCCCCGAACGGGCACGCACGCCATCCCTCGAAAGGCCTACGTGGCGCGTTCAACGCCGTGGATGGCCGCGCATGGATGTTCCCGGCGCGCACGCCGTGTGCGCTCCGTGATGAGAGGGATGCGCAGCGCAACTATCCGACCCATCCGGACGTCACTTCTGCTGCGGACTCTCGTTGAACCAGCCGACCGCACGGCGGGCTCCGAACCCCTCACGGAGCAGCAGGAAGGACGACCAGATGACCACCGCGACCCTGGACCGCCCGATCACCAAGGCCGACCGCTGTGACGCCTGCGGCGCCCGCGCCTACGTCCGGGCCACGCTGGCCGCCGGTGACCTCCACTTCTGCAACCACCACTGGGCCCGCCACGGCGAGGCCGTGCAGACCAAGGCGCACGACGTCTACACCGAGCCCATGGACGCCTGAGCGCCCATCACCCGACTTCCAGGGCCGTCGATGCCTCGCGCTCGGCGGCCCTGATCAATCCCCTCGAAGCGGCTACGCGACCCGCGGCTTGTAGCCGGGGCGGCCGGCCTCGAACACGGTGATGTCGCCTTCGTTGGCGAGCGTCAGGCCGACGTCGTCGAGGCCGTTGAGCAGGCAGTGCTTGGTGTGCTGGTCGATGTCGAAGCTCGCCGAGAACACGTGCTCGTCCCCACGCGCGGCCGTGACCGTCTGCTCCGGGAGGTCCACGCGCACCGTGGTCGACGGGTCCGACTGCACGAGCGCCGTCAGCTCCTCGACCTCACTCGGTGAGAGCACGACCGCGACGACGCCGATCTTGCCGCAGTTGTTGCGGAAGATGTCGGCGAAGCTCGGGGCGATGATCGCCTTGAAGCCGGCGTCCTCGAGCGCCCACGGCGCGTGCTCGCGCGACGAGCCGCACCCGAAGTTCGGGCCACTGACGAGCACGGACGCGCCCTGGTACTCGGGCTTGTTCATCGGGAAGTCGGGCTTCGGCGTCGTTCCGTCGGCCTCGAACCGCCACTCGTAGAAGGCGAAGGGACCGAAGCCCGTCCGCTCGACGCGCTTCAGGAACTGCTTGGGGATGATGGCATCGGTGTCGATGTCCGCGTGTGGGATCGGGCAGGCCGTGCCCTCGACGACGCTGACGGGCTCCATCACACCACCTCCCGGACGTCCACGAACCGGCCGGCGAGCGCGGCCGCCGCCGCCATCTCCGGTGACACCAGGTGGGTACGGCCGCGGTAGCCCTGCCGCCCCTCGAAGTTGCGGTTGCTGGTGGAGGCGCAGCGCTCGCCGGGCTTGAGCTGATCGGGGTTCATCCCGAGGCACATCGAGCAGCCCGGCTCGCGCCAGTCGAACCCGGCCGCCCGGAAGATCTCCGGCAGGCCCTCGGCCTCGGCCTGTTCCTTCACGAGGCCGGAGCCGGGCACGATCATCGCGTCGACGCCGTCGGCCACGCGCTTGCCCTCGACGACCTGCGCGACGGCGCGCAGGTCGCTGATGCGCGAGTTGGTGCAGGAGCCGATGAAGACCTTCTCGACCGTGATGTCTCGGATGGCCTCGCCGCCCACGAGCCCCATGTAGTCGAGGGCCCGCCGGTACTGGTCGGCGGTGGCCTCGTCGGGGGCGTCCTCGGGGCGAGGCACGGTCCCCGTGACCGGCACGGACTGTGCCGGGGTCGTGCCCCAGGTGACGAAGGGCACGAGGTCGGAGGCGTCGATCTCGACCACGGCGTCGAAGGTCGCGCCCTCGTCGGTGTGGAGGTCGCGCCAGTCCTCGAGGGCCGCGTCCCAGTCGGCGCCCTTCGGCGCGTGGAGGCGGTCCTTGAGGTAGGCGAAGGTCGTCTCGTCCGGGGCGATCAGGCCGGCGCGCGCGCCGCCCTCGATCGACATGTTGCAGACCGTCATCCGCTCCTCCATCGAGAGGTTGCGGATCGCCTCACCGCGGTACTCGATGATGTGCCCGACACCGCCGGCGGTGCCGATGACGTTGAGGATCCCGAGGATGAGGTCCTTGGCGGTCACGCCGGGCGGCAGCTCGCCGCTGACCTCGACCGCCATGGTCTTCGGGCGGCGCTGCGGCAGCGTCTGCGTCGCGAGGACGTGCTCGACCTCGGAGGTGCCGATGCCGAACGCGATCGCACCGAAGGCGCCGTGCGTGGCGGTGTGCGAGTCACCACAGACGATGGTCATGCCCGGCTGCGTCAGCCCGAGCTCCGGGCCGATCACGTGGACGATGCCCTGGTTGCGCGAGCCCATCGGGAACAGCGTGACGCCGAACTCCTCGCAGTTGCGCGCGAGCGCGTCCATCTGCGCCTTGGAGAGCTCGTCCGCCAGCGGCAGCGTCCCGCTGACCTGCGCCGGGTCGGTCGGCACGTTGTGGTCCATCGTCGCGACCGTGAGGTCGGGGCGACGAACCTTGCGGCCTGCGGCCCGCAGGCCGTCGAAGGCCTGCGGCGAGGTCACCTCGTGCACGAGGTGGAGGTCGACGTAGAGGAGATCGGGGTCGTCGCCGCCTGCGCGGACGACGTGCGACTCCCAGATCTTGTCGACCAGGGTCTTGGGGGAGGTGGTCACGCCTGCTCCGTCTAGCTGGTCCAGCGGCTCGAGAGCTCGGTCCGGTGGGAGACGGCCTGGTAGTCCACCTCTTCCGGCTTGTTCAGCTCGAACTCGATGTGCTCGTCACCGGTCGACTCCATGATCGCCGCCGCGACCCGAGCGACCAGCTCGGCCTCCTCCTCCGGAGTCTGGTCCGGCGGGACGTTCAGCTTGATCTTCGCCATGGGGCTTTCGCTCCTGGTCTCGCTCGCGTCTTCGGGCTACGGACGGAACTCGCCGCCGCGGTGGGTGATGCGTCGTGAGCGGTTCAGCGCGTCAAGGTAGGCCCTCGCCGACGCTTCGACGATGTCGGTGCTCACACCGCGCCCGGTGAACCGCTCTCCGGCCTCGACCTCGATCTGCACGGTGACCTCTCCGAGCGCGTCGATGCCCTCGCTCACCGCGGAGACGTCGAAGCTCACGAGGGTCGCGCCGTCGCGGCCGACCGCAGCACGGATGGCGCTGCACGCGGCGTCGACCATGCCGTCGCCGCTCGCCGTCGCCGTCGCGACGCGGTCCTCGCTCTTGATGCGGACCTCGACGGTCGCCGAAGGGTGCGCCTTGGTGCCGCCGACGAGCTGGAGGGACTCGAGCTCGTACTCGTCGTCGGCCCTGACGTGCGTCTCGGAGAGCACGATCGCCTCGACGTCGGCCGCGCTGACCTCGCCCTTGCGGTCCGCCAGCTCCTTGAAGCGGTTGAACGCGTTCTGGAACTCCTCGTCGGCGAGCTCGAACCCGAGGTCCTCGACGACCTGCTTGAACGCGTGGCGGCCGGAGTGCTTGCCCAGGATGATGACCGCGCCCTGCGCCCCGACCTGCTCCGCGTCCATGATCTCGTAGGTCAGCCGGTCCTGCAGGACGCCGTGCTGGTGGATGCCGGACTCGTGCGCGAACGCGTTCACGCCGACGACCGCCTTGTTGCGCTGGACGCTGTAGCCCGTGAGCTTCGACACGAGGCGCGACGTGCGGGTGAGCTCCGACGTCTCGAGGCGGTGCCCCACGCCGAGCAGGTCGGCCCGCGTCCGGATCGCCATCGCGACCTCCTCGAGCGAGCAGTTGCCAGCGCGCTCGCCGATGCCGTTGACCGCGACCTCGACCTGGCGTGCCCCGTTGCGCACGGCCTCCAGGGAGTTGGCGACCGCCAGCCCGAGGTCGTTGTGGCAGTGCACCGACACGATGACGCCCTTGGCCTGGATGTCTGGCACCCGCTCGTGGAGCTCGGCGATCCAGCGGCCGAAGTCGTGCGGCAGCGCGTACCCGACGGTGTCCGGGATGTTGACCGTCGTGGCGCCCGCGTCGACAGCCGCGGAGACCAGATCGACCAGGAACTCGAAGTCCGTGCGCGTCGCGTCCTGGGGAGAGAACTCGATGTCGTCCGTGTAGCTCTTGGCCAGCTCGATCGACCTGACGGCCGACTGGATGATCTCGTCCTCGCTGGCCTGCAGCATGTACTTGCGGTGGATCTCCGAGCTCGAGATGAAGACGTGGATCCGGTGGCGCGCAGCGGGCGCGAGGGACTTCGCCGCCTGCTCGATGTCGTTGGGCACGCACCGGGCGAGCGCGGCGATCACCGGGGGCGTGCCGATGGACTCGTCGTTGCCGACCGTCTCCGCGACGGCCTTGACCGCGTCGAAGTCGCCGTTGCTGGCAGCCGGGAACCCGGCCTCGATGACGTTGACGTTCAGGCGTGCGAGCTGTTCGGCGATCTCGACCTTCTCACGGGCGTCGAGGGAGATGCCCGGCGACTGCTCGCCGTCGCGGAGGGTCGTGTCGAAGATGATGACGTCGTCGCCGAACTGGGTCGTCTGGGCGACATCGACGGGGTTGCCCATCGTGGAAGCTCCTGCTGCGTTCGTGGTGGTGCGGGGTGCGGTGCTGTGAGGGGTTCGCCGCGGTCGCTGTCATCTGAGGGGACAGCGCCGCGGCATCAAAGAAGCAGCAGCCCCGGAAGCAGGAGGAGGTCGCGCTGCAACGCCGGCGGCGCCCCGAGGGGGGCGCGGCGGGTGGCGTCGGTCGCGTTCATGGCCGGGGAGTCTGCGGTCGGGCGCACACGACTTGCAAGGTGGCCCCGACCGGTGGTGGCCGTGCGCACACCGCCGCGCGCAGTTCGCACCCATGGCTCGGCGGTACGGTGGCCGCCGTCGCGCCCCACTCGCGCCCTCCCTCCCCCGCCCTGACCCGCCCGGCCCGCACATGACCATCCCTCCGCTCGCCG
>JBFHRB010000238.1:0-5241 GCA_041591915.1 Nitriliruptorales bacterium
CTGAGCCGACTAGCGTGGCGTGGCGCGCCCCGGCTGGGGCGCGCCACGGACGTTGAGGAGGGGACCATGTCGTCACGACCGTCGTCACGTCGACTGGGCCACCGGCGGGCCGTCGTCGCCGTCGCCCTCGTGGCCAGCCTGGGCCTCACCGCCTGCGGCGGCGACGGCGCGACCGACGAGGTGGACATCGACACCGAGCCGATCGGCGAGGAGAACACGGTGCCACCACCCCCGCCCCCTCCGAGCCCGTCGGCAACGGAGACGACCGACCCCGAGCCGCCCCCCGAGCTCCCCGAGCCCGGGCCGACGGCAACGGGCGGTTGACCGGTTCCCGGCCGCCCGCGGTGGTCGAGTAACCTGCGCGCGGCCCGGAGCGTCGTCGCGCCCGCGGCCTCGCTGCACCCCACGACGGCCTTGTCACACCCCCCGAGGAGCGTCTACCCATGCCGCGCCGCCCCAAGCTGTTCGGTCTCGCGATCGTCATCGCATCGCTCGCGCTGAGCGCCTGTCAGAGCGTCAACGAGGCCGCGGTCGAGGCCGACCCGCTCGCCTGCCCGCCCGAGACCGATTGCTTCGACCCCGTGATCCCCGTGGGCCCCGGGGGGAGGATCAGCGTCGACGCGGGCGACCTCTTCTTCGAGAACCTCGTCGTCGACACGACGGAGGGGGCGGTCGAGGTCACGATTAGGAACATCGGTGCGGCGCCTCACAACTTCCGCATCGACGAGGCAGCCGGTGACGTGAAGAAGGTCGAGGCGTCCGGCGGCAACAGCCAGACGGACACGCTGCTGCTGTTCGCCGGCGAGTACACGTACTACTGCGACATCTCGGGCCACCGTGCTGCCGGCATGGAGGGCACGATCGTCATCCCGACGCCCGACGAGTTCGCCGCGGGTGCCGCGGGTGCCGCGGAGGAACCGGCCGAGGAGGAGACCGAGGAGCCGGCCGAGGAGGCCGCCCCGTCGATCGAGGACCTCGACGACTCCGATGACGTGGCCGGGGCGCTCGAGGCCAACGGGCTCGCCCGGCTGTACCAGATCACCTTCGCCTCCGGCTCGTCCGAGCTCACCGACGACGCCGACGGCGTCCTCCAGCAGCTCCTGGCGATCCTCGAGGGCGACGAGGACCTCGAGCTCGTGATCGAGGGCAACACCGACTCGGCGGGCGACGAGACGGCCAACCAGGCGCTGTCCGAGCAGCGCGCGCAGGCGGTCGTCGACTGGCTGGTCGACAACGGGATCGACGCAGCCCGGCTCGAGGCCGTCGGCAACGGCGAGACGAACCTCATCATCGCCGACGACGACACGCCCGAGGAGCAGGCGGTCAACCGCCGCGTCGAGGTGCGCGTCAAGTAGCCGAACCATCACGCGAGACGGGCGGCCCTCGGGCCGCCCGTCTCGTTCCCGGGTCGCTGGCATCGTGCGGCCAGGTGGGGGAGACTCGCCGTGAGGAGGTGGGTCACGTGCTCGGAGTGCTCGCACCGGTCTTCACGCTGGCCTTCGCGTTCACGCTCGTCGCGGCGCTCAGCATGCCCTTCGACACACCCAACGCCAGACGGCTGTGGTTCCGCGTGGCCGGCGGGTTGTTCCTCGCGGGGTTCGTCGTGCTGCTGCTGGTCCGTGCGACCACGACGATGGACGACGAAGCCGCGGTCGAGAACTCGGAGGCGCGCGGCGGCCTCGCTGCCCAGGTCCTCCTCGCGACGTTGGTTGGCGCCGGCGCAGGCCAGGTGTTCGGCACGACCCGTGGCCGACGCCTCGAGGAGGCGCGTGCCCAGAAGCTCCGCGACCGCATGCCCGTCGCCGAGCCCGGTGACGGGCAGCGCGACATCCACCCGGTGCTGGCGGCCAGCATGAGTGACGAGGACTACGAGGCGGTCCGGGCCTACAACGAGCGGGTCGCGCGCGAGAAGGCCGAGCGAGAGCAGGCCGAGCGGGATGCCCGCGAGGCCGAGCGGCGCAACCGGCTCAGGCGATCGAACGGTGGTAGCGGACCAGGTCATCGACGCTGACGAACGGCCGGAAGCCAACCGCTTCGAGCACCGCGGCCTCACGCCAGCCGCCGGCTGCCTGCCCGCCGGACGCCGTCTCCGCTGCCGGCTCCGACGCGGCGACGGGAGTCAGCGCCACCGCGAGCGCGGCCAGCTGCTCGGGGGTCGGGTCGCCCCCGGCTGTGATCCCGAACGCGACGGGTGGCCGCTCGTCCGGCGTGACTGGATCGGTCACAGCGGGATGTTCCCGTGCTTGCGCGGCGGGCGGGCCTCGCGCTTGGAGAGCGTCAGGCGCAGTGCCCGGACGAGCTCGGCGCGGGTCTCCGACGGCTCGATGACCTCGTCCACGTAGCCACGCTCGGCCGCCCGCCAGGGGTTGGCGAGGTCACGTGCGTACGCCTCCTCGAACTCCGCGTGCAGCGCCTCCGCGTCCTCGGCCTCCGCGAGCTCGCGGCGGTAGAGGATGTTGACGGCGCCCTTGGCGCCCATGACCGCGATCTCGGCGGTGGGCCAGGCGAAGTTGATGTCGGCGCCGAGGTGCTTGGACCCCATGACGTCATAGGCCCCGCCGTAGGCCTTGCGCGTGATCACGGTGAGCTTCGGCACGGAGGCCTCGGCGTAGGCGTACAGCAGCTTCGCCCCGCGCCGGATGATGCCGGCCCACTCCTGCTGCGTCCCGGGCATGAACCCGGGCACGTCGACGAAGGTCACGATCGGCACGTTGAAGGCGTCGCAGGTCCGCACGAAGCGCGCGGCCTTCTCGGACGAGTTGATGTCGAGCACCCCGGCGAGGTGCTGGGGCTGGTTGCCGACGATGCCGACCGAGTGGCCGTCGAGGCGCGCGAACCCCACGACGATGTTCTGCGCGTAGGCGCCCGCGACCTCGTAGAACTCCCCGTCGTCCACGACGTGGCGGACGATGTCGCGCATGTCGTACGGGACGTTCGAGGAATCCGGGATGAAGGCGTCGAGCTCCGGGACCTCGCGGAACGGGTCGTCGCCCGTCTCGACGCGGGGCGCCGTCTCGAGGTTGTTCGACGGGAGGAAGCTCAACAGGTACTTGATGTCCTCGATGCACGCCTCCTCGGAATCGACCGCGAAGTGCGCCACGCCGGACTTCGTCGCGTGGCTCACGGCTCCGCCGAGGTCCTCGAAGGTCACGTCCTCGCCGGTGACCGTCTTGATGACGTCGGGACCGGTGATGAACATGTGCGACGTGTCCTTCACCATGTAGATGAAGTCCGTGATGGCCGGCGAGTAGACGGCGCCGCCCGCGCACGGACCCATGATCGCGCTGATCTGGGGGATGACCCCCGAGCTGCGCACGTTGCGCAGGAAGATGTCGCCGTAGCCGCCGAGCGACACCACGCCCTCCTGGATGCGTGCGCCGCCGGAGTCGTTCAGGCCGACGACCGGGACGCCCATCTTCCCGGCGAGGTCCATGATCTTGACGACCTTCTCGGCGAAGACCTCGCCCAGCGACCCGCCGAAGGCGGTGAAGTCCTGGCTGAACACGCAGACCCGGCGACCGTCGATCGTCCCGTGGCCCGTGATCACGCCGTCGCCGAGGATCCTCTTGTCCTCGATCCCGAAGCCCCTCGCGCGGTGCACCGCGAAGCGGTCCATCTCGACGAAGGAGCCCTCGTCGAGCAGCAGGTCGACGCGCTCGCGCGCGGTCAGCTTGCCGCGGGCGTGCTGCTTCTCGATCGCCTTCTCGCTGCCCGAGATGGCTTCGTCACGTCGACGTCGAAGCTCCTCGAGCTTCTCCTTGGTCGTGAGTTGGGACACCCTGGGTGCTCCTCTGGGCTTGCTGGATCGGCGGTGGGGAGCCGATCGCCGATGGCAGCGATGGCCGCGGCATCCTACCGTCGGAGACCCTGACCCCTTCCGGCCGGAGCCAGCGTGAGCGCCCCGTCCCCTCGACTGCAGGCCCTGCTCGACGGGCCGTCCCGTTGGTACACCGTCGAGTACCACGACGTCGTCACGTCGACGAACGACGTGGTCGCCGAGCACGCGGCTGCGGGCAGGCCCGCCGGCCTCGTCGTCGTCGCCGACCACCAGACGGCAGGGCGCGGGCGCGGCGGTCGACCGTGGACCGACGTCACGGGCGGGTCGTTGCTCGCGAGCTGTCTCGTCGCCGTCCCGCGCTTCGGGATGTCGCTCGTACCGCTGGCCGTCGGCCTGTCGTTGCACCATGCCGCCCGCAAGGCGGGGGTCGAGGCCGAGCTGAAGTGGCCCAACGACCTCCTCGCCTCCCGCCGCAAGTGCGCCGGCGTGCTCGTCGAGCATCGCCCGGAGCTCGGTGGGCTGATCATCGGGTTCGGCGTGGACGTCGACTGGCGAGGCGTCGTCCGCGAGGGTGAGTCCGCCGAGTGGACCAGCCTGGCCGAGGACGCCGGGGCCGACGTGGACCAGTGGGACGTCCTCGGCGACGCCCTGGGCGCGCTGGATTCCTGGCTGCTCGACCTCGAGCGAGGGGAGACGGCGGTCCTGCTCGCGATGTACCGCCGCCACTGCGTGACGCTCGGGCAGGTCGTCCGCGCGCTCACGCCTGGTGGTGTCGTCGAGGGGCAGGCCGTGGACGTCGACCAGCACGGTGCGCTGCTGGTTCGGACCGCCGAGGGTGAGCGCGTCCGGGTCGAGGCCGGGGACGTGGAGCACCTGAGGTCGGCTGCTGGCGGTCCCGGCTGAGGCCGGTCCGGTCAGCCGGACCGAGCGGGGTGGCGGGGCGGCGCGGGCTCCGGCAGCTCCATCTCTGGCAGGGCCCCGCTCGGTGTGTCGTCGGCGATCGGCAGGCAGAACCGGAAGGTCGTGCCCTCCCCCTCGACGCTCTCGACGGTGATCTCGCCCCCCATCGCCTCCACGAGCTGCTTGGTCAGGTACAGCCCGAGGCCGGTGCCCCGGATCCCGGCGTCGCTGTGGAGCCGGCTGAACTTCTCGAACAGCCGGTCCCGCGACGCCTCGGGGATGCCCAGTCCCTCGTCGCTGATGGCGACCTCGATGGTGTCCCCCGACCGTCCCACGCTGACCGTGACGGCCCCGCCATCGGGCGAGTACTTGACGGCGTTGCTCAACAGGTTCGCTGCCACCTGTCGGACACGGAGGCGGTCTGCCAGCGCGAGTGGGAGGTCCGGCTCGATCTGCAGGTCGAGCCGATGGTCGTCCGAGGCGAGCACGGTCTGTTCGGCGACCGCGATGATGGTGTCGGAGATCTGGACGGGCACCAGGCTGTACTGGAGCTCGGTGCGCTC
>JBFHRB010000239.1:0-5228 GCA_041591915.1 Nitriliruptorales bacterium
CCGACCGTCGTGGAGATCGACGTGGCCCAGGGTGCCGATGGCACCTACCAGGCCGGGCAGGTGGATCGCTGGCTGGTGGGCCGTGACGACGAGGGTGCGTTCTACCTGCGCGGCGACGAATTGCTCCAACTCGGAGAGAGCGATGCCGGCGCCAGGGGTGGGGCGCTGGCGGCGTCCACCAAGTACGTGCTCTGGCTGGAGGCCCCGGTGGCGCTCGACACCGGGCGGGCAACGCCGATCGCCATCGGCGAGGTCGGGGCCGAGCACGTCCGCGAGCGGCTCTTCATCGACGACGTGACGGACCTCGCCGTGCGCCGCGAGACGTTCAACGGCGATGGTTCACCCGACCGGCTCGTCGCCTTCACGACGCTGGTCGCGCGCCGGACCCCGCTCGAGGGGGCGGACGCAGCCGAGTCGCGCAGCGCCTCCAGCGTCATGCCCGTCAGCGGCCGCAGCCGTGCGATCCTCGCGGACGTCGGCTGGGTCGTGCCGGCTGGCCTGCCCGGCGCGTTCGACCTGCGGTCCAGCTCGGCGGTCGGTGATGCGTCGACGGGCTCGCTGCACCTCCTGTACAGCGATGGGCTCTACAGCGTGTCCGTCTACCAGCAGCCCGGTGACCTGCAGGCGCGGGCCCTGGACGGCGCTCAGGAGGTCGACCTCGGCGACGTCCGTGTCCACCGTTGGCCGGGAGCCGAGCCGGAGCGCCTCGTCTGGTCCGGTGACGGCATGGTCTTCACGGTGGTCTCCGACGCCCCGACGGACGTCCTCGCGAGCCTTGTCTCCGAACTCCCTCACGATGAGGCACCCTCCATGCCTGGCCGCCTGTTCCGGGGCATCGCCCGGATCGGAGGCTGGCTGTGGCCCTTCGACTGACCGAGCTGGAGCGCCGATGACCGAGCAGCACCCGCAACCCGAGACCCCGATGGCAGCCGGCCCGCCGCCGGCGGCCGCGACGGGCGACCGTGCGGTGGTCATCGAGCCGCTGGCCGAGCACGCGCCGCCCCCAGCGCCGACGCCGAGCTACCCCGTGACGCCGCCGAGCGACTGGGGCGACCACCGCGAGGGTCCGGGGTCGCCGATCGGGTCGATCCGGCCGCCGGACACGACGGGTACCAGCGAGCCCGCAGCCCCGGTCCCGACCGGCCCGAGGCTCCGTGACCGCGTCGTCGGCCCGCTCGCGGGCGCGATGGTCGGCGCGATCATCGCCACGGCGGCCACGCTCGCGGCGGTCCGAACGCTGCCCGCCTACCGCGGGACCGCGGGACCCGTGATCTCGGCGCCGGTCGTCGACGCGGCGGGCGATGGAGCGGCGCTCGGCGTCGTCCCCGCCGTCGCCGAGGCCGTCACCCCGTCCGTCGTCCGCATCGCGATCGTGGAGCGGCAGCGCGACCCGGACGACCCGGGCAGCACCATCGAACGCGAGGTCGGCAACGGCTCCGGCGTCATCTACCGCTCGGACGGCTACATCCTGACCAACAACCACGTGGTCGCCGACGCCGACGCGCTGATCGTGCAGTACGCCGACGGCGAGAAGACCGAGGCGCGCGTCGTGGGGACGGACGCCCTCAACGACCTCGCGGTGATCAAGGTCGAGGCGACCGGACTGCCGGCGATCCAGGTGCGCGGCGAGACGCCGCAGGTGGGCGAGCTGGCGGTCGCGATCGGCAGCCCGTTCGGCCTCGACCAGTCCGTCACCACGGGCATCGTCAGCGGCCTCAACCGCGAGATCGACTCGGGCGGCGGCGCCGACGCCGTCTACATCCCCAACGTCATCCAGACCGATGCGGCCATCAACCCCGGCAACTCGGGGGGCGCGCTCGTCGACGCGCAGGGCAGGCTGATCGGGATCAACACGGCGATCCTGTCCGCCACGCGCGAGAACGCCGGCATCGGGTTCGCGATCCCGTCGGACGTCGTCATCGCCACGGCCGACCAGCTGATCGTCCAGGGGTTCGTCCGCCACGCCTTCCTCGGGATCCAGGGCTTCGACCTCAACCCGCTCAACAACGACGAGTACGGGGTGGCCCAGGAGGAGGGCGTCGTCGTCGACTCGGTCGTCGAGGGCACGGGTGCCGAGGCCGCCGGGCTCGGACAGGGCGACATCATCCTGGAGGCGGACGGCAAGCGCGTGACCGGCATGCGGGACCTGATCATCGCGATCCGGGGCCGCCAGCCCGGCGACACGATGACGCTGCGGGTCATCAAGGAGGGCGGGGAGCGCCTCGTCGAGGTCGAGCTGTCCGAGCGCCCGCGCTGACGAGGTACGCGCGGGGCCGGGGGCGGGTGACCGCCCGCCGGTACGCTCGCCATCCCTGTCCGACCAGGCGATTCCGATGAACAACCTCGGGTTCCAGGAGATCCTCGTGATCGCCTTCATCCTGCTGGTCGTCGTCGGCCCGGAGCGCCTCCCGGACCTGATGCGCAAGGCCGGTACCTGGATCGCGCGCTTCCGCCGCGAGACGCAGCGCAGCGTCGACGAGCTCAAGCGTGCGGCCAACCTCGAGGAGCTCGACCGCGAGCTGAAGGCCATCTCGCGCGACGTGAAGGACGCGGGCCGCAACATGGCCCGAGTTGCATCCGGCGAGCCCTCGCGAGCGACGGACGAGCCGCCCCCGTTCGACCCGGAGGCGACGTGAGGGATCGCACCCTGCTGCTGTGCGGCCTCGCCATCGGCGCATCGTTCGCGGCGACGCGGTCGAAGCGCGCCACCGACGTCGACCGTCGAGTGGGCGAGGTGCTCGCGCAGCCCCTCGGCCGCGCTGCGGACGTGGCCGTCGCCGCAGGCACCGACCTCGGCTCGGTCTTCGCGATCACCGGCGTGAGCACCGCGCTCGCGATCAGCGGGCGCCGCCGGGCCGCGGTGGACGTCGCCGGCGCGGGTTTGGTCGCGTGGACCGCAGCCCAGGGGATCAAGCCACTGGTCGGCCGCCCCCGCCCCTATCAGGCGGACGGCGCCGACCGGCTGGTCGCCGAGCCGGCAGGCTCGTCGTGGCCCAGCGGGCACCCTGCCGTGGCTGCGGCGATGGCGACGGCCCTGGCGCCGTCACTGCCTCCGGGCGCGCGCAGCGTCGCGGCCGCCGGGGCCGGGTTCGTGGCGCTGTCCCGGGTGTACGTCGGCGTCCACTACGTGACGGACGTCGTTGCCGGCCTGGCGATCGGCGTGCTCAGCAGCCGCGCCTGGCGCAGCCTCCGGCGTGCGGTGCGGGACCGCGAGACGGGCTGAGCGTCCTCAGCTGACGAACGGCAGCTTGCGGCCGACCAGCGAGGTGGCCTGCTTCGACAGCTTCTCGGCGATCGAGGTCAGGGCCTGCGAGGCGGGAACGTCGGGATCGGACACGACGAGGGGCGTGCCGTCGTCGCCGCCCTCACGCAGTCGGACGTCGATCGGGACGCGGCCGAGGAGCTCGGTGCCGAGCTCGTCCGCCAGGGCCTGGCCACCGCCGGAGCCGAAGACGTCGTGGCTCTCGCCGCAGTTCGGGCAGGTGAAGGTGGCCATGTTCTCGATGACGCCGACGACCTTCATGCCCGTCTGCTCGGTCGCCTTCCCGGCGCGCAGGGCGACCTTCTGTGCGGCCTGCTGGGGGGTGGTCACCACGACCATGTCGGCGTTCGGGAGCATCTGTGCGAGCGAGATCGCGATGTCGCCCGTGCCGGGCGGGAGGTCGCAGAGCAGGAAGTCGAGCTCGCCCCAGTAGACGTCGGCGAGGAACTGCTGGAGCGCGCGGTGCAGCATGGGTCCACGCCAGATGACGGACCGGTCGGGGTCGGTGAAGAACCCGATCGAGATCACCTTGCAGCCATGCGCCTGCAGGGGCATGACCATGCCGTCGAGGGCGACGGGCTTGCCCTCGACTCCCAGCATCCTCGGGATCGAGTAGCCCCAGATGTCGGCGTCGAGCACGCCGACCGAGTGGCCCCTGGCGGCGAGGGCGGCGGCCAGGTTGACGGTGACGGATGACTTCCCCACGCCACCCTTGCCGGACGCGACCGCGATGACCTTCGTCGTGCTGTCCGCGGCCGCGAAGCTGATCTCCGGCTGCTGGGCGTTCATCCCGCGCTCGGCGCGCAGCTGCGAGGACAGCCCCTTGCGCTCCTCGTCGGACATGGACCCGAATCCGATCCGGACGGTGTCCACGCCGCCGAGCCGCGCGATGGCCGTGCTCACGTCCGTCTGGATACGGTCCTTCAGGGGGCAGCCCGGGATGGTCAGCTTGATGTCGACCTCGACGACACCGCCGTCGATCCGGACGTCGCCGACCATGCCGAGCTCGGTGATCGGCTTGTTGATCTCCGGGTCATCGACGGTCGCGAGTGCGGCGAGCACCTCGTCCTTCGTGGGCACGGTGGAGCCTCTGGTCGTGCGAGCGGGGGCAGGATGCGCGCGAGCGCGCGTGGCTCGATGGTACCGACGGCCCGGCCGGGGCCTCGACCGGCGTCCAGCCAGCGGACGCGGTTCCAGCGGGCCCGGTCAGCGGCGCCGGTTGCGCTTGACCGCGGCGCTGAGCCGCATCTTCAGCACGTCCTCGTCGAACGGCTTCGTGATGTAGTCGTCCACGCCGGCGAGCAGACCCTCGACCTCGGTGGAGGGGTCCTCGACACCGGTGATCATGATGATCGCGGCGTCCCGCGTGTTGGCGGCCGCGCGGAGTTCGCGTGTGACCTCGATGCCATCGCGATCGGGCAGCTTGAAGTCGAGGATCACCGCATCGGGGCGGTTCTTCTTGGCGAGCGCCAGCGCGTCCTCGCCGTCGGCAGCCTCGAGTACGACGTAGTCGTCCATGAGCAGCACGCCGAGCAGTTCGCGGATCGACGCATCGTCGTCGACGACCAGGACCGTGGCATCGCCGGTCGGCTCGAGGTCGGGGGCCAGGGGTGCCTCGTCGCCCTCCTCGAGATCGCTGAGGCCGATGTCGAGCGGGACCTCGGGTTCGGGGACGCTGAAGTCGCCGACGGCAGCGCGCTGGATGGCGTCGAGGTCGAGCTCGGCGTCCGGCGTGACGCGCAGGACCTCCGCGAGCGTGGTGAGGCCGTTGAGGGCCTTGACCAGTGCGTCCTCGCGGAGGGTGCGCATCCCGTCCTCACGGGCTTGCTTCGCGATCTTGGTCTCGGTCGCGCCCTCGATGATCATCTCGCGCAGGCGCGGCGTCACCGACAGCATCTCGTAGACGGCCGTTCGTCCGAGGAAGCCGGACTTCTCGCAGACGTTGCAGCCGGCGCCGCGCATGAGC
>JBFHRB010000240.1:0-5228 GCA_041591915.1 Nitriliruptorales bacterium
GATGACGACAGGGTGGCTACGCGTGACCGAGGGCATCGTCGGCAGCCGGGTCCCATGGGGCCTCCGCCGCCTGCGGCGGCATCGCGGGCAGCCAGGCGTGGAAGCTGGCGCCGCCGCCTTCGCGGTCGTCCACCCAGCAACGCCCCCCATGGATCCTCGAGAGCCCGTGCGCCAATGGCAGGCCCAGGCCAACGCCGGGTTGGTGGCTCGGCCGATCGGGCCCCTGGTTGAAGGAGGCGAAGATCGCCTCCTTGCGGCCGTCCGGGATCCCCGGCCCATCGTCCTCGACGGTCAGCAACGCACCGCCCTGGTGCGGACGCACGTTGACCCAGACCGTGCTGCCGCGGGGCGTGTGCTTGGTCGCGTTGCCGAGGAGCGCCTCGACGATGCGGCCGACCTTCGCGGGATCGGCCTCGACCATCGCGGCCGAGAGGTCGGCGATGACGGTGTGCGAGCCGACGTCCATGGCTCGTACGACGTCCTGCACGAGCTCGGCCAGGTCCAGCTGGATGGGGTCGATCGGCAGGGAGTCCCGATCGAGCCGGTCGACGGTGAGCATGTCGGCGATCAGCGCATCGAGTCGTCGCGCATTGGCCATGATGGGCTCGAGGAACGCCGCGCGCTTCGCGGGATCGAGTTCCGCGTCGTACTCCGCGATGGTCGAGGCGTAGCCGAGTATCGCCGTCAGCGGGGTCCGGAGCTCGTGCGACATCGACTGCAGGAACGAGGTCTTCAGTCGGTGGAGCTCCGACGCGGTCGCGCTCGCCTCGCGACGTTCCAGCTCGGACTGCCGCACGGCCGTCTCGATCGCCAGTCGCGCCGAGATGTCGCGCGCGAGGCCCTCGAGCACGATCCGGTCGCCCGACCGCTCCAGGTGCGAGCCGACGACCTCGAGGTGGCGGATCTCTCCGGTCGACCGACGGATGCGGAACCGCAACGGCGTCTCGGCGAGGCCCTCGGCCAGTTGTGCCTCGACACGCGCGCGGTCCTCCGGGTGGACCTGGCCGATCCAGGCGTCCACGTGCTCGAGGAAGACGCTCCGGGGCCTGCCGAAGACCGATTCGATCGCGGGGCTCACGTACTCGATCCGCCGAACGGGGGCCAGCTGGTAGCGGAAGACGACGTCCGACGTGTGGGTCGCGAGCCGCTCGATCCGCGAGGTCGCGTCGCGCACGGCGTGCATCGCCTCGAGCTCGGTCAGGTGGGCGCCGAGGACGGTCGCGACGATCTCGAGGGAGTCGACGTGGACGTCGGTGAAGCGTCCGGGTTCGCGACTGCACAGGGAGATGACGCCGAGCGGTTGGCGGCCCACGGCCGCGACGACCTGTCCCCGCACCCCGGCGCGGACGAGAGCCCGTGGCGGGTGGAAGCGGCCCTCCTCGGGGAGGTCGTGGACGACCAACGTCTCGCAGGAGGTGAACGTCAGGCCCTCGGCTGACCCGAGGATGGGGAGCCGACCGGCCCCGTTGAGTCCGGCGGCGCCGACGACCACGGCGGCGGCGAGGTTCGCGTCGTCCGAACGCTCGAGGAACGCCGCGACGTCGACGCCGTCCCGCGCCTGGAGGGCCTCGAGCGCGTACGTGACCGCGTCGGCCGGGACGTCCAGGGACGTGATGGCGCTCGTGACGTTCGCGACGAAGCCGAGGCGTTCCGCGTCATCTCCCATGGGGCGAGCGTACTGCCGGGGGGCCGGCCGCTGACGGCCCGCTCAGGTCCCGTCACCGCCGCCGGGCGCAGGTGGCGGCGGGATGATCGGTGAGGGCTCCGGCGACGGCTCGGGTGAGGGCTCGGGTGACGGCTCCGCCTGCGGGCCCTTGCTCACGATGATCGTCACGTCGGATCCGCGCGGCAGCTCGCTGCCGGCTGGGGGATCCTGGCCGATCACCGTCCCCGCCGCGTCGGTGTCGCTGAACCGTTCGACGCGAAGCACGTTGAAGCCCGCGTCCTCGAGCTCGGCGCGGGCGTCGAACTCCGGGAGTCCGACGACCGGAGGCACCCGCGCGAGGTCCTGGCCTGCGCTGACCACGAAGTCGACCCGGCTCTGGCGAGTGACCCGGTCGCCGGCGGGTGGCATCGTCCGCAGCACGACCCCGGCCTCGACGTCATCGCTGAACTCCTCGGTGCGCTCCCCCGGGATGAGCCCGGCGTCGCGCAGTGCGGCGCGGGCCTCGTCCTCGGTCATGCCGCTGAGACTCGGGACCACGACGCGTTCCTGGCCGAGGCTCGTCGTCAGCTCGATGACGCTGCCGTCGGCCACCTGGCTCCCGGCTGGCGGCCGCTGCGACACGATCCGGCCGGCCTCGATCGACTCGGAGAACTCGTCGTCGACCGGGATGGCACGCAGCCCCCGCGCCTGCAACGTCTCCGTGGCTTCGGCGATGGTCATCCCGACGACGCTCGGCACCGTGGGCAGGGCCTGCTGGTCGCCCGCCAGGAACTGGGCGAGGACGAGGACGAGCGCGGCGGCAGCGGCGACGGTGGCGATCGTCAGGGTCACGTACCCGATGAGGCGCCGCCGGCGTTCGGCCGTGGCGCTGCGGTTCGACCGGACGGCGGCAGCATCGAGCACCGCGGTCTCGTTGGCCCGCAGGACGGCCGGTGCCGAGACGCTGCGGCCGACGCGTGCTCGGAGCAGGTCCTCCCGCAGCTCGTCGGCGGTCTGGTAGCGGTTGACGGGGTTCTTGGCCATGGCGCGGATCGCGATCGCCTCGGCGGCGGTCGAGATCGACGGGTCGACCTCGCGCGGCGGGACGGGCAGCTCCTGGACGTGCATGTACGCCACGCTGACCGGACTGTCCCCCTCGAACGGCGGGCGTCCCGTGAGCAGCTCGTACAGCACGACGCCCATGGAGTACACGTCCGACCGGTGGTCGACCCGCTGGTTCTGCGCCTGCTCGGGGGACAGGTAGGCGGCGGTCCCCAGGACCGCCGCGGTCTGCGTGACCGTGTCGACGTCGATCGCGCGGGCGATGCCGAAGTCCGTGACCTTCACGCGCCCGTCGTCGGCGAGCAGGATGTTCCCTGGCTTGATGTCGCGGTGGACCAGCCCCCGATCGTGCGCGTACTGCAGCGCCGCGCACACCGCGGCGAGCACCTCGAGAGCGCGGTCCTCCGTGAGGCCACCGGCCGTGATGGCGTCCTGCAGCGACCGACCGTGGACGAGCTCCATGACGATGAAGGGCAGCCCCTCGTGCCACCCGGTGTCGAAGACCGCCACGATGTTGGGGTGGTTCAGCGACGCGGAGGCCTTGCCCTCGCGGCCGAACCGTGCCAGGAACTGCTCGTCGTCACGGAACCGCTGGTGGAGGATCTTGACCGCCACGGGACGGTCGAGGACCTGGTCCTTGGCCCGGTAGACCTCGGCCATGCCGCCACGCCCGAGGACGCCCTCGAGCTCGTAGCGGCCGGCGAGCAGTGCGCCGGTCTTCAAAGGACCACCCCCGGGCATGGCCGGTCCCATCGAGGGACCCGTGGAGTTGGGCGGAGACTACCAACGACGGCCGAACGGCCCGATGTGCGTCAGCGCCTCGACGGGCTCCGCGATGGCCAGCAGCGCGACCACGGCGAGCAGGGTCAGGGTGACGAGCAGCGCGAGTTGGCGGCGACGAACGCGCGCCGATTCCTGCACGCGCTGGGCCTCGGTGCTGGACGCGTCGGTGGGCCCGTCGGCCGACAGGGCCGATCGCACGCGGGCATGCACGGACTGGCCGTGGAGGGCGCGGTGCAGCGCCTCGCGCAGCTCGCCCATCGACTGGAAGCGGTCGCGCGGGTCCTTGGCGAGCGCCCGGATGACGACGGCCTCGACCTCGCGAGGGACGGCCGGGTTCAGGCGCCGGGGTGGGGGCGGCGGCTCGTTGAGGTGCTTGAGCGCGATGGCGACGGGACTCTCGGCGCTGAACGGTCGCGCCCCGGTGAGCAGCTCGTAGAGCACGATGCCGAGGGAGTACACGTCGGAGCGCGCGTCGAGCGAGTCACCGCTGGCCTGCTCGGGGGAGAGGTAGGCGGCGGAACCGAGCGGGCCCGTGTCGACTCGCTGCCGGGCGTCGATGAGGCGCGCCAGGCCGAAGTCGACCACCTTCGCCGTGCCGTCGGCCGACAGGAGGATGTTGTCCGGCTTGATGTCGCGGTGCACGATCCCCAGGGAGTGGGCGTGCTGCAGCGCCGAGGCCACGTCGGCGCACAGCTCCACCGCCTGCTCGGTGTCGAAGCTCCGGAACCGCAGCGCTTCCCTCAGCGACGTTCCGTCGACCTGCTCCATGACGAGGAACGGGACGCCCCCCTGTTCGCCGCGATCGAGGACGGCGACGATGTGCGGGTGCGAGATGTTGGCGGCGGCCTCCGCCGCGCGACGGAACCGATGCGCGAACCCGCGCGCACCGAGGTACTGCGGGAGCGGCACCTTCACGGCGACGCGCCGGTCGAACGCCAGGTCGGTCGCCGCGTACACCTCGGCCATCCCGCCGTGACCGAGCAGCCGGTCGAGCCGGTACCGCTCGGCGAGGATGGTCTGTTCGTTGGGGTGCTGCACGGCCTGGACACCGTTGGGGTCGGGCTTGCGAAGGTACGGGCGGCCCCCTGCCGCCATCCGAGCGACGGGGTGTACGTCCGTACGTGCCGATCACCGCAGGCCGAGCGCGGCCTCCATGACGGCCTTGGCGATCGGGGCGGCGACGCCACCGCCCGTCGCTCCCTCGCCGGCATCGGGGAGCACCACGGCCACCGCGACCTCGTCCTCGGCGAATCCGATGAACCACACCGTGTCGGTGCGGTCGGGGACCGTGGCCGTGCCGGTCTTGCCGCCGACCCGGAAGCCCGGGATCGCCGCAGCGCGACCGGTGCCGGCGTCGACGACGTCGACCATGAGGTTGGTGAGCTGCTCGGCGGTGCGTGGGGGCACGACCTGCGCGGAGAAGCCGCCCTCGTTCCAGGGCCCGACGATGGCCCCGCGGACGACGCGGCCGGTGGGATCGAGCACGTTCGCGACGACGTGCGGGCGCATCATCGTGCCCTGGTTGGCGATGGCGGCCGCGATCATGGATGCGTGGAGCGGGGTCATGCGGACGTCGCGCTGGCCGATCGAGGACTGTGCGAGCGACGGCTCGTCGAGGTCCTTCGGGATGACGCTGCGGGCGGGCTCGACGGGGTACGGGATGCGCCGGTTGAACCCGAAGCGTTCAGCCATGTCGATGACCCGGTCTGCTCCCAGCTCGAGCCCGAGGCGGGCGAAC
>JBFHRB010000241.1:0-5226 GCA_041591915.1 Nitriliruptorales bacterium
GCCGACCCCGCAGAGCCCGCGGGGCAGGCCGAGGCCGATGCCGAGGCCCGTCGGCGCGCGGACCGACGGCAGGGCGATCGCCGCCGGCGGCGGCGCGACCGTCGCCAGGTGCAGCTGCCGAGGCCCTGGCCCGTGGAGGCGGCCGTGCTGTCGTACGCGTGGCCGGACGACCCGCAGCCACTGGCACGGGCGGCGGGCGCGACCTGGTCCATCGAACCCGTGCTCGCACCGGGCGGGGGCCACCTGCCCGCCTGGCGCTTCGATCCCCTCGTCTCGGACGATGCCGCGCGGAAGACCTGGGTGATCGGCGTCCATGGCCGCGGCGCGCGGCGGGCCGAGCTCTTCCGCATCGTCCACACCGCGCTCGACTGTGGCAACACGGCCCTCGTCATCAGCTACCGCACCGACGAGTGGGCCGCTGCCCCGGCGCCGCGACTCCAGCTCGGCCAGTCCGAGTGGGAGGACCTCGAGCATGCCGTCGCCCTGGCCCTCGTCCGCGGGGCGGAGCGCATCGTGCTCGCGGGCTGCTCACTCGGTGGGTCGATCGTCGCGACCTTCCTGCGTCGCTCGGACCTCGCCGACCGCGTGGTCGGGGTCATCCTCGACTCGCCCGCGCTGGACTGGGGCCCGATCCTGGAGCACATCGCGAGCGCTGCCCGCCTGCCGCGCTGGCTCGTGCCGCCGATCATGGCCGCTGCGAAGGCCCGGTCGCGCCTCGACTTCGACGCCCTCAACCACGTGAAGGGTGCCGACGAGTTCGGCCACCCGATCCTGCTGTTCCACGGCGATGCCGACCCCATCGTCCCGGTCTGGCTGTCCGATGCCTTCGCCGCAGCCAGACCCGACCTCGTCACCTACGTACGGGTGGACGGGGCCGGCCACGTCCACAGCTGGAACCATGCACCTGGCCGGTACCGGCGCGCGTTGCGGGACTTCTTCCAGCAGGTCAACATCAGCCACGTGCCAGCCGCCGCACCGCCGTCGATGGTGCGTCGCGTGGCGCGGCTGCTGCCGGACCCACCCGGACGAGACAACGAGGCCTGGCGATGAGTGACGAGCAACCGGAGGACGTGACGACGCCGGAGACCCCGGACGCCTCGCCGACGCCGGCCATCGACGTGGAGCAGGCCAACGGTGTCCTCCTCACCGCAACACAGATCGCCGCGATCGAGGCGCTCGTTCGTCGCGAGCGTCCCCACTCCCTCCGTGACGTCGCCCAGAAGGCTGGCGTGCCGGCACAGGTCCTGCGGGAGGCATTCGAAGCCTCGGACCGCATCCACGCGGACGGCTACACCGACGACGACATCCGCTACGCCGAACGGGTGGCCCGACTCCTCGACGTGTATCCGCTCGACGTCCTGGTCAGGTCGGCGCGAGTGCGACAGCGGTCGCTGAGCAGCATCGTCATCAACGACCTCGTGCTGTCGCGCGACCTGCTCGTGCAGCGACCCGCGGTCGGTCAGGACGCCGACGAGGCAGCCATGGAGCAGCTCGAGTCGCTGCCCATCCTGACGTCGCTGCTGGCCGACGACTACCTCAACATCCTCAGGCAGCTGCTCGCGACCGACATCGTTCAGGCAGCGGCCCGGACCGGTGAGCGCGAGATCACGATGGCTGTGGGGTTCGTCGACGTGGTGGGCTACACCGCGTTGTCCTCCCAGATCGATCCGGCCGGGTTGGTGGAGGTGCTCGAGGACTTCGAACAGCTCGTGCACGAGGTCGTCGGCCGCTACGACGACCTCCTGCTCGCGAAGTTCATCGGCGACGCGGCGATGGTCGTCGGATCAGATGTGGGCAACCTCGCCGACGCGCTGCTCGACATCGTCGCCGACCGGGGCCGGCTCGGTGAGGCCCCGCGTCGCGCGGGGCTCGCCCGCGGCCCGCTGGTCGTGCGCGACGGCGACTACTTCGGACAACCCACGAACCTGGCCGCCCGGCTGACCGACCATGCGGAGCCGTGGAGCCTCCTCGCCGCGGAGGGCCTCGATGAACAGCTCAAGGACGGCTTCGACGTCAAGAAGACGAAGTCGATGAAGCTGCGTGGCATCGGCGACCATCGCCCCCTTCGGATCCGGCGGTCCGAGGGCAAGGACCGACCGTCCGGCTAGAGGGCGAGCGTGAGCTGGTCGCCCTCCGGGAGGAAGCCGAGCCGTTCGAGGTAGCGGCGATGTGCCGGCTGGGTCGGTCGCGCCACGAGGCGTCGGGCGCCCTCGTCCTGCAGCCTCGTCGATCGCCGGTCCAGGTGGGGCCCCAGCTTGAAGTCTCGGTCTCCCGGGATGGCGTAGTCGAGGTCGATCAGCCACGTGCCGTCGTCGGCCAGCGGGCGTGCCAGCACCACCCCCGCGGGGATCAGGTCCTGCGTCACGAAGAACGCGTGGTGGTCGTCCCGCAACCCGTCGAACTCGGGCACGAACCGCCCGATGTCTCGGGCGTGGAACTCGAGGAACCGGTCGAGGTACGCGGAGTCGGTGCGGACCGGAAGCACAGCGAAGCTCGGTTCCGGACCGAGCAGCTGCCGCAGGTAGTAGACGTTGATCAACGCGATGGAGAAGTTCACCAACGCGACCGGCCAGGCCTCGATCAGCACCCCGTAGGCCGTGAAGACCAGCGACCCGACCAGGTTGATCCAGCGCAGCCGCAGGATCGACGCCTGCAGCAACGACACCAGCACCAGCAGCGACGCGACGTACCCGATGACCTCGACCATCACAGCCCCCAACCGGAGAAGTGACCGAGCGTAGGGGGCTACGCTCCGGCGCATGGCCAGCGAGTTCCACCACCGCAGCTACAGCCGCGAGGAAGCCGCGGACCTCATCGAGATGGCTGCCCGCCTCCAACGGCTCACCGACGAGCGCAAGGAGGAGTTGCGGGAGGGCCTGACCTATGCCGACGTCGTGTCCATCGCGCGGGAGTTCGGCGTCTCCGAGGACGAGTTGGTCCATGCCATGGACGAGCGCCGACGCGGCATGCCGCCACCGACCGTGGCCGCCGTACGCGAGAAGGCGCGCGGCACGAAGAGGCGCTTCTCCGATCGCGTGTGGCGCGCCCACCTGATCTGGTACGCATCGACCGTCGTCGGGGTGACCGGCATCGACCTGTTCGAAGGTGGGGGCATCGACTTCGCGGGCTACCCGGCGTTCGGCTGGGGCATCTTCGTCCTCGCCCACACGCTCCTGCGGGCGCTGGCCAAGCGCGAGCAGACCGCCTAGCGGCTCGTCTCCGCACGGTGCCGCGTGGTCGAGGTCAGCGTCAGCGCGAACATCAGCCCACCGACCGCTGCCCCGAGGCGCACGAAGTCCGTCACCCCGCCGAGCATCGCGAGCGCGATCGCGCCGACGGTGAGGCCCGAGGCGACGACGACCCGGCCCGTGGCCACGGGGCGGTTGGACCGCATGTCGCGCGCCTCCTGCGGAGGCGGCCCGTCCCGCCTCGCCCGCGCCGCGGCACGGGCGCGCTGCAACTGCCAGACGGCGAACGGCACCGTGACGAGCAGGAGCAGCGCGACCCACGCCAGCCGACCCGACCAGAAGCCCGGTGACGACGGGACGACACCGTCGATCAGGTCCACGCGGTTGAGCGACGACAACGATGCCGCGACCATCGGCTCGAACGACTTGTGCCACAGGTACAGGGGCATGCCGACGGCCCCGAGCACCTGTACCGCGCCCCAGACGACGTCCGAGCGGAGGACGGCACGGGCCGGCTTGGCCAGCAGCACGATGGCCCCGGCCTGGGCGAGCGCGAGTCCACCCAGCATCACGGTGGGCGGCAGCACGTTGTTCTTCGCGAGGTCGCCCCCGACCAGGGAGACGCCGTAGCCGAACACCTCGACGCCGGCGACGAGCGTCGCGAGCCCGACCGTCAGGAAACCGAGCGCCGTCGGGAGGTTGAGCTTCCCGCGCCCCCAGAGCAGGCCGAGCTGCTGGGGCACGAGCCAGACCAGGAGCGCGTTGGGCGTGCCCCAGATCCCGGCGCCACCACCGATGGTGAACCGGACGACGTCGACGAGGACGGCGGCGACCACCATCACCAGCGGCGCACGCCAGCCGTAGCGGCGATCGAGCACCTGCGCCACCGGGAGGAGGAGCTGGGTGGCCACGAGCATGCCGAGGAACCACAGGTGCACGGTCAGGGACCCGGAGAAGAACCCGAGCACGCGCCACGCACCGTCGAAACCGTTGATGCCGATCGCCGCGCCGGCGCGGATGCCGCCGGCGATCGCGAGCCAGGTCGTCAGGTAGGCCGCGGCCGGCAGGATGAGCCTGCGCAGGCGAGTGCGGTACCAGTCGGCGAAGGAACCACCCTCGTCCCACGTCCTCTGCAGCGAGGGCCCGTTGACGGCGGCGGAGACGAAGACGAAGAGCGGGACGACCTGGAGGATCCATGTCGCCCAGGCGGCGCCCTCCCAGGTCCGCAGCAGGTGGTCGGTCTGCTGCAGGGTGCCGTCCGGCGCGACCACGAGTGCCGTGGCGAACCAGTGGCCCAGCACGACGATCAGCAGCGCGAAGGCCCGGATCGCATCGATGTAGCGGTCCCGGCCCCCGGAACGCTTGCGGACGGGTGCGTCGGTGCTCGGTACGGCAGGTGCCGTGGCGTTGGTCACGGGTGGTCTCCTCGACACCTCCATGGTCGACGACCTCCCGCGCGCACGTCATAGGGGGTGGCCCCCCGATCTCCCTGGGGGCCTCACACGGCCGCAGCGAGGCGATCGGCCAGCGCGCGGGCGTACGTGATGCCCCTCGCCCCATCCTCGCAGCGTGCGAGCCACTCGTCCGGGATGTTCGTCGCGCCGCGCGCCGCCGCGACGACGGCGGTCGCCATGGCCGCGATCGTGTCGGCGTCTCCGCCCAGGCCCAGCGCCAACGCCACGGCCTCGCGCACCTCGGTCGCGACGGCCGCGACCCACAGCGCCGCCGGCACCGATCCCTGCGCGGTGACGTTCGTCCCGAGCGTGCCGCCGACGTCGCGCAGGGCCAGCGATGGGTCGTTGGGCCAGCGCTCGGCCAGGTCAGCCGCGGCTGCCAGCCCTGCGGAGAGGCCCTCGGCATCTCCCTGCGTCGCGAGCCGATGCAGATCGGCTGCGGTGAAGTCGCCGGCCACCACCGCGTGGCCGACGCCGAGCGCCACCGCGACCGCCCCCTGCCACCCGAGCGGATGGGCGTGGCTCACCTCGGCCTGGCGCCGGGCGACCGCGGTGATGCGCGCAGGATCGCCGGCGTGGAGCGC
>JBFHRB010000242.1:0-5193 GCA_041591915.1 Nitriliruptorales bacterium
CGTCTCGCCGAGGTACGTGCGCTGCACCTGCAGTTCTCGCCAGGCGACGGGCCGGACCCTGAAGCGCCCGCCGCGGACCGGGTCGAGGATGGCCGCGAACAGCGAGGGCGAGTCGAAGCGCGGCGCGCACATCCAGTCGATCGACGCGTCGGGCGACACCAGGGCGGCCGTGCGGGAGTCCCCGATCAGCCCGTACTCGTGGATCTGGTGGAAGCGGACCGACTCCTGGCCGCCGAGCTCCACGGAGGGTGCGTCGGGATGCTGCGACAGCAGCTGGTTGAGGAGTTCGACGACGCGCGAGGTGTCGTCCAGCCGCCAGCGCGCCGACGTCGGTCGCGGCTCGGCGGCGACGAGGACCCCGTCGCCCCCGAGCTTGCGTGCTGCGCGGAAGGCGTCCTCGTCGGTGACGTCGTCCCCGATGACGAGCGGACGGCGTCCGGGGTAGCGGCTGGCCGCCCAGCGCAGAGCCTCGCCCTTGTCGACACCGAGCGGCCGCATCTCGAGGACCCGCTTGCCGTCCAGCAGCTCCCAGCCGGGCTTCTCGTTGGCGTGGTCGCTGATCACCTCGCGGAGCTGGGGGAGCAGCTGCTCCACCTCGTCGTCGTCTGCCCGCCGGTGGTGGATCGCCAGGGACGCGTGCTTGCGCTCGAGCTGCCACCCGCGGTCCGGGTCGATGATCTCGCTGACCCGCTCCGCGACCCGGTCCAGGGTCGACCCGTAGCGCTCGGAGTCGAACAGCGCCGTCTCCTCGCCGTCCGGCCTGCGGATCTCCGCCCCGTGTCCGCCGATCATGGTCAGCCGCAGGTCGCCCATCCGCGGGACCAGCTCGGCCACGGGTCGGCCGCTCAGCACGACCACGGCCGTCCGGCGCGTGAGCGTCTCGAGCGCCTCGTGGACACCCGGCGCGAGGGCCGCATCCTCGGGCCGGTCGACGATGGGGCTCAGCGTCCCGTCGAAGTCGAGGACGAGGAGGCGCCGCTCGATGTCGCCCGCGTGCGCGAGGATGGCTTCCAGGTCGTCCGCCCGATGCTCCGTCATGATCGTCGTCCTGCCGCCGCCTCGATGTCTGACAGTTCCTCGTTCACCCACCGGTGCACGTCGAACTCGCGGACGCGCGCGGCGAGGGCCTCGATCGCGTCCGCCGCCTTCTCCGCGTCGGCCTCGATCGCGTACTCGAGGACGTAGGACAGGCCCTCGACGTCGAACGGGTTGCAGTGCAGCGCGCGCGGCATCTCGAGGGCGGTGCCCGCGAACTCGCTGAGGACGAGGCGCCCGTGGCCACCCGTCGCGTGCTGCGCGATGACGTACTCCTTGGCGACGAGGTTCATCCCGTCCTTCAGCGGCGTGACGAGCATGACGTCCGCGAGCCGGTAGTAGCCCAGCAGGCGCTCCTTCTCCACGCCCCGGTAGAGGTAGTGCACGGGCACGTCGCCGCCCGGTTCGGTGAAGCGCCCGTTGATGCGGCCGATGGTCAGCTCGACGTCCTCGCGGAGCTCCTTGTACTCCTTGACGTCGTCGCGGCTGGGGACGGCGATCTGGACGAAGGCGACGCGCTCGCGGAGGTCGGGCCGCCGCTCGAGCAGCAGCTCGATGGCCTGCAGTCGGTGGCGGATGCCCTTGGTGTAGTCGAGCCGGTCCACGCCGAGCAGGACGGTCTTGCCGGCGAACTGCTCCTCGAGCTCCGCGACGATCGCGTCCGTGCCGGCCGAGCGCGCGATCGTGGCGAACTCGCTGGCGTCGATGGAGATCGGGTGTGCCGCGGTCCGCACCTTCCGACCGTCCGGCAGCAACAGCTTCTTGCCCTTGCGCACGATCTCGGGGAAAACGCGCTCGACGGAGCCGAGGAAGTTGCGCCGGAACCGGTCGGTGTGGAAGGCGACCACGTCGGCACCGAGCATCCCGCGCAGGATGGGCTCGCGCCAGGGGAGCTGGGCCATGAGCTCTGGCGGCGGGAACGGGATGTGGAGGAAGAACCCGACGGGGCTCGAGGGCAACAGCCCCCGGAGCAGGTCGGGCGTCAGGAACAGGTGGTAGTCCTGAACCCACAGCATCGGCGGTCGGTCGGCGTCGAACTCGATCGCGGCGACGGCCTCGGCGAACTTGCGATTCACCTGCTCGTAGACCCGCCACGCCCGTCGATCGATGACGGGCTTGCGGACCAGGTCGTGCATCAGCGGCCAGAGGGTCCGGTTCGAGAACCCGTGGTAGTAGCCCTGCACCTCGGCGTTGCTGAGGCGCACGCTCTGCAGGTCGACGTCGAGTCCTTCCACGCGGCTGGGCACGTCGCCCTCGCCGCCGTCCCAGCCGACCCAGTGCCCGCCGCGCTCGGCGACCACGGGCCGGAGGGCCGTCACGAGGCCCCCAGCGCTCGCCTGCCACGTGCCGTCCTCACGCTTGGAGACGGGCAGGCGGTTCGCGACGATGACGAGTGGGCGCTCGCTCACGGCAGCCCGTCCAGCGTCGCGTCGATGTGGTCGCTGAGTGCCTGCCGGAGCTCGGCCGTGCGTGTGCCCGGCGTGTCGAGCTCGCGGTCGCCGATGGCGTGCACGGGCAGGACGGGGCGGGTCGCGCTGAGCACGAACGCCTCGTCCGCGGCCAGGAGGTCGTCGAGCGTGTAGCGGCCCAGCTTCACGGGGACGACCAGGCCGAGCTGGCGGCGCGTGACCGAGTCCAGGATCGGCACGACTCCGGGATCGGGCGAGTGCACCTGGCCGCCGCTCACCCAGGCGATCGCCGCGGTCGGGAGCTCGTGCACGACGCCACCGGAGACGACGATCGCATCGTCGGCGTGTGCCTCGCGGGCCAGCCGGGTCGCGTGCTGGTTCACGGCGTAGGAGATGGTCTTGACGCCGCTGAGCGCCGATGCCCACGGGACCTCGACCGGCGCCAGGGAGATGCTCTCGGGCCAGGTCGGCCGGAACGCCAGCCCGCGTACGGTGCGGCTGCGGGTCACGATGAGCTTGATGGCCCCGTCGCGCTCGCCCCAGGCGACCAGCAGGTCGGTGACGACCTGCTTGAGGACGGGGAGCGCGATGCCCACGGTCTTCGCGCTCGCGCGCATCCGCGCGAGGTGCTCCTTCAGCGCGTGCGTGCGCCCGCCACGCACGAGGATCGTCTCGAAGACCGCGTCGCCGCGCAGGAACCCGTCGTCGGTGAGCGGGACCGTCGCGTCGGCCGCCGGCAGCACGCGGCCGTCCATCCAGGCGATGGGACTCGCGGCAGCGGTGTTCGGGCTCACCTCGCGGAGCGTAGGGGGTCGGCCCTGTCCCACCGCCCGCATCCGACGTACCCTCGTACATGGCGGAGTCGGCCCGGCGGCCGCGCTGGCCGACCTTCGGTCGGTCGGTGAGGAAAGTCCGGACTCCACAGGGCAGGGCGCTGGGTAACTCCCAGGCGGGGTGACCCGCGGCAAGCGCAACAGAGAGCAGACCGCCCCATCCGATGGGGTAAGGGTGAAAGGGTGGTGTAAGAGACCACCGGCGTCGCAGGTGACTGCGGCGGCCAGGCAAGCCCCGCCCGGAGCAAGGCCAAGCAGGGACAGGACGGCCCGTCCGTTACGTCCCAGGTAGGCCGCGCGAGGCGTCGGGTAACCGACGTCCCAGATAGATGGTCGCCACCCCGGCTCCGGCCGGGGGACAGGATCCGGCTTACCGGCCGACTCCGCCGCCCCACCCAGGGGCGGCGGCCGCCTGCTCGTAGGTGAGCCTCTTGTTACGTAGCGTTACGTACCGTTACACCCATAGCATTCCGTGACTCATGTGGTTACAGTGACTGCTGTTGTCCACTGTGCGGAGTGTGAGGGATGCCGGCCGAAGGCTCTCCGGAGGCGCTGGCGCGCGCGATCGAGGCCGTCGTGCGCCTGTGCACCGAGCGCGACGACGTCGAGGTGACGCTGTCCGTCCGTCCGGCGGCCGAGGACGAGCGCGCCCTCGGTACGGGTGACGTCTCGACCCCCGATGCGCTGCTCGGTACCGCGCACGTGACCATGCGGACGCACACGGAACAGGACGGCATCCTCGAGTCGGGCGACGAGGGCTGGCACATCGACCTCGTGCACCTCCCGGTGTACGAGATCGAGGTGGACCTGCCGTGACCTCGGCAGCCGCCGACGACGGGGCCGAGCACGAGCGCTCGGTGACCTGGGCGCAGCGGAAGCTCTGGGGCGTCTACGGCGTCCCGACGCCCGGTGCACCGCGCCTCAGCGTTGCGTCGGAGGACGAGATCGACACCCACCGGGGTCGTCCGCAGCGCTGGGTCCTCGACCTGGTCCGCCAACCATCCGCGGACGGGGTGATCGAGTTCGAGCTCGGCTTCGAGCTCGAGGCCGACCTCGACGAGCCGGCACCGAGCGCAGACGAGGACGTGACGTGGATCCTCGCGCACATCGCCGACGTCGATCTCGGCTGAGCGAGCCTCTAGCGCTCGACCCACACGGTCTTGGTGTTCGTGAACTCTCGTAGCCCCTGGGGGCCGAGCTCACGCCCGTAGCCGGAGTCCTTGACGCCACCGAAGGGCACGCGTGGGTCGGACTTGACGAGCTCGTTGACGAAGACGTTGCCTGCCTCGATGCGCGCAGCGACGCGCTCGGCACGGTCGAGATCCGATGTCCAGAGGCTCGCGCCGAGGCCGAAGTCCGACGCGTTCGCGATCGCGATCATCGACGCCTCGTCCGTGGCCGTGAGCACGGCAGCGGCCGGGCCGAAGGTCTCCTCGGAACCGGCCGTGGTCTGTGGGGAGACGCCGGTGAGCAGCGTCGGGGCGTAGAAGAAGCCTGCTCGGTCGAGCGGTTGGCCGCCGACGACCACCGTGGCGCCCTCGGCGACCGAACGCTGCACCTGGTCGTGCAGGTCGTCGCGCAGGTCGGCCCGGGCCAGTGGGCCCACGTCGGTGCCGTCGTCGGCGGGGTCGCCGATCGTCTGCGCCTCGAGGGCCGCCGCGAAGCGCCCGGTGAACTCGTCGGCGACGGCCGCGTGCACGATGAACCGCTTCGCGGCGATGCACGACTGCCCGTTGTTGAGCAGTCGGCTCTGGACGCCGACCTCGACGGCGCGCTCGACGTCGGCGTCGTCGAACACGAGGAACCCGTCCGAGCCCCCGAGCTCGAGGACGCTCTTCTTGAGGTGCCGCCCGGCGGTCGCGGCGACGCTGCGACCGGCCGGCACGCTGCCCGTGAGGGTGACGCCCCGCACCCGC
>JBFHRB010000243.1:0-5157 GCA_041591915.1 Nitriliruptorales bacterium
CCTCGCCGTCGATGTGGTCGTGGCTGTGCCCGTGGGCATGGGTGTCGACGTAGTCGTCAGGGAGGTCCTCGCCGTGTGACGGCTCGTGGACCAGGCCGGTTGGCTCCTCCTGCACGACCTCCCGCGCCTCGTCGAGGTCACCGGTGGTGAGCAGTTGCATCACGTCCACGCCGAAGTCCGCAGGGTCGATCGAACGCCGCACGCCCCAGAGGTGCTCACCGTCACCGCCACGGGCGGACAGATCACGTTCCTCGCCGTCCGACACGGGGTTGCCGTCCGCGTCCATGACCATCATGACGGTCGGGCGGGCGAGCTCTCCCTCGGCGTTGTCGACGACGAGGCCGACCTCGCCGTTGTCCAGCTCGACCAGCGAGCCGACGGGGAAGAGCCCGAGGAGCCGCACGAAGATCCGAACGAACCGCGGGTCGAAGCCCTTGCCCGAGCCGGCGTCGAGGATCTGGAGCGCCTCACGGCGCTCGGCCGGCGCGCGGTAGGAGCGCTTGGAGGTGACGGCGTCGAAGCAGTCGGCGACCGACACCAGGCGTGCCGGCACCGACGGGTTGTGCCGGTGGTGGAGCGACGGGTAGCCGCCGAGCTCGAACCCCGAGTGGTGCTCGAGGACCACCGAGGCCGCGGGGTGGTACAGGCCTTCACGCGTCGAGAAGATCAGGCCCGCGCCGTCGACGGGGTGCTTCTGCACGATGCGCCACTGCTCCTCGCTCAGCTTGCCGACGTGGAAGAGGACGTCTTCCGGCATGTGCACCTTGCCGACGTCGTGCAGCAACGCCCCGATGCCCAGCGTCACGATCTGGTCGCGGTGCAGCCCGATCGCATGCGCCAGCGCGACGCTCAGCATGCACACGTTGACCATGTGGTAGAACGTGTACTCATCGTACGATTTGACCGTTGTGAGCAGCAGCGCGTGCGACGGGTCGCTGATCACCTTGTCGGCGATGCTCTCCACGACGGACGTCGCCTCGTCGAGGTCGACCGGCTCACCCGCCGCGACGCGCACCGCGGAGTCCCGCAGCACGTCGAGGCCGCTGGAGTAGGCCTTGCGCAGCTCGGCGAGTCGGTGCTGGCGCTCCTCGTGCCCGCTCAGGGTCGGCTTGACCCGGTTGATGACGAACCCGCCGAGCCGTTCCGTGACCGGGTGCTCTCCGTGCAGCGCGAGGATCAGGGTGTTGACGTCCTCCTCGCTGGTCTCCGGCAACACCTCGAGGGCCTCGATGCCCGCGTGCTCGAAGGTCTCGATGAGCTTGAACAGCGAGAGCGACTCCTTGGCCAGCAGTGACGTGCCGAGGTAGAAGCTGCTGCGGGCAGCGAAGATCACCGGCACCGCGTCCTGCGCATCGATCAGGCGCCGGATGCCCTCGAAGACCTCGCGGATCGTTGTGTCCCGGTTGGGGTGACCGGCTGGATACAGGGCATAGACCTGCCGTGCCGACGCGAGCGTGCGGAGCAGGGGGCGCACCGCGGCGAGGGCCCGCGCGCTGGGTACGTACTCCGCGGTCACGACGATTCCCTCTTCTTGAGTGCCTGCTTCCCGAGCTTGCGCAGCGCCCGCGGCAGCCTCGGTTGCGAGCGCCGTGAGATCAGGCCCTTGAGGAGCTCGGCAGCCTCTGGCGCCGCATGGCCTCCCAGCGCGTTGATGGCCCGCTCGCGCTCGCCCTGGTCGGTCGACCGCTTCACGATGTCGGCCAGGGCGTTGGCCGCGCTCGTGGTCGTCAGGCTGCCGAGTGTGGTCACCGAGGCGAGACGCACCTGTTCGTCGCGGTCATCCGCGGCGCGACGCAGATAGGGCACCGAATCCGCACCGGCGATGGAGACCAGTGAGCGCAGCACCTCGCGGCGGACGCCCGCCTGTTCGTGGTTGAGCAGTTCGACGAGCGCGGGCATGGCGTCACGGTTCTTCGCGCGCCCGAGGATGGTCACGGCGTTGCGCACGACGAACCAGCGCGGATCCGCCAGGCGATCGACGACCCGGTCGACGTCCTGCGCCACCATCTCCGACACCGCCCCGACCAGCATCGCCCGGGTCCCGCGGTTCTCCTCGACCGCGAGCGCGTCGAGGAGGCTGTCGACCGCCGATTCGTCGAAGCGACGCAGCATGGACATGACCCGGTCGTGCTCCGACTCGTCGACGATGCCGTCGACGAACGATCGCATGACCGCCGCGTCGAGGATCTTGCTGCGCTGCTGCTCGAGGAGCTGGTGCTTGAAGGGGTCCTCGTTGACGCTGTAGGCGCGGTCCCCGGCCTCGAGGAGCCGGTCGACCAACGACTCGTCCTTGCCGATGAGCGCGTCCCGAACCGCCATCGCCCAGGTCTCCGTAGCGGCCCCGAGGCGCTCGAGATCGTGCTCCGCCACGACGTAGTCCGCCCAGGCGTCCAGTCCCATCTCGCGGAAGGCCGCAGGGTCGTTGGGCCAGTCCTGACGGATCGAGACCTTGTCGGCCTGGTCGGCCTCGAGCAGCTCGCTGGCCATCATGTCGGCGACGGTCTCGCCCACGCGCGTCTCGTCGGGACGGGAGGTCAGCGCCACCACGCTGGGCCGTGCCTGCTGCCTTATCTTCTCGGCGGTCCCCTCGGTGTCCTCGAGGAGTTGCTCCGTGAGGTCTGCGAGGCCCTCCGTGTTGCGGGTCATCGACTCGACCCGTCGGGCGATGTCGATGGGGTCGGGGCCTCCGTCCTCGCTGAGCTCGAGGAACAGCTTCGCGAGGAGGGTGTCGGTGCCGTGGCTGAGGAAGCCCTCGGCGAGCTCCTCGTCGGCAGCGCGTCCCACGGCGATCGCGGCCACCTCCTTGCGGATCGGCTTGGCGAGCTCCTGGGTCGTCCGTCCCATCGAGACGAAGAAGTCGGGGTGACTGGCGAGGCGCGTCGGCAGGACGGCGGCCATGGTCTGGAACCGACGCCAGATCGACTGCGCGGCATCGGCCGGGTTCTCGGGCAGCCCGCTCACCATGAGGTTGGCCGCCATCCGCGACGGGTCCTTCAGCTCACGCCAGACCTCCAGCTGCTCGGGCGAGAGGTCGGCGAGTGCAGGATCGAGCTCATCGCCCGACTCTGGCGCGATCGCCGAGAGGATGATCGTCGCGACGCCCCCCTGGCGCAGCGCGGCGTGGACCCCGCCCTGCGCGGCGACCTGTTCCTCGGCCATGGACAGCGTGCGGAAGATGGTGGCCAGATCCGTGTTCGTCGGCTCGTCCTCGACGTGGATGTGCTCGACGTTGCGCGCGTAGCAGGCGGACGCGAGGCGGTCGAGGTTCTCGTCGCCGGTGAGCTCGCCGCCGGGACCGACGAACCGCCCCTGGCGGATCTCGGCGTCGACCCCCCCGGTCGCGAGCGCGAGCTTGCAGGCGTGGCGGATCCGGTCGGCGGCGGCGACGAAGCCGGGCTGGCTGAGGTCGTCCGGGAAGAGGCGGTAGGCACCGAGGCCGAGCGCGAGCTGACGGAGGAGGTCGAAGACCGCCTTCTGCCGCTCACCTACCGGACGCACGGGCGCCCTCTCCCCGTTCCGACGTCACGGCCACGCTAGTCGCGGGGATCGGCGGGTTGGCGTCTCAACCGACGGGGGCGCCCAGGCGGATCCCGCGCAGGATCTGCTCGAACTCCGTCCGGTGACGATCGAAGATCTCCGGCCCGTCGGTCTGGCCGCGGAGCACGGCCGCCTGGAAGAGCATGACCACGTCGCGCGACGGCAGGACGACCACCATCTCCCGGAGGGGCGTCTCGGCACCCGTGTGCTCGAACACGAGTCGGGTGGCGGGGCTACCGTCGATGCTGATCGGCTCGTCCAGCTCGAGCGTCCAGCCCTCCTGCTCGATCAGGTCCCGCCACGCATCGGCCGAGGCGCCGGGCTCGTACGTGAAGAACGCGCCGACCTCTCCCGCCCCCGGCTCGTCCTGGGTGCCGAACGGCGCGTCGGAGATCGCGAAGCGGGTGTCCTCCTTCTCGTGGACGACCCAGCCCTCCGGCGCGGTGACCCGCAGGCCACGCCACCGTTGCTCGCCCGCCGCGGAGGTGCCGCACGCCGAGGCGAGGAGCGCCACCAAGAGCAGCGACGCGATGACGGAGGCGACTCGGCGCAACGGGCGGATCCTTGGACGACGTAACCATGGGAAGGAGGTTGGGGACGGTACCCGGCGTTCGTTGCCGGTCCGGGCTCGGGACGGCACCGCACAACGGCGAACGGCGGCCCGTGGGCCGCCGTCCGAGGCTGTGCTACGAGCCGAGCGTCACTCGGTCGTGGTGTAGGCGTCGTCATCCGCGCGTGAGCGGCGGGTGCCGACGACGACGAGGGCGGCACCGAGGATCAGTGCGAGCGCCGCGAGGGCCGCACCCTTGGTGAACTCACCACCGGTGGTCGGCAGGCCGGCATCGCCAGCGCCGGCCTTCGCGGCGGGGCGCTGGAACGTGGCGTTCAGGACCTGGACGTCGAAGGTCGTCGTGACGAGGCGCGGCGAGCCGTCCGGGTTCGTGCCGGAGGCGGACAGTACGACCGGTCCGCTCACGGCGTTGGCCGGGATCGTCAACGTCCACGTGCAGTTGCCGTTCGCGTCGGTCGTGCAGGAGGTGGTGACGGTCGTGGTACCGACACCGGGCGCCGTCTGGGCGAGCGTCACCGCCGCCAGCGCAGCGACAGGCTCGCACGGGGCACCATCGCCGACACCACACGTCGTGAACTCAGCCGTCACGTTGCAGGTCGTGTTCGCCTGGAAGCCGCTGCAGCCGCCGGACAGCGTCCCGCCGGCGTTGCCCTGCGTGGCGTTGACGCCGACGCCCTGCTCCGGCGGCGGGTACTGCGCACCGGCGGGGATCGTGAACAGGGCGAGAAGCCCGACGATCAGCACGGAGAACAATGCGATCTTGCTGACGCGACGCATCTCGTTCGCCCCTTCGTCCGCGGGAGTCCGGCGCAGTGTCGAGCACACGCGCGCTCCCCTGCCCCGCTGGCGATTCCGATTGAGTATAGGCACGGTTCCCGGCGTAACGGAAGCACTCAGGATGACGTGTTCGTGAACACCAGCCACACGAGCCCCACTAGATTCCGCGCCATGCACCTTCCCCCGACGTTGCTGCGTGCGGTCGCGGCAGTTCTCTACGTGGCCATCCTCGTGGTGTCGGCGCTGCCGGGCGAGGACCTCTCAGGGCTCAC
>JBFHRB010000244.1:0-5150 GCA_041591915.1 Nitriliruptorales bacterium
CGAGCAGCGGTGACGAGGGCTCTTCGAGCTGGGCCTCTCAGAGGGTCCGGCCATCGCGCGACAGGGCGAGCAGCGCCGCGCGACCGAGCAGCAGGTAGCCCTCGTCGGTCGCCGCGATCTCGGTGGTGACGGCGGTGCCCAGCCTCGTCACGTCGACGGCCCACCGGGTCCTGCCCTCGAAGTCGAGGGCTCCTGCGCCCGTCGGGCCCAGCCAGACGAGGTGGCCGGCGACGGGGTCGAGCAGGCACGCGACCAGCCCCGGGACGGTCCCGGTCCACCGCACAGCGAGGTCGTCGTACCCGTAGGCGGTGATGATCCCGTCGTCGTCGCAGAGCAGGAGCCCGTCCTGCGTCGCGAGCGGTTGGTGGCTCACCCGGGCAACGAGCGGAACGGTGCGGACCGAACTCCCGTCGGTGGCGTTCACCTCGTGGAGGACCAGCGATCCCGCGGCGTCCCGGCCAGGGAAGTACGTCGAGCCGCCGTGAGAGCTCGGCGGTGCCGTCGCGCCCATCCCCCGCCGGACCCACAACGCCTCGCCGGTGTCGGGCAGGTGCGCGGAGACGGCGCCGTCTCCCCAGGCGATGTGGAGCGGCGGCGAGGTGGACACGCCGAGAGGCGGGCCTGACACGTCGTCGAGACGGACGGACCAACGGACCCGACCGTCGCGGACCGCGAAGCCCGTGACCTCACCATCGCTCCCCACGACGACGACCGTCGCCCCCACGACGACCGGATCCGACGTGATGCCGCCTGGGCCCGGCGCCTGCCACAGGACGACGGCCGGCGCGGCGACGTCGGGCTCCTCGGCCGAGGCGTCCACTGGGGGCTCCGGCTGCCGCGGCAGGACGGGCTCGCGACCCGGCAACACCCCGACCACGACGATCGCCCCTACGAGAAGGGCCAGCAGGACGAGCGCCGAACGACCGGTCGACGCCGGGGCGTCGAGCACGGTGCGGTCGCCTCCCGGGACGGCCTCAGCGCCCGGATCCGCGATGGCCCCCGAGCGGTCCTCGACCGCCTCCGTGACAACGGCAGCGTCCTCCAGCGCCCGGCTCGGGAGCGCGCCGCCCAGGCGTGCGCCGCAGGCCCCGCAGAACGTCCCACCATCGGCGGTTGCGCCACAGTCGGGGCACTCGTGCGGCGTCACGGGGCCAGCTCGTGGGCGGTCACCGAACCGTCGGCGAGCACGAGCACGACGCGGTCTCCGAGGGCGATCGGCGCATGGACCATGGGCGCGGAGAGCGTCGTGCTCCGGCCAGTCAGGCGTCCTCCGAGCGGGGAGAGCTCGTGCAGGTAGAAGCCCGTGGGGTCCGACGCGATCACGCCGAACCCCGACCCGGCCGCCGTGATCGGATCGACGAGTGCGTCATCCGCGAGGCCTCGCCGCCAGAGCTCGTCGCCGGATGCGTCGAAGGCCACGATCGCGCGATCGCTGGCAACGAGGAATCCGTCGGCGGTCACGCGCACGCTCACGTCACCGCCCGGCGGAGCCGGGACGACGACGTCACCGGCCGCGCCCGTGGTCGCATCGATCGCCCCGCCGCCGTCCCGACCCGCCCAGATGGCCCGGCCCGATGCGGGGTCGTAGGCGCAGCCCCCGATCTCCGAGACGGACGTCGTCCAGATCCGGGTGAGCTGCGGCAGTTCCAGCAGGGTCAGGCTTCCCGACCGATCGCAGAGGAGGACGGAACGACCGACTCCGATCGCGGCGCCGGTCGGCGCCGCCGCGAGCGTGCTCACCGCCTGGGCGGCGCCGTCGGCCACGTCGAAGGCGTGGACGGCCGGACCCCCGCCGAAACCCGAGAGCGCGAGGACCACGACCGTGTCCGCGACGATGGTCGGAGCCTCGAGCGGCCCAGCCAGGGTGCGGTTCCAGGCGAACGCCCCGTCCGAGGCATGGAAGGCGGCGACGAGTCCGCTCTCCCAGGTCGTGACGATCCGGTCGCCGGCGACCGCGATGCCCACGGGCAGCAGGTCGGCCGCACGCGCGTTGGATGACCAGACCTCTTCACCGGTCTCGAGGTCGAGCGCCAGGACGTGTCCACCGGACGCTGCGGCGTAGACACGACCTTCCGCGAGGACGGGCGGGGCGACCGGTGGCCTGAGGCCCACGTGCCGCCAGATCTCGTGGCTGACGACCGGCACGGCCGCTGGCTCGACGCGTGCTGTCGCCCGGTCGCTCGGGCTCGCCGGAGTGGGGGCAGCCGCCGGAGCGAGCACCTGCTCGGCGGGTCCCGAGGGCGGGGCCGTGGCCGCCTGACGCCCGCGGATCGCCGAGGCCGTTGCGACCAGGGCGACGATCAGCAGCAACGGGAGCACGAGGCCCCGACGGCGTGCCAAGGTCGCCTCGGTCGGATGCAGGGGAGCCGCAGCGCCTGCCGTGCCGCCCGGACTCGGGACGGACGGCGCCCGTCGCCTGGGCTTGGGCGCAGCCGTGCGGGCGCCGCAGTTGCCGCAGAAGGCGTACTCGACCGACGCCTCGTGACCACATTCGCGGCATCGCATCCGTCGGCCCCTCTCGCTGCCCGGAATTCGGAGCAGGAGCCAATGGAGAAGGGTACGCGCGTCAGGTGAGGACGTCGGCGAGGTAGACGAGCAGCCCGGAGACCCACACCAGGCCGAAGATGCCGGCGACGTTCCACCCCCAGCCGCGGCTGTGCGGCCAGAACGGCATCGCGCCGATCACGAGGACGAGCAGTCCGGCGAGGACCCAGGGCATGGAGGCGGTGCCTTCGAGCGGGGAGGCGGACGGTACCGCTAGCCCGGTGTCGGCCTGTGGTCGGGCGCGAGCGACTCGGCCAGTGCGACCGTCGCGGCGTCCGGCTCCCACTCGCTCAGCTCGTGGTCCCGGGCCAGCACCTCGACGTAGGCGTCACGGACGCGCTCGACGTGGACGCCCATCGCGCCGGTCGCGGCGAGGTCGACGGGCAGGTCGAGCGCGTCGTAGACAGGGCCCACGGCAGCGTTGACGAGGTCGCGATCCTCGGCGACCACGACCCCGCCGACATGGCTCGCGCCGCGGATCAGGCGTTGACCGACGCCCATGACCTTGCGCCCGCCGACGGCCACGCTGTGCGTGCCCGGGCAGTACTCCCCCGGCACCTCGCCGACGACCGCGTCCAGCCCCAGCGTTGCGCAGGCGGCCACCGTCAGCTCGGCCCACTGGTCGAACCGTTGCTCGATCCCGGAGCCGGGATCGACGTCGGCTCGCGCCCACGAGAACGCGAGGGTTCGCTCGTGGAAGACCGCCGCACGGCCGCCCGCGAGACGCTCGACGCTGGCGAACCCTGCCGACGTCGCGGCAGCGATGGCCCGTGCGTACCCGGCGGACGTCGTGTCCCGCTTGCCGAACGCGACGATCCTCCCCGGCACGTACAGGCGTACGGTGGGTGGCAGTTCCCGGCGACTCACCCTCAGCAGGATGGCGCGGGTGAGCGCGGTGTCGAAGGCCGGATCGCCGACGTGGGCGGCCGTGCAGAGGCGGAGCGGAGTCACGCGACCTCTCGGCGAACGAACAGCCAGTGGGTCAGGGCCGCCCCGAGCAGGGTGACGACGGCGAGCCCGAGGAACGCCGGCCCCGGGTCGACGCCGAAGCGCGTGCCTTCCAGATCACCGAAGCGGTCCAGCAGTGACGCGGCGTAGCGTCGGACCGACAGCACGGCGAACGCGGGGGCAGCACGCGCGAGGATGTTCTCGTAGATGAACAGGTAGACGAGTCCGTACAGCAGGGCGCGGGTCGAGAGCAGCCCGATGCCGACGAACGGCGTGGCGTAGGCGACCCCCGCGAGCCCCGCCGCCACGAACGTCGGCCAGGCCAGGCTCGGCGCCCCGCCCACCACGACGGCGAGCGCCAGCACGGCGGCCGTCACAGGCACGGACAGCGACACCGCCGCGAGGAGCCCCGCCAGCGTGAGCCTCCAGCGCGCGACGGGCCGCAGCCAGAGGTAGCCGAGCGTGCCGTCCTCGGTCAGGTCGCCGAACACGCCGACCGCGATCACCAGGGCGACGATCGGGACCGCGATCCCGAGCCCGGCCTCGCTCGCGAGGGTCGAGATCACGTCGCGCGGTGCGTTGAGGAAGCGGACGACGCCCGCGACGAACAACATGAGGCCGGCGAGTGCGCCCAGGGCGATCACCCGACCGCGCGAGAACACCGAGACGAGCAGGAGGCGGTAGGCGACGACGCTCATGCCCGACGCCTCGAGACGAGGTAGCGGAAGACGGACTCGAGGTCGTCGTCGAGCGGCACGATCTCCTCCAGGCGGACGCCGTCCTCCTGGGCCGCGCCGATGATCGCGCGTGCGAACCGTGGTGCGTCCGCGGTCTCGACGTGCAGCTCGTGCTCATCGAGCACGTCGACCCCATCGGCCAGGTCGCGCCGGAGCAGGGCCGAGCCGAGCCTGCGCGGCTGATCCGTGACGATCCGGAACCTCAGTGGCCGGTCGTTGAGCAGCCGCCGCACCTCGTGCACGTCACCCTCGGCGGCGAGGCGGCCCTGGACGAGGACGACGATGTGCGAGCCGAAGCGCTCGACCTCGTCGAGGACGTGGCTCGAGACGAGAACGGTCCGCTCGTCCGCGGCGAGGCGCCGGAAGACCTCGATCGTGCGGGCCCGCTGCCGCGGGTCGAGCCCGTTGAGGGGCTCGTCGAGGACGACGACCTCCGGGTCGTGCACGATGGCCTGCGCGAGCTTGACCCGCTGGCGCATCCCCTTGCTGTAGGTCGAGAGCCGGCGCTCGAGGGTCGGGTCGAGCTCCACGACCTGCAACGCCCGCACGGCCGCGGCGTCGGCATCGGCGAGACCGTGCAGCTCGGCAGCGGAGCGGACGAACGCCCGGGCGTCGAGGTGCTCGAGGAGCTTCTCGCCCTGGGGGACGAGCCCGACCCTGCGGAACAGCTGCTCGTCGCTGCGCGGGTCCTGGCCGAAGAGCCGGACACTGCCTGCGGTCGGGCGTGCGAGCCCGACCATGAGGCGCAGGAGCGTGGACTTGCCCGCCCCGTTGGGGCCGAGGATCGCCGACATGCCCGACGGGAAGCGGAGCGTGACGTCGCTGAGCGCCACGACGTCGCGGAAGTGCTTGCTCACCCCGTCCAGTTCGATGACGCTCATCGCGTGACCGCCAGGCGGTGGTACCGCCAACGGGCGAACA
>JBFHRB010000245.1:0-5103 GCA_041591915.1 Nitriliruptorales bacterium
CCCCCCTCGGCTCAGCCCTTGCGCTCGAGCCGTTCGTGCGTGATCGTGATCTCCTCGACCACGACGCCGTCGGTGCTGGCGTCGAGATCGGTGGCTGACCAGGCACTGATCCAGCCCTCGAAGAAGTTCCAGCGGTCGACCTCGTCACCCTTGGCCGAGTCGCCCTTGTACATGACGATCGAGCCGTTGCGGCGCGAGGGCTCTCCGTCCAGGACCGTCTGGTACCACTTGACCAGCTCGTTGTCCTGGCTGAGACCACGCTTGAGCGTGATGTCGTTGTAGGAGATGCGACCCGGGCGCTTCTGCACCTCGAGCTGGCCGCCGCCCGCCTTCGTCTCCCAGTGGGTGATGACCTCAGCGGTGTAGCCGAGGCCCGAGACGGACATGAACGACCCCATGGTGACGCCGTCCACCTCGAGGGTGAACGACGATGCCAGGATCTTCTTGTCGCGTTCCAAATCTGCCATGTTGCGCTCTCCTCAGGCCTAAGCGGCGTTGTCCTTGAACTGGCTGATCCGGAAGATCACGAACTCCGCCGGCTTCACCGGCGCGATCCCGACCTCGATGATCAGCTTGCCTTCGTCGATCGACTCCGGCGGGTTGTTCTCCGCGTCGCACTTCACGAAGAACGCCTGCTCGGGGGTGGTGCCGAACAACGCACCCTCCTGCCACAGGCCACGCAGGAACGAGCTGACGGTCCGCTTCACGCCCTCCCAGAGCTTCTGGTCGTTGGGCTCGAAGACGACCCACTGGGTGCCCGTCATGATCGCGTCCTCGACCATGTTGAACAGCCGGCGGACGTTGAGGTAGCGCCAGTCCGTGTCGGACGACAGCGTGCGAGCGCCCCAGACGCGGACACCGCGCGTGCCGAACGGCCGGATGCAGTTGATCCCGATCGGGTTGAGCATCCCCTGCTCGGCCTTGGAGATGTCCCGCTCGAGCGAGAGCACGCCGCGGACGATCTCGTTCGCCGGTGCCTTCCAGACGCCGCGCGTGTCGTCGACGCGTGCCATGAGGCCCGCGACGTGACCGCTCGGCGGCACGAGGATCTCGCTGTTGCCGTTGGTGCCCGCGGGGTTGTCCACGCGGATCCAGGGGTAGTACATCGCGGCGAACGCCGAGTCGTACATGGCGACGTCGCTGCGCCACTCCTTGATCTGCTGGATCCCCATGCCCGGAGGTGCGTCCAGGACGGCGATCCGGTTCGCCTGCTGCTCGCAGTGGTTGATCAGCGCGGTCTGCACCGACTTCCACATCCCGAGGTCGACCGAGCCGTCCTCCTTCGTGGCAGCCGTCACGAGGTCGGGAACGATGACCATCGTGGCGTCGTCCGCGATCGCCAGGCCGTTGATGCCCTCGCGGTTGGTCTCCGAGCCGGCGAAGTCACGCGCCGAGACGTCGAGCGGGTTGCGAGGCGCCGGCGTGATCGCGTACTGGCCCGCCTTCGGCATGGCCAAGGTCACGTCGAGGTCCCCGTCGATGGAGACCTTCGTCGCGACCTTCACGCGCGTCGACGTCTCGTTGACGACGCTCTCCACGTTGGTGTCGCCCGGCGTGATGGTCAGGCCGGCGAAGCTCTCGACGATGACGCCGTCCTCGAGGACGTTCACGTCGAACGTCGGGTCCTCGTCCCCCTCCGGGTCGTTGAGGTCGACGGCGACGCTGAGTCCGTCGGCAGGGCCGACCGACTCGAACTCGAGCGCCGTGCCCAGCGCGCGGTCCGCCGCCGGCAGCGCCAGCTGCCCGGGGTCCTCGGACGCCGCGTTGTGCGGGACGCGGACGATGTAGCAGGTGGACCCGCCGTTGAGGAACCAGCCGTACACCGAGTGCGGCAGCATCGCGCCGTCGGTGAAGCCGCCGTACAGCGACTCGTACTGTGTCCAGCTCGTGACCAGGCGGGGCTTCACGCCGTCCGGGTCGCTCGGATCATCCTTGGGTGCCTTCTCGGTGAAGCCGACGAACGCGGCGATTGCGGTCGCGCCAGCGGACAGAGACGCCGACCCTGACGGCACCTCCTCGACGTAGACCCCAGGGGTCAGGTAACTCGGCATGCTTGCCTCCGGAACTCAGTCTCTCTCTCGGTGCTGCTCGGAACGCCCCTCCCGCGGTGCGGCCCGTCTTGCCAGTTGCACGTGCAGTTGAACGGCGGCGGCTCGCATCAGGGCACCTGCACGGTGAACTGACCCGGAACGACCACCGAGATCGATCCTCCGAAGACACACACGGCCTTCGAGCTGTTGTTGAGCGCGGGGAACATCCCGATCTTGACGGTCGGCGATCCCGGCATCCAGGGGGCTGGGGTGTTCGGCACGCAGGGCATGGGCGTGAGGACACCCAGTGCCGCGGCGGTGGCCGAGGCGACGGTGGGGTTGGCGAGCGACGTGCACATGCCGAACGGCGCGATGTTGACCATGGGCTTGTTGTCCATGATCGTCGCGGCCGGTGGGCCGCCCGCGTTGACCCTGCCGACCGGCAGGACGTTCAGCGTCCCGGGCGCCAGGCCCATGGTGCACTGGAGCGTCGCCCCCGACACGACCTGCTGGCCCACTACCCCGCCTCTCCCGAGCTTCCCACCCTAATCGGTTCGACCGGGTCCAGGGGGGTGATTTCTGCGGTGCCCGCGACCACTGACCCGATGGCCTTCTCGCGGTCGGGGAAGACCAGGACGCAGACCACCCGTCGGTCGTCGTCCTTGTTCCAACCGACGAACGTCGGGAGCAGGTAGCTCACGAAGACACCGTCGTCGAGGGTCAGTCCGTGGCGGGACTCGAGCTCCGCCAGGCAGGCGCCGTCGGCCCACAGCGAGACGGCCCCGACGCCGGGGAACGGCCCCTCGGGGTGCTCGACCGTCGCGAACACCTCCTGCAGGTGAGGTTCCTCGCACGGGACGACCGGCAGGTCGGCCACCTCGCCATCGAGCTCGGGATCCGGGTTGAGGCAGTCACCGTCGAGCAACTCGAACACCGAGACCTCGGTGGCCTCGATCACGCGCCCGGCGGCGTCGCGGGCGACCTCGTCGTCGCCGCGCGAGCAACCGGACAGCGCGAGCGCGAGCAGCAGCACGCCGAGGAACCGCACCCGCAGTCGCACCGCACTCTCCCCGAACTCCGGGTCCCGCAACCCGGACCTCCCTGTCTAGCCGAAAGCCGGGCCCGGCGCATGTCCCCGCGTCGAAGGGCTCAGCGGGACATGCCGCGCAGCCGGGCCCGCGCCGCCTCGGCGGCCTCGTCGTGGTCGCTCTCGATCGCGCGTCGGTACAGCTCCTGCGCCGACCTCGGATCGCGCTTGCGCTCGAGCAGGAGGCCCAGGCTGACCATGGCCAGCGGGGCGATGTCGGCATGGCCGGACGCGATGGCCTGCCGGTAGACCGTCTCCGCATCGGCATGGCGTCGGCGGCGTTCGTAGACCCAGCCCAGGTTGAAGGCCGCCTGCGGACCCACCGTCGGGTGCCCGCTGGCAACGGCGTACTCGTACGCCGCGGCCGCGTCGTCGAGCCGGCCCTGGTGCTGCAACAGCCACCCGAGGTTCAGCCCCGCCTGGGGCGAGGCGTCGGGGTGTCCGCCCTCCATGGACTGGCGGTAGCACGCCTCGGCCCCCGACGGGTCGTCGAGGTGCTCGTGGACGCCACCGAGGTACAGCGTGAGCACCGGCATCAGGTCGGGCGGTGCTGCGGTCCGACCGCGCCCGTACGCGTCGGCCGCCTCCCGCCACCGCTCGCGTCGCTCGTGCAGCAGGCCCAGCTGCAGCCCTGCCAGGGCCCGCGTGGCTGGCTCGTCGGACTCGATGGCCTCCATCAGGACCGGCGCCGCGAGATCGAGGTCGGCGGCGGCCAGCGCCACGCGGGCCACGTCGAGGAGCTCCACGCCGGCGAGGTGGTCGACCAGCGCGTCGATGAAGTCGCGATCGACCGGCGGGTCGTGAACGGCGACCTGGCCGGCGACGGCGCCTGCGGTGCGGTAGGCCTCGGGGTCGCCCGGCACGGGCTCGAGCAGGGCGTGGCCCTCGGCGACCTCACTCGCCGCCCACTCCAACGCCGCCGCGAACTCCTCGTCGCTGAAGTCGTCGGCCACTCCGCGTCGGCGCAGGGTCGCTGCGGCGAGGTCGGGGAGAGCGATGGCCGGCACGTTGGCGCGCAGCACGGTCGCACGCCACGCCGCGGCGGCCGAGACGATCGCCGTTCCCAGCGGTGCCGACTCCAGGCTGGCCACGTAGTGATCGTGGAGCTCGGTCGCCGCCGAACACCATGCCGGCAGGCGGCGTGCGGCCTCGGCATGGTCGGGCGAGACGACCTCGCGGGCCCGGGCTCGCTCGGCCTCCGAGAAGGGTGGGACGAGGTCGAGCCCCTCAGCGAGCGCGCCGAGCCAGGGCTCGACCTCGTCGAGCTGCAGGGGCGGCACGTCCGCGCGCTGGCTCGACATCGTGAGGACGACCGTGCCGCGGTGGAGGCCGACCAGCAGCCGCTCGAGCACGTCGCGTCGGAGACCGCGACCGAGGTGCTCGTCCGCCCCGTCCACGAGGACGAACGCATCGTCGGCCGCCTCGAGCTCGCCCGACATGAGCGCGTCAGCGAGGGCCGCGAGCGGCTCGGCCTCCGCGTAGGAGGACGGGAGCGCGGCCGGTGGCCGTACCACGAGCACCTCGCGTTCGCTGCCAGCGCGCCGCATGGCCTCGACCGCGGTCCGGGTCAGCCCGCTCGCCGGGCCACCACGGAGCACCAGCAGGTCGCCGGGATGGTGCAGCGCCTGCTCCGCGAGGCGGCGGTCGATGTCGGGGTCGACGTCGCGGGCGACGTAGGGCACGACCCGGCTGGTGGGTCCGACCCCGAGGTCGACGAGATCGAACTCGCCGACCGGCCGGGGCACGTGCATGAGCGTCGCACCGAGCACGTCCTCGACATCCGGCGGCGGCGGAGGCGGTTCCACCGGTGTGAGCGGGGCGATGGCGCCCAGGTCGAGCGGCTCCGGCTCGCGGACGGCCAACGCCGGCGGCTGAGCCGCAGGCTCCGGCTCAGGCTCCGGCTCCGGCTCCGGCTCCGGCTCCGGCTCCGGCTCAGGTTCGGGCTCCGGTTCGGGCTCCGGCTCGGGCTCAGGCTCCGGTTCGGGC
>JBFHRB010000246.1:0-5103 GCA_041591915.1 Nitriliruptorales bacterium
GACGTCCCGGCGATCGTCCGGGCGGGCCACCGGGCCGAGGTAGTCCGTGACCTCCGTGCCTCCGAGGAACCGGAGCAGGACCTCCGGCCCGGTCGGGCTGCCGACCCGTTCGAGTCCCTCGGGCACACACCCGATGACCTCGCCGTCCCGGCGGACGAACCGCACGCGTGCCTCCGTGGACCTTCCGAGCGTCGTGTGCCAGACGCGCTGGAAGCTCGGCGCGTGGAAGACCCGGGCCTCCGCGTCGGCAGCGACGAGGCGTGACCACGCCCGGAGGACGTCCTCACGCGTGAGGTCGTCGTGGGTGGTCACCTCGAGCACGGTGTCCCTCGGGGTCCTGGCGCTCCGCGGCGGTCGATGGGGCGCCGGCCGGGACGACCTCAGTCGTCGTCGTTGGCCGCTGCCTCGACCAGTTCGAGCACGTCCGAGCCGCCAGCGCGGCGGCCCCCGGCGTCGGCCGCCTCACCGTGCTGGAGCTCGGCGAGCTGCCGGAAGGAGCGGTACATCTCCACCAGCGCCTGGCGCTGCGGCTCGGTCAGGTAGGGGTCGCGAGCGATCGCGACCTCGAGGTCGAACCCGCCGTCGCGCTCCTCGAGGATCCCGGCCTTCACGTACAGGGTCTCGCTCGAGATCTCGAGCGCCTTCGCGATGGCCTGGAGGATCTCCGCCGACGGCTTGCGCAGACCACGTTCGATCTGCGACAGGTACGGGTTCGAGACCCCAGCGAGCTTCGCGAGGTTGCGCAGCGACAGTTGCGAGCGGTTCCGCTGATCGCGGATGTAGCCGCCTAGGTCACGCAGCCGTTGGGCGACTGACGGGTCGTCGTCGCTCTCGGCCGCCGCATCGGGCGTGGTGTCCTTGGTGGTCTTGTCGCTCACACGGTCGAGGCTACCAGTCGGGCCCAGAGGCCCCGGAACCGACCCCTGTCCGTTTCAGGCGATATCCGCGGCCACGGCGGACAGCGCAGCGGTGGCGCGGACCTCGCCGACTGGCTCCCCACCGCCCGAGGGGCGGTCGGAGGCCCAGTCGTCCTCGTCGATCGCGCCGACCGCGGCGAGCAGGCCGTGCAGCACGGCGGCCGCACCGCGCAACGAACCGTCCTCGCACTTGACGGCGGCCCCCCAGGCACCGCGCGGCCCCGCCCACGCCGCCGCGTAGACCCCCTCGGCACCGAGCTTGCTGATGATCCCGTGGCCCAGGAGCGTGGTCTCGAGGCGTCCCTGGCCGCCGAGGAGGCCGGGGTGCGCGAACGCGGCGTCGCGGACCCGTTCCCAGCGTCCGCCTGCCAGCACCTGGCGGTACCCGTCGGCGAGCGCACGGAGGGGCACGGCGACCGCCGGGGCGCCACACCCGTCGATCGCGACGGCCGAGGGCGGGCCGAGCGCCTCGGCCACGACCCCCAGCACGTACCGCTGCAGCGGACCATCACGCTCCAGCAGGGCCGGGCCCTCGATGCCCATCGTGCGGCCGGCGAGCGCGAACAGCGCGTGCTTGCCGCTGCAGTTGTGGTGGAGGGCACGCTCGGCGCTGCCGGGCACCGCCTCGCGCGGGGCGGGCGGACAGGTGAGCTTGTCGGGGTCGAGGTCCGCGCGCGCGAGCAGTCGGCCCACGGCGTCGAGATGGCGGTCCTCGGCCCGGTGCGATGCCCAGCTGACCGCGACCTCCTCCGAGGAGAGTTCACCCGCGGCCTCCCCGAGGACCTCGAGGCACGCGGTCGCCTGGAACGGCTTGGCCGTCGACCTCACGAAGACCCCACGGTGGCCGTCGCCGGCGCTCGCCACGTCCTCGCCGCCGGAGCCGACCACCGCGACGTGGCCGCGATGGACGCTCTCGACGACGGCCCGGCCCGTGACCTCGTCGCGGCGCGTGACCTCGACGAGGACCGGCGGAGCCCCGGTCCGGATCAGCGGATGGCCGTCAGGTCGGTCGCGTCGTGCTCGGCGAGCTTGAGGTCCTCACACAGCTTCAGGAACGCGACGACGAGGTCCGGGTCGAACTGCGTCCCGGCGTTCTTGTCGATCTCCTCCATCGCGACGTGCACGGGCAGGCCCTTGCGGTACGGGCGATCCGAGGTCATGGCGTCGAAGGTGTCGATGATCGCGAAGATCCGGGCCGGCAGGTAGACCTGGTCGCCGGCGAGGCCGAGGGGGTAGCCGCGGCCGTCCCAGCGCTCGTGGTGGGACTTGATGACCTCGACCGCCTCGCCGAGGAACTTGATCGGCTGGACGAGCTGGTACCCGATCACGGGGTGGGTCCGCATGATCTTCCACTCGTCGTCGTCGAGTGGGCCTGGCTTGTTCAGCACGGCGTCGGGGATACCGACCTTGCCGATGTCGTGGAGCAGGAAGCCGTAGCCGACGGCCGCCTGCGCGGCGTACTCCGGCGCAACGCGGGTCGCGAGCGCCATGGCGTACTGGTAGGTCCGGTCGAGGTGGTGGCGGGTGTAGTTGTCCTTCATCTCGCACACCATGGCCAGCGTCTTCACCATGGTCAGGTACGAGGTCTGCAACTCCCGTAGCGCCGCCTCGGCCTCCTCGCGACGTGCCTTCTCGCGACCCATGAGCTGGTTCAGCTCGTTCGCGAACACGAGGAGCTGCGCCCGCATCGTCTCCAGTTCGGCAGCGTCGGTCGGGTTCATCGCTTGCCTTTCCCGAGCCCGAGGTCGGTGATCGTCTCGACGAGGGCAAGCGGCGAGAACGGCTTGGTCAGGTACGCATCGCAGCCCGCGTCCTTCCCTGCCTGTCGGTCGTCCTCGCGATCTCTTGCGGTCAGGAGCACGACCGGCGTCGCCGACGTGCGCGGGTCGTCCTTGACGCTGCGGCAGACCTCGTACCCATCGGCGCCGGGCATCATGACGTCGAGGACGATGACGTCGAAGTCGTCGCCCTCGATGGCGCGGAGCGCCTGGTCGCCATCGCTGGCCGTGGTGACCTCGAACTCCTCGAGGTCGAGGATGGCCTTCAGGATCTGCAGTGTGAGTTCGTCGTCGTCGACGACCAGGACCTTGCGGGCCACGGGCCCCTCCTCCCCCTCAGCCCCGTGGGGCCAGCACGTCCGCCACGCTCGCCGAGCCTGTCCGATAGCGCCTGGCGATCTCTCCCTGCAACGCGTCGATCCGGTCGAGCAGCGTCCGTCGGAGGTCGCTCAGCTCGCGCTCCTTCTCCGCGAACCGCTCGAGGATCTCCCCGATCTCGTCCCCGGACCGCTCGTGGAGGCTCGTCAGGATCGGCGCATCCGCGAGACGGTCGACCTCACGACGATGGATCCGCTCGAGCGACGGCGGCGGCTCGAGTCGCGGCCGTCGCCGGGCACCGATCGACGTCTCACCTGCCTCGTCGGACAGGATGTCCGGCAGCGAGGCCAACAGCGCGCCGACGGAGGTCGCATCCTCGTCCGACTCGGTGCGCCGGACGAGCTCTCGCCGAAGGATGTCGAGCCGGCCCTGGACGAGGCGGCGGGCGTAACTGACGCCCGACTCCTCCTCCTCGGTCTCGTCGCGCATCTCCCGCAGCTCGTCCATGCCACGCTCCTCGAGGCCGTCGAGGTACGACGGGTCGAGGATGCGGTCGATGCGACGGTTACCGCTCAAGGAGCGCACCTCTGGTCACGCCGGGACGGAGCGACACGGTAGCGCCCGACGTCGCCGGTCGCCGCCGGGACCTCGAGATCCCGGAGCCAACGGCGGCGAGGTCGACCGCGTCGTCCCGCCCACGGCGCCGAGGTCCGACGAGTACGCTGTCGACCATGCGCGGCCGACTCTCCGATCTCCCTCTTGCCGACCTCTTCCGGGGGTTGGCCGACGCCGGTGCGACGGGAGCACTCGAGGTCGAGGGCGACGACGGCGATGCCCGGGTGTTCTTCCGGGACGGCGACGTCTACTGGGCCTTCTCGCCCTCACCGCGCGCCCGACTGGGCGCGCGACTCGTGAACGCGGGCTTCATCACCCAGGAGCAGCTCGACACGGCGCTCGCCGAGCAGCAGAGATCCGACGAGCGGAAGAAGCTCGGGATCCTGCTGGTGGACCGCGGTCACGTGAACCGCGACGTGATCCGCGTGTTCGTCCAGGAGCAGATCCTCGACGCGATCTTCGACCTCATGCGCTGGACGGACGGCAGTTACTCGTTCCACGCGGGCGACGCGGTCGCTGAGGACCTCCCCGTCGAGATCGCGGTGCCCCAGGTCCTGGTCGAGGTGTCGCGCCGCCAGAGCGAGTGGGACCAGATAACCCGCCGCATCCCGCACATGAACCTCGTCCCCGACTTCGTGACCGGTGGGCCTTCCGCTGCGGCCTCGCTCGAGCCGGACGAGTTCACCATGATGGCCTCGATCGACGGCCGGCGGACGCTTGCCGAGCTCGCCAGCGACCTCGGCTACTCCGAGTTCGAGACGGCCCGCATCGTCTACGGCCTGATGCTCCTCGGCGTCGTCGACCTCGCCGAGGAGGAGGACGAGGCCGACGAGGCCGACCTCTCCGCGGCGAGCGACCTGCTGGACGACCTCCAGGACCTCGTGGCCTCTGACGAGCCGACCGCTCCCGCCGAGGAGTTCGCGTCGTTCGAGGCGACCGACCTGGTCGCGGACCTCCCGAGCGTGCGGACACCCGAGCCCGATGACGGCGACGGCGAGCCCGCCGCCCCGCCTGCCGCCCCAGAGCCTCCACCGTTCGTGTCGGAGCCCGCGCCGGCCGGCGACGAGGCCCCGTTCGTCTCCGAACCCGCCGCGAGCACCGAACCCGCACCGTTCGTCTCCGAACCCGCCGCGAGCACCGAACCCGCACCGTTCGTCTCCGAACCCGCCTCCTCGGTGTCCGAGCCGGGCAGCGGCACGGAGGACCGCGGGCTGGAGGTCCGCGATGGCGCGATCACCGGTGTACCCGCAGCACCCGCCCCGAGCGAGCCCGAGTCCTCCGGCTTCGAGATCGGGGCGGCGGGCAGCGACCCCGCGGACGAACCGGCGCCGTGGGTCGGATCCGTCGACGCCGAAGAGGCCGCCCCACCGCCGACGCCGCCGACGCCGGCGCCCCAGGCACCGACCGACGACATGAGCGGCTTCTTCGTCGCGCCCGCGGCGCCCACGTCCTCCGACGCGCCGGCCACCCCACCA
>JBFHRB010000247.1:0-5082 GCA_041591915.1 Nitriliruptorales bacterium
AACTCGATGCGGGCCTTCCAGGACGCGGTGGACCGCGGGTACCGCTACCTCGAGACGGACGTCCACGCGACGGCTGACGGCGTCCTCGTCGCCTTCCACGACGACACCCTCGATCGCGTCACCGACGGGCGGGGCGCCGTCGCCGACCTGAGCTGGGAAGAGGTTCGCAAGTCCCGGATCGGCGGGAGTGAGCCGATCCCACTGCTCGACGAACTGCTCGCCACGTTCCCCGACGCGCACCTCAACATCGACGTGAAGTCCGACGCTGGCGTGGCGCCCCTGATCGAGGTGCTGCGGCGCCCAGACGTCGTCGATCGGGTGTGCGTCGGCTCGTTCCAGCAGTCGCGCATCCGCGCGATCCGGCGCGCCATCGGCCCACGTCTGTGCACGGCCGCCGGGCCGTGGGAGGTGCGCGCGCTCAAGGTGGCCAGCTTCACGGGCCCGATCGCCTCCGCGACGGGACCGGTCATCAGTGCGGCAGCGTTCCAGGTCCCCGAGGAACACGAGGGCACCCGCGTCGTCGACGCGCGCTTCGTCGACGCGGCGCACCGCATCGGTGCCGAGGTCCACGTCTGGACCGTCAACGAGGAGTCGGACATGGCCCGCCTGCTCGACCTCGGCGTCGACGGGATCGTGACCGACGCCACGAGGACGCTGAAGGGCCTGCTCGAGCGTCGAGGAGCCTGGTGAGGGTGCGGCTGCCCAGCGCGGCGATCACGGGGCTGGGCATCGCCACCATCGTCGGGTACGGGGCCTGGTTCTACTCCTTCGGCGTGCTCATCGAGCCGATCGCCCAGGACACGGGCTGGAGCCAGTCGCTGCTGAGCGGGACGTTCGCCGGCGCGCAGCTCGGCACGGGGGTCTTCGCCTCGTTCGCGGGACGGCTGCTCGACCGCGTCGGTGCGCGTCCGGTGCTGCTGCTCGGTGCGCTCGGGTGCGCGCCGATGGCCGCCGCCTCCTGGGCGACCTCCCCCCTGCTCTTCGCGAGCCTGTACGCGCTTGGCGGCATGGTCGTCGGCGCGCTCTCGCTGTACCACGTGACCATGGCCGCAGCGGCCCGCGCGGACGCGTCTTCGCCGGACCAGGGCATCGCGACCCTCACGATCTTCGGCGCCTTCTCGAGTCCCGTGATCATCCCGGCGACGGCCTGGCTGGTGGAGGCGTTCGGATGGCGGTCGGGCCTACGCCTGCTGATGGTCGGGATCGCCGCTGGGCTGATCACCGCCGGCCTCGCCGTCGGGCGCACCGGCCACGCGCCGGCGACCGAGGGAGCGCGTACCCCCATGTTCGCGGCGATCGCGGCGAGCGTCCGCATCCCGGTGGTCCGCCGCATGCTGGTCGCCAACATCGGGGCCGGACTCGCGACCGGCGCGCTCCTCGTCTACCAGGTGCCCGTGATGGTCGCCGCGGGGCTGACCCTCGCGACGGCCTCGTGGTTCGCGGGTGCACGCGGGTTCCTGCAGCTCGGCGGTCGCGTGGGGCTGATGCGCGTCGTCGCCCGCATCGGCGGGTCACGCAAGGCGCTGGCCGTGAGCTACGTCGGCATCGCCATCGGCGCGGTCGTGCTCGCCTTCAGCGGCAACCCCCTGCTGGCCGGGGCCTACGCCGTCATCGCCGGCATCGCCATCGGGGCGATGTCGCCACTGCAGGGCATCTACGCGCGCGAGCGCTTCGCCGACGAGCACCTCGGCACGCTCATGGGCGCACAGTCCACGGCCATCGGGCTGTCGTCCGCGGTTGGGCCGCTGACGGCTGGCATCCTCCTCGACCTGACGGGCACCACGGCGAGCGTCATCGCCATCGGCGTGGCAGGGTCGCTGCTGGCAGCCGGGGTGCTCGCGACGGAACGGGAGTGACGGTGGAGCGGATCCGCATCGCCACCTGGAACGTCTGGTGGCAGTTCGGCCCGTGGGAGGACCGCCAGCCCCTGATCGATGCCGAGCTCGAGCGCGTCCAGGCCGACGTGGTCTGCCTGCAGGAGGCCTACGAGGACGCCGCCGGCGAGAGCCAGCCAGCCAGGATCGTCGAGCGCCTCGGGCTCGCCGAGTACCGGTTCGTCGCCGGGAAGGAGCACAAGGGGGTCGGGTTCGGCAACGCGATCCTCAGCCGCTGGCCGATCGAGCGCTTCGAGGCCCATCCGCTGCAGGTGCCGGACCCGCGGTACGGCGAGCACCGCACGGCCCTGCTCGCCCAGCTCGCCACCCCGGTCGGCCCTGTCGTCGTCTGCACCGCGCACCTCAACTACCGGTGGGACCAGAGCCACGTCCGCCAGTCGCAGGTGGACGGGATCTTCGAGAGCATCGCGAGCTTCCGACCGCTGCACTACCCGCCGATCCTCACCGGAGACCTCAACGCCGACCCCCTCTCCGACGAGATCCGCACGCTCACGGGACGACGCTCGGCACCGGTCGAGGACCTCGGCTTCTTCGACGCCTGGGAGGTCGCCGGCGACGGCCCCGGGCTCACCTGGGACCGCTCCAACCCGCACACCGCGACGTACCGTGAGCCCTCACGCCGGATCGACTACGTCCTCGTCGGCTACCCGATGGGCCCGCGCGGCCAGGTGCTGAACGCGGAGCTCATCGGCACCGAGCCGACGGGCGGCCTCCACCCGTCCGACCACTTCGGCCTCATCGCCGACCTCACCCCGTAGGCACGACATGGCGAGGCGCGACGACAGCGAGCTGCCCACGGTGCGGCCGCTCGCGCCCGACGAAGGAACCGGGCTCGAGCCGCCGACGCGGGATCCCGGCCGACGCAGTCCGACCACGACGGCCGCCGGCCTGCTCGCACTCGTGGTCCCTGCCCCCTTCATCGCCGCTGGCTGGTCCCTGCTCACCGCAGGCATCGGCGGCGAGGGCTCCCCGGGGCTCGAGCGCCTCGGGAGCTTCGCGGTCGGAGGACTCCTCGACGGGGGCTGGCTCGTCGCGACCGGCTTCCTCGTCCTCGCGTTGTCCCTGCTCGCCGTCGTCCTCGGCCTCGGCATCCTGGCCCGCCGCACCTGGGCGCGGGAGAGCGGGCTGCTGATGTTCACGTTCTTCGGGGCGATCGTGACGCTGTTGTCGCTCGCCGGGCTCGGGTCGGACGCCCCCAACGCCGGCGTGGGCCTGCTCGACGGGCTGGTCCAGCTTGCGGTGGCCGTCCTGCTGTTCGTGCCGTCCACCGCGGAGGACGTCGAGCACGCGGAATGGCGACGCGCCCGACGGGACGCCTAGGCCACGGCAACGTCCGCAAGCCACGACGAGATGTGGCGCTTGCGCGCACGTTCCGCATCGGGGGTTGACTAGTCCGAAGTGACTATCGTTCACTCATTCCAAGCGGCCGCCGTGGGGGTGGAACGGGCGGCCGCTTCCTCGTTCATCCGACGACCTCTCAGAGAGGGAGAGCAACGTGCGTCGATCCACGACCATCGCCGTGCTGGCGATCACGACCATGGCGCTGAGCAGCGCCCCGGCGCTCGCCGGCAAGGGCGGCAAGGGCGGAGGCGGAAGCCTGCCGAAGGCCATCGTCTCGCTCGGCGACAGCTACATCTCCGGTGAAGCCGGACGCTGGGAGGGCAACAGCAACGACCAGTGGGGCAACCGTGACGGCACGGACCGCGCCGCCCACTCCCACTGGTGGGGCTGGGACTACCACGACGACGAGATCTACCTGCAGGGGACGCACGCCGACAACTGCCACCGCGCCGACGTCGCCCAGATCCACTCGGCCACGATCGGCGGGTACACCTCGATCAACCTCGCCTGCTCGGGTGCGGTGACATCGAACATCTGGCGCGCGAGCCAGGGCGGCCAGAGCCAGAACGGCTGGGCCCCGCAGGCCGACCAGCTCGCCTCGGTCGCTGCGAGCTACGACATCGAGGTCATCAACCTCTCGATCGGCGGCAACGACCTGGGCTTCGCGGACATCATCGCCTCCTGCGCGGCCAACTGGTCCTCGAGCTCCTCGTCCAACCCGGACTGGTGCTGGGACGACGAGCAGCCGGGCGTGGACGCCAAGGTCCCGCAGATGATCCTCGACACCAAGAAGGCCATCGACGAGATCACGACGGTCCTCAGCAACGCCGGTCAGGCCCCGGGGACGTACCGGTTCGTGCTCCAGAGCTACCCGTCGCCGATCCCGCGCGCGGCCGAGAACCGCTACCCCGAGTCCGGCTGGTCCCGCCTCGACACGGGTGGCTGCCCGTTCTGGGACGCGGACTCGGACTGGGCGCGTGACTCGCTCGCCCCGCAGATCGACGGTGTCCTCGAGACGATCGCCGCGGACAAGGGCGTCGAGTTCCTGTCGCTCGTCGACTTCCTGCAGGGCCGCGAGGTCTGCTCGACCGCCACGAGCCTCGTCGGCAACGGCGGCCCGAACCCGGTCAGCCACGAGTGGACGCGCTTCCTGGTCTCGGGCTACGGCCAGGGCGAGATGCAGGAGTCGTTCCACCCCAACGCGTACGCGCAGCGTGCGCTGGGCCTCTGCCTCGACCAGTGGTGGGCCCAGCCTGCCGGCGACTACAAGTGCGACAACGTGCCCGGCGCCGGCTACGACCAGGTGAGCCTCTCCCCGCTCGCCTGATACATCCGTACATCCCGAGGGGAGCTGAGGGCCGTCCGCGAGGGCGGCCCTCAGTCATCCGCCCGGTCAGGCCTTCGGAGGCTTGATCGTCACGGTCCCCTGCGCGAGCGCGCACAGCTCGCCGTCATTGGTGACCTCGATCTGCACCACGGCCGTGCGCGTGGTCAGCGCCACGACGCGGCTCTCGGCGGCGACGATGCCCTCGCGCACCGCCCGGACCAGGTTGAGCTTGAACTCCGTGGTGGCCGCCCAGCTGCCGGTCGGGATGACCGTGTAACAGACGGCGCCGAGGACGTGGTCGACCAGCGCCGAGACGACGCCGCCGTGCGCGGACCCGAACCGGTTCATGAGCTCGTCGCGGATCGGCAGCTCCGCCCGGAGCCGGCCCGGCCCCACGTCGACGATCTCGATGCCGAGGAAGGTCGGCAGCCCCGTGCGGGTCACGTCGGTCTCGAGGAGGGCCCGGGCCATGTCCTCGTTGTAGAGGTCGAAGGTCGGCTCGCTCATCGGACGTCGACT
>JBFHRB010000248.1:0-5077 GCA_041591915.1 Nitriliruptorales bacterium
ACCGCGACCTGGACGTCCTGCCCGGTCTCGCGGTGGATGGCCTCCTCGAGGAAGGCGGCCATCTTCGCGTTGTCCCTGGCGTTGTGGCGCTTGTTGTACGTGACGAACTGGTAGCCGAACGCCCCGAGGATGCCCAGCGCGATGAGCGCGCCGAAGACGTCCCCGACGTCCACGCTCCCTCCGCTCGTCCCGTCGGCCCCCGCGCCTCTAGAGGCTGCGGAGCCACTCCACGATCGTCCGCAGCGGCGCCCCGGTGCCACCCTTCGTGAGGTAGCCGTTGTCCCCGTCGGCCCAGGCGATGCCCGCGATGTCGAGGTGGGCCCACGGGATGCCATCGGCCACGAACTCGTTCAGGAAGAGCCCCGCACGGATCGTGCCCGCGTTGCGCCACCCGGCGTTCTTGATGTCACCGACGTCGCCGCGGAGGTCCGACCCGTACAGGTCGCTCGGCAGCGGCAGGCGCCACAGCCGCTCTCCGCTGCGGTCGGCAGCCTTGAGGAGCGCGTCGGCAAGCCTGTCGTCGGTCGCCATCAGCCCGCCGATCTTGTCGCCGAGCGCCGCGACCACGGCCCCGGTCAGCGTGGCCATGTCGACGATCGCGTCCGGCTTCATCTCGCTGGCGTGGACCAGGGTGTCCGCCAGCACCAGCCGCCCCTCGGCGTCGGTGTTGAGGACCTCGACCGTCTTGCCACCCTTGATGGTGAGGACGTCGCTCGGCCGGATCGCCGTACCGCTGGGCATGTTCTCGGCCAGCGCCATGAGGCCCGTGATCCTGACCTTCAGCTTCAGCTTCGCGGCGGCAAGCGTCGCCCCCAGGACCGTCGCCGCGCCGGCCATGTCCATCTTCATCGTGACCATGCCGTTGGACGGCTTGAGGCTGAGGCCACCCGAGTCGAAGGTGATGCCCTTGCCGACCAGCGCGACGTGGGCGCTCGCCCCCTCGGGCGCGTACGTCAGCTCCACGAGCCGCGGAGGCGCGGTGTCGCCCGCACCCTGCCCGACGCCGAGGATCCCGCCGTACCCGCCGGCGGCGAGCTTCTTCTCGTCGAGGACGCGGACCCGCACCCCGGAGCCGCGCACCTCCTTCTTCACCCGGTCGGCCAGGATCGGGGGCCGCTTGCCCGCGGGCGGCTCGTTGACGAGGTCGCGCACCAGCCGCACCGCGTCCGCGATGGCCTGGCCCTCCCGCAGGCCGCGCTTCGTGTCGGCACCCCCGTCGCCGTGCAGCGTCACCTTCTCCAGCAACGAGCCGGCGTCGCCGTTCGACTTGTAGGTCGTGAACCGGTAGGAGCCGAGCTCCATGCCCTCGACGAGCGCCTGCGCGGCCTCCGCGGCACCGACGCCCCGCACGTCGTGCAGGCTCGTGGCGACCGTGGCCTTCCGCGACGCCGCAGACGCGACGACCGCGCCCGCGCGTCGGAGCACGTCGGCGTCGAGGTCGCGCTGCTTGCCCAGGCCGACGACGAGCACGGTGTCTGCCGGGATGGCCTTGCGGGTCGGGATGCGCGCGGCCGAGCCCGCGCTGCCGTCGAAGCCGAGCGCGTCCAGCTCGTCCTTCAACCTCAGGCCCAGCGCCTTCCCGAGCTCACGCCCGCCCTTGCCGAGTCGCGGCCCCTTGTCGGTCGCGGTCGCCCCGATGACGACGAGGTCTGCCCGGGTGTTCTCGAGGGCGGCCTTGGAGACGGAGTAGGTGGGCACAACAGCGCCTGCCGGTCGACGTTGGAGGATGTCGGGCCGAGCCTACTCACGCCTACACTCCGCGCCCCATGGCTGCCCCTGAACAACCCTCCCCGACCGTCCGGCCCGTCGACCTCCGCGACTACGCACGGTTCGACCCCGAGCAGGCGACCCGCGTACGCGTGTACACGACCGAGGCGCTGACCCTCGACCTGTGGTGCCTCGAGCCGAGTCAGGCAACGCCCGTCCTGCTCTACGGACGGACAGCCGCGACGTACACCGTGATCGGCGGCACCGCCTGGGTCGTGACCGACGAGGGCGAGATCGGCCTGCAACCGATGGGCTCGATCCTCGTGCCCCCCGGCGTCGCGCACGGCTTCGACAACCGGACCGCCGACCCGCTGATCGTCCTCAGCACAGCCGCCCCGCCAGACGCTGCAGATCCCGTCAGCGAGGACCTCCCGACCTCCGCAGACGCCGAGGCCGTCCTGCCCCCGTACGAGGGTCGCCGCCTCGGCGAGCGCTTCCGCGAGGTGCTGCGCCGCACGACCGGCGAGGGTTGAGCGGCCCGCAGGGCAGCGAGCGCGCCTACGCTCTGCCGGGACAGGAGGGCCACCACAGGTGAGTGAGCGACCGCGCGTGCTCGTGCTCGCGACGCCAGAAGACGGCGGCGCGATCGAGAGCCAGCTCGCCGCGATCGACTGCGACACCCAGACCGCGACCGAGCTCTTCGACGCGATATCGGCCCTCGACAGCTTCGAGCCCGACGCCGTCATCATCGACCTCCGCATGGAGGGCGACGTCGGCTTCGGGTTCGGCCACTGGGTCCGCGACCACGACGCCGAGATCCCCATGATCGGACTCGTCGACGTCGGCATGACCCCCGACGACCTCGGGGCAGCCCCGGACTGCGACGAACTGTGCCTCAACCCGCCACAGGAGATCGAGCTCCGCCGGCTCATCGCGCGCGCCCGGGGCGAGGACGTGGAAGCCCTCGCTGGCCCCCCCGAGCCGAAGCTCGAGCAGCCGGCGAACCAGGGCCTGACGGTCAAGGTCAGCGCGGACCTCTTCGAAGCCTCCGACACGGCGTCACCACCCCAGGGCGGCCTGCTGGTCGGCACGGGCAAGGACGCCCAGCATCCCGACTTCCACGAAGTGGCCGAGGACTACGCGCACTACGACGACTGGTTCGGCGACGGGGCCTCCGACCAGCCGGCGGGCGACGAGCCGCCGGCCCCGGTCGAGGCGGAGGCCGCCCCGGAGCCCGACGAGGTCGGCGACACGGACGACACCGAGGACACGTCCTCCGACGACGCCCCGGACGCGGCGGACGAGCGACCACGGACCGTCGTGCACGAGGAGAACCTCATCGACCGCTCGGAGCTGCTCAACCAGCTCCGCCAGCTGTCGATGTGACCCGCGGCGCGTTCACCCGTCGGCGGCGTGGAGGAGCGACTCCGCGCCGGCCCCCGACCGCGATTGCTGCTCAGCGACCCCGACGGCGATAACGTCCCGCCCATGCAACCAGGACCCCCACGCGGCGAGACCGCGACGCTCGAGATCACCGTGACCCCGGCCATGGTGGCAACCGTCGGTGGCGAGGAGATCCACCCCGTCTACGGCACCGCCGCCCTCGTGCAGCACATGGAGGAGGTCTGCCGCTCACTCCTCGTGCCCCACCTCCGCGAGGACGAAGAGGGCGTCGGACACCACATCGAGTGCACGCACAAGGAGCCGGTCCCGGTCGGAGCCAAGCTCACCCTCACGGCCACCGTTGCGCGCGTCGGCCCCGACGAGCTCACCTGCGAGGTCTACGTCCGCCACAACCAGACCCTCGTCGCCCGCGGCAGCTTCGAGCAACGGGTCGTCAAGAAGGTCAACTTCGAGGCAGCCATCGAGGAGCGCAAGGCCCGCATGTAGCGGCCGCGCCCGAGGTCGCTAACGCTCCTCCGGCGGCGTCTCGATCACATCGAAGGCGCCGGTGAGGCGGTCGGGGCCGCCGAACGTCAGCCGGATGCTCGCCGAGAACCGCGGGTCCGCCGCCGTCATGACCAGCTCGCCCCCGCTCGCTCGGAACGGCACACCATCCAGTCGCACCTCGACGATGGCGACGTCCGTGATGGAGTCGCACGCCGCCGGGTGGCAGTCGCGGCGCTCGACCCGCAGGGTCTCGCCGGCCCTCAGCGCCGCCGGGTTCTCGATCACCACGTTGAGCTGCTGCCCGTCGATGGTCCGCGCGACGATGCAGAGGTCGAGATCGCGGCCATCGTTGGCGTCACAGTCCTCGATGAGCACGAGCGGTGCGCCGTCGGAGATGTTGATCGGCTGTTCCGCGAGGCGCCCGACCAGCTGGATCCCGTCGTCGACCGACACCGGCTGGCGCTGCTGCGAGCTCGTGCCGCCGCACGCCGAGAGCGCCACCGCGAGGGCGACGAGCAGCAGGACACGGCCGAACACACCGACCTCCGTTGACGGGCAGCGCACGACAGCACGCGCCGCGCAGGGTACGAGACGTACGGCGCCCACCCCGCGCGCGGATGTGTTGACCATCCCATCCGTCGCCCGTACCTTCTTCACGACCGACGAGAATCCGTCACAAATCGTAGAGGCACCCATGTCGACGCCTGGCGCCCGCCCGCTCCTTCTCACGCTCCTCGGCGACTGCGTCCTGCCATCCGGCGGCCGGACGTGGCTCGGGGCGCTCTCAGAGGCGATGGCGCAGCTCGACGTCAACCCGGCGACGACGCGGCAGGCGCTGCGTCGGTTGGTGGGCCAGGGCCTGGTGGAGCCCGAGCGGCACGGGCGCCTCGCCGCCTACGTCCTGACCCCGGCCGGACGCCGCCGCCTGGAGGAGGCCGCGGACCGGATCTACCTCCGGCGACCACTGGTCTGGGACGGCAAGTGGCGGCTGCTCACCTACTCGTTCCCGGAGGAGCAACGCTCCTCACGTGACGCACTGCGCCGCGAGCTCGAGTGGCTCGGCTACGGCACCCTCGGGTCCGGTCTGTGGGTCTGCCCCTGGGACCTCGGGCCTCGCCTCGACGCGGTCCTGGCCAAGCACGGTGTCGTCGGCGCCGTCGAGGCCTTCACGTCCGACCTCGACGGCGACGATGCCGAGCTCGCCGGCCGGGCCTACGACCTCTCGGCACTCCGCGAGGCGCACGACACGTTCGTGTCCCGCTTCGCGAGCTGGCGCAACGACGGCGAGGTGTCCGACGAGGAGGCGTTCCGCCGCCGGACGGTGCTCGTGCACGAGTGGCGGAAGTTCCTGTTCAGCGACCCTGGCCTGCCGAACGACCTCCTGCCGCGCGACTGGCTGGGCGATCAGGCCGCCGAGCTGTTCCTCGACCTGTACCGCCGGTACGAGGCGCAGGGATGGCGGCACTGGGACGCGCTCGCG
>JBFHRB010000249.1:0-5029 GCA_041591915.1 Nitriliruptorales bacterium
GCAGGTCGAACGCGCCGGGCAGGCCAGCCGGCACGACCCAGCCGACGTCCGCGAGGATCGCACGGCTGCGGCCGCTGACGGGCATGACGCTGGAGGCGCTGCGCGACTCGGCTGCGTCCACCCCCTCGAGCGGCGTCCGGCGTGCGACCAGCGTCGTGAAGGCGACGAGCCGGTCGGGTGAACCATCGACGTTGAACGTCTCGCGGCGCACGGCGAGGTCCGTCACGTCGTCGATGAAGAGCCGCTCGCGGACGTGCTCGGCCCCGACCTCGCCGATGGCGATCGGCGTTGCCCGGCCGGTGTCGAGCGCCACCGGGGCCTCCAGCCACAGCACGTACTTGGTGGACGCGGCCAGCGCCCCACCCCTGGCGCCGGCATCGCTCTCTCCGAGTTGGAGCAACTCGTCGCCGCGCAGGTAGAACGCACCCTCGTCGTCACGGCCCACCAGCCAGCGATCCACCTGCCCGGCCTGGTAGGTGCCATCGGCACCCTGGGCCACGTCGATCTCCACGACGGTCGGGCCTCCGGAGTCGAACGAGATGATCGTCACCGAGCCCTCGTAGGCGGTCGTCACTGCGGCCCGGGCTGCCAGCTCGAGCAGCTGTCGTGCCGCCGGGTCGTCGTCCTCGTGAACCACCGGCTGGGCACGTGTTGGGGTGCCCGATGTCAGCAGGAGCGAGGCCGCGACGAGCGCGGTCGAGAGCACGACCGCCGAGCGCGTCACGGCTGGTCGACGCCGAAGTGCACCGGCGTGATCATGGGACCGGTCGAGCCCGCCCTCGACACGTGGTCGACGACGTAGAACTCGACGGGCGGCACCACCGAGCCGTCCGGGTCACCACCTGCGGCGAAGACGACTCCGGCCATGATGGACGCGGACGCGGCGGCCGCGAACGCCACCCGGCGCGTCCGACGGGCGCGGCCGTCGGCGAAGGCCGCGGCTGCAACGGCCTGCTGGAAGACGAGGGGCGGAGGCTCGACGGCGGGTAGGCCGCGCAGGGCCTGGCGCGCCGAGCGGATCTCGGTGAGCTCCGCCATGCAGTGGTCGCACGTGCGCAGGTGGCGGGTGACCTCGAGGGCGTCGCGTTCCGGGAGCTCGTCGTCGAGGAGCGCCGAGAGTCGCTCCTCCTCGTGGTGGTCGCCGTGACCCTGGTCAGGCATCGGCGGTCTCGCGGTAGTCCAGGCGGTCGCGGAGCTGCCTGCGGCCGCGATGGATGCGGCTGCGCACGGTGCCGAGCGGCCACCCCGTGGCCTCGGCGATCTCCTCGTAGGAGAGGCCCTGGATGTCGCACAGGACGACCGCGGTCCGGAAGTCGGGCTGCAGTTCCTGCAGTGCGGTCTCGATGTCCGCCCGGAGCACGTCCCGCTCTGCGTGCTGCGCCGGACCGGGCTCGTGGTCGACCGGCTGCTTCCACTCCTCCTCCGGGAGCGACTCCATCCGGATGCGGCGCTTGCGCCGGATCCGGTCGAGGAAGAGGTTCTTGGTGATGCGGTAGAGCCAGCCGTCGAAGGTGCCGGGCTCGTACTTGTCGAGGTTGCGGTAGACGCGGACGAACACGTCCTGCGAGAGGTCTGCGGCCTCGTCGGCGTCACCCGTCAGCCGGTACGCGATCGTGTAGACCTTCCGGCCGTACTTCTGGGCGATCTCGTCCCAGGAGGGAACGGGGTCGGCGTCGGTCCCGTCGACGAGCGCCTCGAGGTCGCGCTCCGACGTCAGGACGCGCGCGGCGTCCCCGCCATCACGGCGGAATCGCTCGCTGCGGGTCGCGGTCGGCTGCACGTCGTCCTCTCGGTCGTCGCGGGTGCTGCATCCTTCATTCAGGGTAACGCTGGACCCTGCCGCAGGCTTCCGGCCCCGACGCCCATCCGGGCGGGACCTGGCCACCCGGCGACGGACGGATGGGTGTCCGCCCGTGGCCGGCTCCCACTCGAACGGAAACCAACTGGAAGGGGTTCCCGGTCCGGGCATCCTGCCGCACGGCGTGCACGCAGGCCGCACACCCGGCTACGGTTCGCCGGACGTCACACAGGAACCGATCCCTGGACCCGTACGGCACCGCCGAGACGGCCCCCTCGACCGAGCCCGAGGCCGTCGCCGTCGCCCGCGCGCGGGCGGCGCAGCTGTCGAGCCTTCCGGCCCCGGGCACGTGTGGGCTGCTGCGCTGGGCAGTCGCCACGGTCGCTGCCCGCCACGCGGTGGAGATCGGCTCCTCGGCCGGCCTCACCGGCCTGTCGATCATCGACGGCATGGAGGACCGCGGGATCCTCACCTCGATCGAGGCGGACGCGCACGTCCACGGCCTCGCCACGTCGGCCTACGAGCGCGGCGGGGTCAGCGAGCGGGTCCGTTCGATCCTCGGCGACCCCGGCGAGATGCTCGACCGGCTGTCCGACGGCGCCTACGAACTGGTCGTGCTGGCCGTCCCGCGACCCGGCTTCCTCGACCATGTGCTGCGACTGCTGAAGCCGGGCGGGATGCTGATCATCCTGCACGCCGACCGGGCACCGGGCTTCAGCGACGCGGTCGACGAGTTCGAGGACCTCATCACCGCCCACCTGCCGTTCGACGGCGGGCTCGTCCTCGCGACGGTGCGCTAGAAGTAGCGGACCTTGGCCGCGAACTCGGCGGCGGGTGCCAGGATCACGGCGAGGTAGAACATCCCGGTCGCGGCCTGGATCGAGCGTCCGCCCTCGTTCGCGAGCTTGACGTTGAAGCCGCTGATGAGGCCGATGAGGGCGACGACGCCGATGCCCATCATGATCGTGACGCCCCCGATGGCCAGGATCGGCGAGAACGAGATGGCGCAGAGCTCGAGCTCGGACCCGACGAGCCCCGCGCACGGGACGGGGTTGCGGGCGGACAGCAGGACGGCGCCGAAGCCGGTCAGCACCGCCGCGACGTTCACCCAGGCCATCCACACCATGTAGCGGTTCGAGAGGCGACGCTCGACGAGGTACCAGTGGCCGAGGATCATCCCGTCCCAGATGGCGCCCATGAAGAACGCGCCGAATGCGAGCTCGGCGAAGCCCTGGGCCACGCCACCGGCCTCCCCACGTGCGGCGCGCAGTCCGGCGATGGCGAGGAAGGCGCCGACCCCGAGCACGATGGCGACGAGGCCGGCGACGCGGCCGAGCTTCGGGAGCTTGGCGAGCGGGAGGACCGACGACACGGTCGCCGCGATGGCGACCCCGAGGAGGAGCCGGGCCGCCCACTCGGCCGACGACCCGACCTCCGCGCTGCCCGTCTCGATGACGTTGGCCAGCGGCGACCGCAGCGAGGCCCAGGCCCCCCACGCCATGAGCGCGAGCGTCGACCCGAGCAGGACCTCGTAGCCGTGGCGGAGCGCGCCGAAGGTCGGGGCGAGCCAGAGCAGGAACAGCCCGCCGATCGCGGTCTCGGCGAGCACGATGGCGAGCACGGTCGCGGGGACGTCCACCGGGGCCTCCGGGTCGGAGAGGATGCCGGCGGAGGTGCGCGAGGGCGCGGCCGGCGGGCGCAAGTGTGCCAGCCCGCCGAGCCCTTCCCCCAACCGCCGCGCGGGCCCCGGACATGGCGCGCCCCCGGCCGCCTGGCGACGACCGGGGGTGCAGGTCCTGTGGCTGATCAGGCGCGGACGCGCCCGATCAGCGTCGCCTCACTGACCGGCGCCGCCGTCCTCGGTGATGTCGACGTTGACGTCCTCGGGCAGCGGGTTCTCGAACTCGACCTCGCCGGACTCGCCGTTGAAGAACAGCATCCAGCCGAGGAACACGACGAGCAGCACGCCGATCACGGCGGCGACGACGGTGCCGGCGCTGGTGCCACGGTCGGTGACGATGATCTCGCGGTCGCGGGTCTCGTTGGTCATGGGACGGGCCTCCTTGGGTCCGTTGAGCGGTCGTTGGGCAACGTACGGACGCGTCGGAGGGCCTCGGCGGCCCGAGGACCGACCTCGGGACAGGGTCCGGGCCCGTCGGTACCGCCGTTCGGGCCCGGCCGGACACCACCGTCCGACCGAGGGGTGCGGATCACCCGACGGCGTTACCCTCCGGTGCTGCCCGAAGGAAGGCCAGTCGGTGGGCGAGTGCGACCCGGGGCTCAAGTGCTCCCAGACCCTCAAGGTGGGCAAGAAGCACACCGCGATCGAGGTCGGCTCAGGTGATGTGCCGGTCCTCGCGACCCCGCAGGTCCTCGCGCTGGCAGAGGCCGCCTGCGTGGAGGCCATCAAGGACGACCTCCCGGAGGGCGACACGAGCGTCGGCTCCCACGCGGAGATCGACCACGAACGGGCGACACCGATCGGCGCCTCCGTGACGGCCGAGGCGGTCCTCATCGGCCATCACGGCCGGCGCCTCGAGTTCAACGTGCTCGTCAAGCAGGACGACGAGGTCGTCGCACGGGTCCGCCACACCCGGATCCTCGTCAACCGCGAGCGCTTCCTCGGCAAGCTCGCCGAGGCCAAGGCAGGGGCGGCATGACGCCGGGACGCGGCCCGCTCGGGACCGACCAGTCCGCTGCGGCCCGGCTCGGCAGCCCGTCCGCCCACGTCCCGGCGGTCCGCGCAGCGCTCGAGCGGGCCGACGGCGCGGCGACGGTCCTCGAGCTCGCGCACGCCTCAGGCGTGCGCAGCGACCACGTCGCTGCGGCCCTGGACCTGATGGTCGCCGGCGGGGCCGTCGTCGCCACCGACGGGGCGTTCGAGCTCGCGTGAGGCCCGGCGCCGCCTACGCCCCGTAGGCGGTGGCGCTGACGCGCCGGTAGCTGCGGTCCAGGAGCACGTTGACGACCGCCGGGGCGCCCTCCTCGACGGCCTTCTGGGCACGCTCGAGAGCAGGGCGGATGTCCTCGGGGCGCTCGACGCGCTCGCCGTAGCCGCCGAGGCCCTCGACGACCTTCTCGTAGGCGATGTCCTGGCTGAGGTCCTGCGCGACCATCGCCTCGGGCCCGTAGATGCGCTCGTGGAAGGCCTTCATCTCGCCCCAGGCGCCGTCGTTGCCGATGACGCCGAGGAACGGCAGGCCCTGACGGGCGGCCGACTCGAACTCGAAC
>JBFHRB010000250.1:0-4981 GCA_041591915.1 Nitriliruptorales bacterium
CGCACGTTCGGCCTCGACCGGGCGCCGGAGAAGCTCGCCAAGCACCTCGACGGCGACGGGCTGTTCCCGATCGACATCGGCCGCATCCACATGCACAACGAGGACGGGCAACCCACGGTTCGGCTCTTCCACAACATCGCCAACGTCGCCTACGGCGGCATGGTGATCAAGGGCTACCAGAAGCTGCCGAGGTTCATGGGCCAGGCCCGCTACCTCGTCGCGATCCTCGGGGTCGTCCGCGAGTTCAAGCGGATCGGCGCGACGGTCGAGCTCGCGCACACGACCGTGTCCGACGAGATCAGCAACATCGTCATCGCCAACGGCCAGTTCTTCGGCAGCGGCATGAAGGTGGCGCCACGTGCCATCCCCGACGACGACCGCTTCAACGTGCAGGTCGCGCGCGGCAAGGCGAGCGACGTCTTCAAGCTGACGCCCAAGATGATGAAGGGCGAGCACCTCCCGCACCCCGACATCAGCGAGTACCAGTCGCCCAGCGTCGACGTCGAAACGGCCGAGCCGGTGTACATCGAGGCGGACGGTGAGCTCATGGGGATGACCCCCGCGCGGTTCGACATCCTGCACAAGGTCATCAGCCTCAAGATCTGATGCCCTAACGTTCGGCTCCCGACAGGGAGCCGAACCTTGAGCGCAACGACCGCCGCACAGACCGAGCTCGTCGACGCCCGGATCGAGCAGCTGCTCTCCGATCACCCACCGGGCACGACCGACCGGCAGGCGTTCTGGGGCGCGCAGTTCGACCTCGGCCTCGCCTGGGTCGACTTCCCCGAGGGACTGGGCGGGCTCGGGGTCGACCGCTCGCATCGCGCGTACGTTCGGCGACGCCTGACCGAGGCAGGCGCCGACCTCTCGAACATCCGTCGGAACGTCCTGGGGATCGGGATGGGCGCCGGCACGCTCATGGCGCACGGAACCGAGGAACAGAAGCGTCGTTACCTCCGGCCGATGTTCACCTGCGAGGAGATCTGGTGCCAGCTCTTCAGCGAGCCCGGGGCCGGCTCCGACCTCGCGGGCCTCGCGACGACGGCGGTCAAGGACGGCGACTCGTGGATCGTCAACGGCCAGAAGGTCTGGACGACGCTGGCCCACGAGGCCAGGTGGGGGCTCCTCGTCACGCGGACGGACCCGGACCAGCCCAAGCACCGCGGCCTGACCTACTTCATCCTCGACATGGAGGCCGACGGGGTCGAGGTCCGACCGCTCTACCAGATCACCGGTGAGGCGGAGTTCAACGAGGTCTACCTGACCGACGTCGTCATCCCGGACGAGCTCCGCGTCGACGAGGTCGGGGCCGGGTGGGGCGTGGCGATGACCACGCTCATGAACGAGCGCGTCGCGATCGGCGGGAACACGATCCCGCGCGGTGAGGGGGTCATCAAGGCGGCCGTCTCCGCCTGGGAGAGCCACGGCGACGGTGACCCCGTGACCCGCGACGAGCTCGCCCGGCTGTGGGCCGAGACCGAGGCGCTCCGCCTGACGTCGCTGCGAGCGGCGGAGATGGCCCGCGCCGGCACGCCCGGCCCCGAGGGCTCCACCTCCAAGCTCGCCTGGGCGGACCTCAACAAGGAGGTCACGGCCTTCGCGATGGAGATCCTCGGCCAGGACGGGACGCTGATGCCCGGCGGCTACGAGCTCAAACGCCCCGACTCGCTGATGTTCGACGACCTCCAGCGGTGGTACCTGCGAGCTCGCGCCAACTCGATCGAGGGCGGCACCTCGGAGATCATGCGCAACATCCTCGGCGAGCGCGTCCTCGGGCTCCCCGGCGAACCACGCGTCGACAAGGGCATGCCCTGGCGCGACGTCCCGCGGAGCTGAAGGAGATGGGGATGAAGGTCTCGTACAGGCTGACCGAGGAGCAGGAGCTCCTCGCCAAGACCGCGCGTCGTTTCCTCGAGGAGCGGGCCGGCATGGACGTCGTCCGCGAGCTGATGATGACCGACGACGCGTTCGATCGTGACCTGTGGCAGGCGGCCGCGGGCCTCGGGTGGATGAGCCTCGCCATCCCCGAGCAGTACGGAGGGTCCGGCTACACGTTCGCGGAGCTCTCGGTCATCCTCGAGGAGCAGGGGCGCGCCCTCTTCTGCGGGCCCTTCTTCGCGAGCGTCGTGCTGGCGGCGAACGCGATCCTCGAAGGCGGCGGCGAGGAGCAGAAGGCGGCACTCCTCCCCGGGATCGCCTCGGGCGACACGATCGCGACGCTGGCGCTGGCGGAGCACCACCAGGACCTCGGGCCGGCGTCGATCTCGGCGAGCGCCGAGCGCGAGGGTGACGGGTGGACCCTCGACGGCACGAAGCGGTACGTCCTCGGTGCGGCCGTTGCGGACCTGCTGGTCGTGGCGGCCCGCACGGGTGACGGCACCGTCGGACTCTTCGTCGTCCCGACCTCGGCCGACGGCGTCACGATCGAGCGCACCCCGACCCTCGACGCGACGCGCAAGCAGGCGGACGTCCACCTCAGCGGGGTGCGGGTCGAGGCTGACGCGCTCCTGGGTGGCCACGTCGACGCGTGGGCCGTCGTCGAGCGCGTCCTCGCGCTCGCGTCCGCGGGCATCGCGTGTGAGCAGGTTGGCGTCGCGCGGCGCTGCCTCGAGATGGCCGCCGACTACGCGAAGACCCGTTTCCAGTTCGGACGGGCCATCGGCTCCTTCCAGGCGGTCAAGCACCGCCTCGCCGACGACCTGGTCGCCGTCGAGCACGCGCACTCGACCGCCTACCACGCGGCCCGAACGACGGCCGATCCCGAGGAGTTCGCGATCGCGGCCCCGCTGGCGAAGGCGGTGTGCTCGGACGCCGTGACGATGGTCACGGGCGACAACATCCAGGTGCACGGCGGCATCGGCTTCACCTGGGAGCACGACGCACACCTGTACTTCAAGCGGGCGAAGTCGACGGCGCTCCTATTCGGGACCGCGCGACACCACCGGACGCGCCTCGCCGAGGTCCTCGACCTCTGACCCCTGCCAGCTGCGGTCGAGCGGCACGAGCCCCCGCTCGCGCGCAACCTCGGCGAGGTAGGCCTCGATCGAGGTCGACCGCTGCTCGCCGGACCAGCCGAGCTCCTCGGCCAGGACGTCGGCGACGAAGCCGATGGCGGGCCCGCCGGCTGCGTCATGCCGCAGCGACACGCGCAGTCGGCGCTGCATGACGTCGTCCACCGATCGCGCGAGCTCGCGGCGCACGGCCCATCGGACCTCACCTCGGAGGTAGGGCAGCTCCGGGACGAGCCGATCCACCCCGTCGGTCCGCAGGCAGAACGTCAGCACGTCGGCGGCGCTGTCCCCGTAGCGCAGGAAGAGCGGGGCGGCGACGTCGGGATCGACATCGAGGGTCGTTGCGACCGCACGGAGCCGCCCGATGCCCTCCTGCGCCGTGCCGTGCGTGCCCAGCGGCAACCGGTGCGTCATGCACGGCGACTTCACGCCATCGCGAGCGACGAGGCGATCGACCACGTCCTCGGCCATCTGGCGGAAGGTGGTCAGCTTCCCGCCGGTGACGGTCACGAAGCCCCGCGGTCCCTCGACGATCGCGTGGCGACGCGAGAGGTCCGCCGTCCGGCTCGCATCTCCCCGGATGAGGGGGCGGAGCCCGGCCCAGGCACCGATGACGTCCGTCACGCTGAGGTGCGCGTCGAACGCCTGGTTGACCGCGTGGAGCAGGTAGCCGGCGTCCGTCGGGTCGACGCCGTAGTCGTCGAGTCCTCCCCGGTGCGGCTCGTCCGTCGTGCCGACGTAGACCTGCTCGCCCCAGGGGACCACGAAGACCTTCCGCCCGTCGGGCTCGCCCGAGGGCACGATCACGGCGTCACCGACCGGCAGGTCACGCGCCCGCAGCGTGATGTGCACGCCCTTGGACGGCTCGATGGCCAGGTGGCGCGAGGGGTCCGCCGCGCGCACGCTCTCGCCCGCCCAGACGCCGGTGGCACTCACGACCCAGCGTGCGCGCAGCTCCGCCGATGCGCCCGTGAGGCGATCGGTCACGAGCGCCCCGCCGATGCGACCGGCCACGTGGCGGAGGCGCTCGACCGTGCAGTGGTTGACGATCAGCGCACCGGCACGTCGCGCGACGTCGGCGATCGCGATGACCAGTCGGGCATCGTCGGTCTGGCAGTCCCAGTAGCGGTAGCCGCCGAGGCCCGCCAGGTCAGGGCGGAGCGACGGGGCCGTGTCGGCCACCTCGAAGGCGGCGAGGCGACGATGGCGGTCGACGTTGCGGAAGGCCGCGATGCCGTCGTACAGCAGGAGCCCGGCCTTCATCTCGGCGTGCGTCTTGCGGTCGTCGACCGGGACGACGAAGCCGAGTGGGCGGACGAGGTGCGGCGCGATGCGCCGGAGCAGGTCCCGTTCCCGGACCGCCTCGGCCACCAGGCCGAAGTCGTACTGCGCCAGGTAGCGGACGCCGCCGTGCACGAGCTTCGAGGACTTGGAGGAGGTGCCGGACCCGAGGTCGTCGCGTTCCACGAGGGCCACGCGGTAGCCGCGGGTGACCGCGTCGAGGGCGATGCCGACACCGGTGATGCCCCCGCCGATGATGAGGACGTCGAGGTCGGACGAGGCCGCGCGATCGAGCGAGTCCTCACGGTCCGGCGGCGTGTACGTCGGCGTGCGCACGGGACCCTCCATGCGACCTCACGACCACCCAACCCGGCAGCGCGAGGCTACCCCAGCCCTGCCTACCATCCCGCCCGCGGTCCGCACCGGGCCGCCTCCGACCCGTGGCAGGAGCCGCCCGTGTCAGATCGACTCGACCGTGCCCGTGGCGTCATGCGCGACCGCGGCATCGATGCCCTGCTGGTCGGCGCGTCCGCCGACCTCGAGTACCTCGTCGGCTACCACGCCCTGGCGATGGAACGCCTCACCCTCCTCGTCGTGCCGGCTGACGGCGAGGCGACGCTGGTCGTCCCGGGGCTGGAGGCTCCGCGCGCCGAGGCGTCCGGCGCCACGCAGCACGCCCGGCTGCAGAC
>JBFHRB010000251.1:0-4978 GCA_041591915.1 Nitriliruptorales bacterium
GACGCCCGCGCCGCCCCCCGCTCCCGCCGCGCCCCCCGAGGCAGAAGCGGCGCCACCCGAGGCGGAGCCGGCCCCGGCACCACCGCCGCCCTCGGATGGCCCGATCGACCCCTACAACTTCACCGCCGGTGGCGGGAAGGTGAAGGACGTCGACCCAGACGCACCGCCGGCGAAGAAGAAGCGGTTCGGCCTCTTCTGACCCGCAGACGACGGGCGACCACGGGCGAGCCGCTCAGCTCGCCCGTTCGCCTGTCTGGACCCGCCAGAGGTTGGCGTAGATCCCGCTCGCCTCGCCGACCAGGTCCTCGTGTCGGCCGACCTCGCTGACCCGGCCATCGGCCATGACGTAGATCCGGTCGGCGTTGCGGACGGTCGAGAGCCGGTGGGCGATGACGATCGTCGTGCGCCCGACGGCGAGCTTCTCCAGCGCGTGCTGGATCGCGGCCTCCGTCTCGTTGTCGACCGACGACGTCGCCTCGTCGAACACCAGGATCGGCGGGTCCTTCAGCACCGCCCTGGCGATCGAGATCCGCTGGCGCTGGCCACCGCTGAGCTTCTGGCCACGCTCCCCGACGATCGTCTCGTAGCCGTTGGGGAGCGCACGGACGAACTCGTCCGCCTCGGCCACCCTGGCCGCCTCGACGATCTCGTCCTCGGTCGCCCCGGGACGCCCGTAGGCGATGTTCTGTCTGACGGTCCCGTGGAAGAGGAAGACGTCCTGGCTGACGAGCCCGATCGCGGCACGCAGGTCCCGCGACCTCAGCTCGCGGAGGTCGTGCCCGTCGAGACGGATGCTGCCCGACTGCGGGTCGTAGAACCGCAGGAGGAGCTTCACCACGGTCGTCTTCCCGCTGCCGGTCGAACCGACGATCGCCGTCGTCTGGCCCGCCGCGAAGGTCAGGTGGAGGTCACGCAGGACCGGCGTGCCCGGGACGTAGTGGAAGCCGATGTCGTCGAACACGACCTGGCCCGCGACCTCGCTCGCGGGGAGCGAACGCGTGCCGTCCGGCAGCTCCGGCACGGTGTCGAGCAGGTCGAGGATGCGGGTCGTCGATGCCATCGCGCGCTGGTACAGGTCGACGGTCTCGCCGAGCCCGGTCAGCGGCCAGAGCAGCCGCTGGGTCATGAACACCATGACGGAGTACGACCCGACCGCGAGCGACCCGCCCAGCGTCAGGGCGCCACCCCAGATCAGCGTCGCGAGGAACCCGGCGAGGATCGCCATCCGGATCAGCGGGATGAAGGCCGAGCTGAGCCGGATCGCGGCGGCGTTGCGGTCGCGGTAGTCGTCGGACTCCTCGGCGATCCGCTCGACCTCGCGGTCCTCGGCCGTGAACGACTTGATGGTCGCGATCCCGCCGAGGTTGTTCGCCAGGCTCTCGTTCAGCAGCGCCACGCTCTCGCGCACGGCCGCGTAGCGCGGGGCGATCCGCCGCTGGAACCGGAAGGAGCCCCACAGCACCGCGGGGATCGGCAGGAACGCGAAGGCCGCGACGGTCGGCTCCAGGGCGAAGAACACGGCACCGATCGTGACGACGGTCGTGCCGACCTGCAGCAGGTCGTTCGCGCCGACGTTGAGGAAGCGCTCGAGCTGGTTCACGTCGTCGTTGAGGACGGCCATGAGCCCGCCGGTCGAGCGGTCCTCGAAGTAGCGCATCTCGAGGTTCTGCACGTGGGCGTACGCGTCGAGCCGGATCTCGTGCTGGATGGTCTGCGCGAGGTTGCGCCAGGCGACCTCGAAGAGGTACTCGAAGAGTGACTCGAGCCCCCAGATCACCAGGGTCAGGACGCCGATGACCCACAGCTGCGTCATCGGCTCGACGACGCCGAGGCCCGCGAGCAGGGAGCCCTCGCGCTCGACGACCACGTCCACCGCCATGCCGATGAGCAGCGGCGGCGCGAGGTCCATCAGCTTGTTGAGCACCGAGAAGGTCGACGCCACGACCACCTCACGACGGTGGCCGTCGGCGTAGTCCCACAGTCGGCGCAGCGGCGGGGGCTTCGGGAGCGGCTCGGACATGGCGCGCGACGGTAGCCGTGCGGGCAGGCAGCCGGTCGGCGCACGCGGCGGGCGCCCGCGGACCCGCGAAGTAGCCTTCCGGGCATGCCGGACCCCGCCGACCAGGCCCTCGCCGCCGCCATCACCACTCCCCTCCCCGACGAACGCGTCGCGGGGGTGGAACTCGTGACGCTCGCCGAGCTCGCCGACCGGGCCGGGATGCCGCTCGCCGTGCTCGAGGCGATCGAACGTGAGGGGCTGCTGGTGCCCCGCGTGGCGGAGCCCGAGCCGCGGTACGCCGCCCGCGACGTCGAGGTCGTGCAGGCGGGCGTGGACCTGCTCCAGGCCGGGCTGCCGCTCGGTGAGCTGCTCGACCTCGCACGACGGTTCGACACGGCCATGGGCGAGGTCGCCGATGACGCGGTCGAGCTGTTCGCACGGTTCGTGAAGGACCCCGTCGAGGGCACGGCAGAGGATGGCGCACAGGCCGCCGAGGCACTGGTCGACCGGTTCCAGACCATGCTGCCGGCGACCTCCAAGCTCGTCGCCCACCGGTTCCGCCAGCTCGTCCTCGCCCGCGCGCGGGCACGCCTGGAGGACTGAGGTGGACCTGCGCGTCCACACCGTCGCCGTCGACTCCGACGCACCGCTCCTCAGCCACCTCCCCGACGCGGGCGGCGTCGTGTGGCTGCGCCAGGGAGAGGGCTTCGTCGGCTGGGGCGAGGCCGCCCGGATCGACGCCGGGACGGGGCCCGAGAGGTTCTCCCGCGCGGCCGAGGCCTGGGCCGACCTGCTGGAGTCCGTCACGGTCATGGACGACGTCGGGATCGCCGGGACCGGGCCGGTCGCCTTCGGCAGCTTCGCCTTCGACGACCGCTCACACGGATCGGTCCTGGTCGTGCCCGAGGTCGTCGTCGGTCGACGCGAGGGCGTGACGTTTCTGACCCGGGCGTCGGCGACCGACGACCTGCACGACACGCCGCCGGCCCCTGCCATCGTCGCGGAGGGTCCCGCCCCCCGCGGTGACCGGGTCCGCTACGCCGGCTCGTCCGTGCCCGACGTGCTGTGGCTCGCCGCCGTCGCCGCTGCCGTCGACCGGTTGGAGGCGGGCGAGCTCGAGAAGGTGGTGCTCGCGCGGGACCACGCCGTCTGGTCGAAGGAGCCCTTCGACGCCCGCGACCTCGCGTGGCGCCTCGCCGAACGGTTCCCGTCGTGCTTCACCTTCAGCGTCGATGGGCTCGTGGGCGCGACCCCGGAGCTGTTGATCCGGCGGCTCGGCAAGCGGTTCGAGTCGCTGGTGCTCGCCGGCAGCGCCCGTCGCGGCGCCGACGACGTCGAGGACACCGCGCTCGGCGAGGAGCTGCTCGGCTCCGACAAGGACCGCCGCGAGCACGACCTCGCCGCCCGCAGCGTGTACGACGTCCTCGGCCCGCTCTGCGACGACCTCGCGTTCCCGGGCGTCCCGGAGCTGCTGCGGCTCGACAACGTCCAGCACCTGGCGTCGCGGTTCGTGGGCACGCTCCATCGCGCCGACGACCTGACGGCCCTGGACCTCGCCGCGAGGCTGCACCCGACCGCGGCGGTCGGCGGCACGCCGACCAGCGACGCCGTCGAGCTCATCCGCGAGCTCGAGGGCATGGACCGCGGCCGGTACACGGGGCCCGTGGGGTGGGTCGACCGGACCGGGGACGGCGAGTGGGGCATCGCGCTGCGATGCGCGCAGCTGGCCGGTGCGCGGGCACGGCTGTTCGCCGGAGCCGGCATCGTCGTCGGCTCGCTGCCCGAGGACGAGCTCGAGGAGACCCGCCTCAAGCTGCGGGCCATGCAGGGGGCGTTCGGGGAGGAACTGTCGTGACCGACGCAGTCGCGGAAGGGCAGGCGGCGGTCGCGCGAGACCTGCTGCGTCGAGCGGAGCGGGTGGTCGTCCTGACCGGCGCCGGCATCTCGACCGAGAGCGGCATCCCCGACTACCGCGGGCCGAACGGCGTCTGGACGAAGGACCCCGATGCCGAGAAGCTGAGCGACATCCGCTACTTCATCTCCGACGCGCGCATCCGGGCCAAGGCCTGGCAGCGCCGCCTCGAGATGGCGTCGTGGGACATCGAGCCCAACGACGGCCACCGGGCGCTCGTCCACCTCGAGCGCAGCGGGCGGCTGTCGCTCCTCGTCACCCAGAACGTGGACGGCCTCCACCAACGGGCCGGGTCCTCGCCCGATCGCATCGTCGAGGTCCACGGCACGGTGCACGAGTCGATCTGCCTCGACTGCGGCGACCGCGGCCCGATGGCGCCCGTGCTGGAGCGCGTGCGCGAGGGCGACACCGACCCCGCCTGCGACGTGTGCGGCGGGATGCTGAAGTCCGCCACGATCTCGTTCGGCCAGGCACTCGTCGAGGACGACGTGCGGCGAGCGCAGGACGCCTCCGAGGCCTGCGACCTGTTCATCGCGATCGGCACGTCACTGCAGGTCTACCCCGTTGCGTACCTGCCCGAGATCGCCCTGCGGTCCGGTGCCGACCTCGTCATCGTCAACGCCGAGCCCACGCCCTACGACGGGCTCGCCGCGGCGGTGCTGCGAGGCCGCATCGGCGACGTCCTGCCGCCGCTGGTGTCCGCGGTCAGCTGACGCCGCCGCTGGGCGCCGAGGCCGCCCGACGGACGAGCGGCGTGAGGACCAGCAGGGCGACGCCGGCACCGACGGCGAACGTCAGCGGCGCGCCGATCCCGGCGGCCAGCGCCGTCGCGAGGATGGGGCCGATGGTCTGGCCGAGCCTCGCGAAGCTCACCTGCGTCGCGATCGCCGCACCGCGGGACTCCGAGGTCGCCGCACCGGCCACGACGTCCTGCAGGCTCGGGATGACCGTGCCGTCGAAGAGCCCGAACAGCACGGCGCCGATGGCCAGGACGATCACGGTCGGCGCCACGCCGATGACGAGGAACGACGCGACGGCGAGCAGCACGGCGACGGTCATGAGGGGCC
>JBFHRB010000252.1:0-4973 GCA_041591915.1 Nitriliruptorales bacterium
CCGCTGCGCCCCGACCAGATCGAGTTCGACCTCCGGGCCCGCGAGCTCGGTGAGCGTCGCCGCGAGCAGCTCGAGGTCACTGGCGAAGACGACGGCCTGGTACGTCGGGGTGGTGAGGTCGTAGACGGACGTCGCGTCGCCGCCGTAGAGGCCCCCGAGGAACTCCTCGGCCACCGCGATCTCGGGACGCGGGTCCGGTATCAGCGAGACCGCCACGACGAAGACGATGGTCACCAGCGTGACGATGCCGATGACCACCGCCGCCACGGTGACGCGTTGCCCCTTCCGGCGACGCTCTGACGGTGACGGCAGTGGCACGGTGGGCCCTCGGGGTCCGGCTCAGCTCTCCGTGATCGTCACCGACGTCATGACGACGTCCTCGTGGGGACGGTCCTGGGCGTTGGTGTTGGTCGTGGCGATGGCGTCCACGACCTCCATCCCGGAGGTCACCTTGCCGAAGACGTTGTAGTTCGGCGGCAGCGGGTAGTCGCTGTGCATGATGAAGAACTGCGAGCCGTTGGTGTTCGGGCCGGCGTTCGCCATCGCGAGCGTTCCCCGGTCGTAGCCGTGGTCGCGTGCCGCGCGGAGCTCGTCGTCGAAGCGGTAGCCGGGGCCACCGGTGCCGGTGCCGGTCGGGTCACCGCCCTGGATCATGAACCCGTTGATCACGCGGTGGAAGATGACCCCGTCGTAGAAGCCCTCGCGGGCCAGGAAGACGAAGTTGTTGACCGTGCGCGGCGACTCGTTCTGGAGAAGGTCGAGCTCGATCGTGCCGTGGTTGGTCTCGATCGTCGCCGAGTAGCTCTTGTCCATGTCGAGCTGCATCTCGGGAGGATTCGGGTACTGCTGGGCCACGTCGGGCTCCTGTGGTGGCTTGGCGACTGGGTTGCGGGCGGCACCCTACCGCGGGCTCAGCTCCCCCACGCCTGCGCGATGGCGGTCAGCTGGTCCTCCGCCTGCTGGACCGTCATCGCCATCGGTGCGATCGCCGGGATGGTCACGCCGGCGTCGACGAACCCCTGGATGCGCGCGGCCACGACCTCGGGCGGGCCCACGCAGAAGATGCTGTCGATGAGGTCGTCCGTGAGGGCCGCCGCGGCGGCGGCCCGGTCCCTTCCAGCGTCGAGGACCGCCTGCGCCTGCTCCTCGTAGCCCATCCAGCGGTAGAACCGGTTGTAGACCGAGGTCGCCACGTACGGCGCGAAGATGTGGCGGACCATCTCCCGGCCGGCGGCCGCGTCGGGCGTGACGAGGCAGAACAGGCGGGCCATGACCCCGAAGCCGTCGGGGAGCTCGCCACCCGCGCCCGTGCGCACCTCGTCGAGCATCGTCGGCACGTGGGCCACGCTCATCTGGTTGAGGCACAGTCCGTCGACCCCGAGCTCGCCGACCATCCGCAGGCTGCGGGGGTTGAGGGCGCCGAGGTAGAGCGGGACAGGTTGCTCCGGCTGGCGGTGCGGACTGACGCGGTTCGCGGTGATGCGCTCGCCCTCGAACGTGACCTTCTCGCCGCGCAGCATCGGCTGGAGGACCTGCACGGTCTCACGGACGTCGGTCAACGGCCTGTCGAACGGCAGGCCGGCCCAGGAGCCCACGATGATCTCCGATGAGGCACCGATACCGAGGTGGAACCGGCCGCCGGAGAGGTCATCGAGGGTGAGTGCCGTCATCCCGGTCACGAACGCCGAGCGGGTCTGCGCCGGCACGACGGCGACGCCGAGCTCGAGGTCCGTCGTGGCCGCCAGCGCGGCGAGCGGCGTGAAGCCGTCGGGCCCCTGGACCTCCGCCGACCACACACCGACGTAGCCACGGTCCGACATGCGCTGGCAGAGCGAGACGGATTCACTCGCCGTGATGCCGGGCAGCCCCAGGCTCAGTCGCAGGTCGACGGACATCGCGTGGGCTCCGGTTCGCTCGGGGAGCGCGCCTCGCTGCGCGCACGACAACAGCCCGCGCGACCCTAGTGGGCCACGCGGGCTGTGAGCCTCGCGCGTCTGGGCCTACCGACTGAACCCCATCGCCGGCATGAGGGTGACGGCTCCGAAACCTGCCAGGACCTCCGCCGCTGCCGCGTCCGGCTCCCCGAACACCTCGAACCTCGTGATGTCGGAGGAGTCGAGCAGCTCAGGGAGGCGCTCCTGCACCGTCTGGCCCGCAGCGTGCGCCACGAGGGCCGCGCTGTCCTCGAACTTCTCGTAGAGGATGACGCGGGTCTCGTCCGGGCTCACGTACCACCAGTAGTTCAGCGTGCCTGGCTCCCTGGCTTTGACGAGTTCGATGATCTCGCCAGCGGTCTTCTTGAACGCGTCGCCACCACCCGGCTTCATGGTGAACTCGATCGTGTAGTGCAGGAGATCTGCCATGCGTGCTTCCCCGATCTGCACGAGCGACCGGGAGCCGCGAGTCGGGCTCCCTGACGAGGGCCCGTGCCTCTTCGAACGTACCCGTCATTCCGGGCATCGCCAGCGGGGCGCGCTGCCGGCACGCCCGTGCGCGAACCGGCCGGATCAGGCCTCGGTGATCGTCAGCTCGGTGATGATCACGGGGTCGACCGCGATGCCGCCCTGCTCGGGGCCGAGCGCGATCCGGTCGACCACGTCGAGGCCTGACGTCACGCGCCCGAACACGGTGTGCGTGGTCAGGTGGCTGGCGTCGCCCTGGACGATGAAGAACTGCGACCCGTTCGTGTCGGGGCCGGCGTTGGCCATGGCGAGCATCCCGCGGCCGAAGCCGTACGTCGCGACCGTGTCGAGCTCGTCCTCGAACCGGTAGCCGGGGCCGCCCGTCCCGGTGCCGGTCGGGTCGCCGCCCTGGATCATGAAGCCGTCGATGACCCGGTGGAACGGAACTCCGTCGTAGAAGCCCTCACGCGCCAGGAACACGAAGTTGTTGACCGTGATCGGCGCGTCGGCCGCGAACAGCTCCAGCTCGATCGTGCCGCAGGTGGTGACCATCGTCGCGGTGTAAGTCTTGGCCGGGTCGATCTGCATCGCTGGCGGCTCGGCGTACTGCGCGTCCGTGGCCGTCGGGGCGTCGTCGCCCGCCGGAGGACAGAAGTCGGGTGCCCCGTCGGCGTTGGGGTCGACGGCTCCGGGATCGACCTGGCTCGCGTCCTCGCCGGTGTCGGTCGCGTCGAACCCGTCGATGGCCGGCTCGTCGTCGCCACCGAGGCTGGCGGCGAGGCTCACGACGAACGTCGCGACCATCGCGGCGACCACGATGATCGCGATCGTGCGGTTGCGGCGGCGCTTGCGGTCCACGTAGGCCTCGACCTGGCGCTTCCGACGAGCGCGCTGGAGCTGCTTCTGGTGGGTCTTCTTGCTCACGACGGGCTCCCGGAGCCTGCGACTGCTGCGCGCAGGCTAGTCCGCGCGTGGTTGTCGTCCCGACCCCGACCGGGGTCGCTGCGTGCGGCCTATCAGGCGAAGCCCGAGAAGTTCTCGCTCGGGGGCGGTGGCGGCTCCCCGACGGGCAGTCGGATGTCGACCTCGCTGACCTGGCTGACGAGCAGGACGGGTGCGGTGTCCTCGAACTGCTGGACGACGTAGAGGTCGTAGGGGCGATCGTCCGGGGAGCAGGCGTCCCCGATGTCGGCCATCAGGACGAGCTGCCCGAGGTAGGCGATGGGGATCATCCGCTCGACCTGGTCCTCCCGGAGGCCCTCGGCGTACACGTCGTAGCCGGCCCCGCAGTCGCCGTACGCCACGGCGACCTCGCCCCACCGGGTCAGGACGAGCGAGGCGACGTCGCCGGTGGTCTCGACCAGGGTCTCGGCCTGCGCCTCGTCCTCGCCGGTGAGGATCTCCGCGCCGGCGAGCAGCGCGCGGTGCACGTGCGTCACGTCGCCGTGGTCGGCGACGAACACGAGCGACGCCCCGTCCTCGCTGATGTGGAGGTTCGTGATGACCACGCCCTCGGCGGAGGCCAGCAGCTGCGCCTCGGTCCCCTGGTTCGTGGCGAGCCAGATCCCACCCATCCCGTACGGCCCGCGGCCGGACGTGATGACGTGCGTGCCCGACGGGTAGTAGACGACGGCGTCGTGCCGCGTCAGGAACGAGATGTCGGTCTCGGCGCCGGTGTCCACCTTCGTCTTGACGAGGCGGCCATCGTCGGTGACGGCGATGACCGACGTGCCGGTCGGACGCGTGAAGGAGGCCGTCGTGGGCAGCCCCGCGTAGGTGCGCACGCCGGGCCCGGTCGCCTCGGTGATCAGCTGCTCACCGCTGATGGCGCGGTCGGCGGCGGGCCCCCACCGCCAGGGCACCCGCGCGGACGGGACCAGGCAGCTGGCCGTCCCTTCGATCACCGTCGCACCCAGCTCCAGGTCGAGCCCGTACAACCGGCCGTCACGGATGAACGTCAGCTGGGCCTGCCCCTCCGGCGGCGCGGCGCCGATGCCGGCGTCGCAGTCGCCCCCGCCGACCGCGATCGCCTCGACGGCCAGCGTGGGCTCCTCGACCGCAGCCTCGCCACCGGTGCCTTCCCCGGGGCCCGGCGACCCGACGGGTGGTGACTCGGCGGTCGTGCCGGCCGAGCACGCACTCCCCAGGACCGTGAGCACCACGGCCACGGCCGCCAGTCCTCTGCGTCTCATGGCTTCCGGCTTCAGCGCTCGGTGCGGGCGGCGTGGCGCCAGCAGTGGGTGTGCCAGTGGTCGCGGTGATCGACGCGGTCGTCGGGCCAGGCCACCACGTGGGCCTCGCCCACCTCGATCGGATTGGTGCAGGACGGGCAAACGTAGCGCTTGCGAGCCCGGGTCCCCGCCACCCAGCTGGCCGTCATCCCGGGGCGAGACGGGATGTCGGCGGGCGACCCCGGGATCGGCCTCATCGGTCCTGACCGACGACCACGAGCAGCAGTGCGAAGCCGTCGTCGCTCCCGGGCCAGCACTCCTTGACGACCTCGTACCCGGCGGCGTTCAGCAGGTAGCGGACGGCCCAGATGGCGAGGTAGACGTCGTCGAGCGCCCCGAC
>JBFHRB010000253.1:0-4970 GCA_041591915.1 Nitriliruptorales bacterium
AGCCCGTAACGGCCACCGGTGCGCTCGAGCTCGTTCAGGAGCGTCGTCATCAGCCGCGCCCCCGTCGCGACGAGCGGGTGGCCGAGCGAGATCGCCCCGCCGTTCACGTTGACCTTGTCGAGGTCCGCGTCGAGCTCCTTCACCCACGCGAGCACGACCGACGCGAACGCCTCGTTGATCTCGACCAGGTCGATGTCGTCGAGCGTCAGCCCCGTCTTCTTCAGGGCGTGCTGGGTCGCCGGGATCGGGGCGCTCAGCATCATGATCGGGTCGTCGGCCCGGACGCTCATGTGGTGGATCCGCGCACGCGGGGTCAGTCCGTACCTCTCGACCGCCGACTCCGATGCGATCAGCATCGCTGCGGAGGCGTCCGAGATCTGCGACGCCAGCGCCGCGGTCAGCCGGCCACCCTCGACGAGCGTCTTGAGGCTCGCCATCTTCTCGAGCGTGGTGTCGGGGCGCGGCCCCTCGTCGGCCGTCACGCCCCGGAGGGGGACGATCTCGTTGTCGAAGCGACCCTCCTGCTGGGCCCGCACCGCGCGCTGGTGGGACTCGTAGGCGAAGCGCTCCATGTCCTCGCGCGAGATGTCCCACTTGTGGGCGATCATCTCGGCACCCTTGAACTGCGACACGAGGTCGGTGCCGTAGCGGGCGACCCAGCCCTCCGAGCCGCTGAACGGGTCGGGGTGGCCGAAGTGCTTGCCGACCGCCATCGCCGCAGCGATCGGGATCTGCGACATCTGCTGGACGCCACCTGCGACGACGAGGTCGTTCACGCCGGCCATCACCGCCTGCGCCGCGAAGTGCACGGCCTGCTGGGCCGAGCCGCACTGGCGATCGACCGTCGTGCCGGGGACGTGCTCGGGGAGTCCCGCCGCGAGCCACGCGGTCCGCGCGATGTCGCCCGCCTGGCCGCCGATCGCGTCCACGCAGCCGAAGATCACGTCCTCGACCTCGCCCGCGTCGATGCCGGTCCGCTCCACGAGCGCCTGGATCGAGTGCGCACCGAGGTCGGCCGGGTGGACCTCCGACAGTCCCCCGCCCCGCTTGCCCACCGGCGAGCGCACGGCGTCGATGATGAACGCTTCTGGCATCTGTGTCTCTCTTCCGTTGGCACGTCCACCGGGCGCCAGCGCGGGTCGCTCCCCCGCCGTCACCTCGCGGTCACGCTGCCGTCGTGGTCATCTCTTGAGCAGAACGCTCGACCCGTGGCCGAACAGTCCCTGGTTGGCGGTGATGCCGACGGCCGGCGGGCGGCCGTCGTGGTCGATCTGGCGCTCGCCGGCCTCGCCCCGCAGCTGCCAGGCGAGCTCGCAGACCTGCGCGATCGCCTGCGCCGGCACGGCCTCGCCGAAGCACGCCAGGCCACCCGACGGGTTCACGGGCAGACGGCCGTCGAGCTGGGTCACGCCGTCGTGGAGCAGCTTCTCCGCCTCGCCCTGCTCGCAGAAGCCGAGGTTCTCGTACCAGTCGAGCTCGAGCGCACTGGAGAGGTCGTAGACCTCGGCGACCTCGACGTCCTCGGGCCCGAGGCCGGCCTCGACGTACGCGGCGTGCCCGATCGAGTCACGGAACGACCGCTGCGGCGGGGCGACCACGTTGGCCGCGTCCGTCGCGATGTCGGGCATGTCGATGATCGTGTTCGGGTAGGTCGGCGTGGCCGTGGAGACCGCGGCCACCTGCACGGGCGTCTCGATGCCGAGCCGCTCGCGCGCGTACTCGACGCTGGTCACCACGACCGCGGCGCCACCGTCGGAGGTCGCGCAGATGTTGAGCAGCCGTAGCGGGTCACTGACCATCGGCGAGTTCAGGACGTCCTCGGTCGTGAAGGCCTTCTTGTAGCGGGCGTTGGGATTGGTGAGCCCGTTGCTCGCGTTCTTGACCTTCACCTTCGCGAAGTCGAGCTCGGTCGCGCCGTACAGGTCCATGCGGCGGCGCGCCCAGAACGCGAAGTAGGTGGGGTTGGTCGCACCGAGGAGCCGGAACCGCTGCCAGTCGGGGTCGTCGGGACGATCGCCGCGGTTGGGGGCGAGGAAGCCCTTCGGCGTCGTGTCCGCGCCGACGACGAGCACCACGTCAGCGAGGCCGCTGAGGATGCGCATACGAGCGACGTCGATGGCCTGGGCCCCGCTGGCGCACGCGGCGTACACCGACGCGATCGGAACACCGAGCCAGCCGAGCGCCTGTTGGAAGGTCGCCCCGGCGACGTAGCCCGGGTAGCCGTTGCGGACGGTGTCGGCGCCGACGACGTAGTCGACGTCCTGCCAGGCGAGCCCGGCGTCGTCGAGCGCCGCCTCGGCCGCGTGGATGCCGTACTCGACGAAGTTGCGCCCCCACTTGCCCCAGGGGTGCATGCCGACGCCGGCCAGTGCGACGGGGGTCGCGGTCATGCGGCGCCTCCCGCGTTCGAGGCCTTGCGCCAGCGCCAGACGAGGTGCTCCACCCCGTCCTCCTCGTAGAGCGTCCCGACGACGAGCTCCACCGGGTCGCCGACCCGGATGTCGCCGGGCTCACCGTCGAGCTGGCCGAGGACGGTGATCGCGTCGCCGTCGAGCTCGACCGCGAGGACGCTGTAGGGCTCGAACACCTCGGGCGCCTTGTACGGCTCGGGCGGCTGGTAGTGGTTGGTCGTGTACGACCAGACGCGCCCCGTGCGGCTGAGCGGGTGGTCCGCGAACTCCGTCCCGCGGCAGGCGGGGTTGGGGCACGCGGCCTTGGTGGCCGGGAACACGAGCGTGCCGCAGGTCGTGCAGCGCGCCCCGATCAGCTGGGGCGCGTCGCCGGTCGTGAACCAGCCCTCGACCGCGGGCTTCGTCTCGGTCGCCACCGCTCCCCCTCGGGTCGGATCGGCCGGGGCGCAGCGGGGCGCCTCCGTCGTGCACGTAGTGAAACCTGACGACCCGTCAGATAGCAAGTCGCGGTGCACTACGCGGGGCGCCCGGGCGCTCGGGCGGTACGGTCGTTGACGGGGTGAAGATGGCCGGATCGACGTCGCCACGCACGCTGACGAGCAGCCACACGGTCCACATCGACCGTGACCCGGACGACGTGTTCGCCTTCGTCGCGGCGGTCGAGCAGACGCCGTCGTGGCGGACCCACCTGGACCGGGTGGAGTGGCTGGACGAACCGCCCGAGCCGGGAGAGGACCTCACCGGGCGCCACGCCGTCGCCGTGACCACCCTCGCCTGGTACCGGAAGTTCGAGATGCGCTTCCACATCGCCGAGCACTCCCTCGAGGGTCGGGTGTTCGCGTACGAGGTCGTGGACATGCCGGGGCGGATCCGCAACCGCTACACGGTCGAGCCCGAGGACGGCGGGGCGCGCTTCACGATGACGGGCAGCGCGGATCTCGAGACGTTCTACCTCCGCCTCGCCGGGCCGTTCCTCAAGTGGTCACTCGAACGCCAGACGCGGCCCCAGGTGCAGCGGCTCCGGGAGTTGCTCGAGGCGAGCGCATGAGCCACCCGAGTCACGCGGACTCCCGTTTCTGACGACCCGTCAGATATGGTCCGCGGCATGGACCTGACCTACACGCCAGAGCAGGAGGCGCTCCGCGCCGAGGTGCGTGCATGGCTCACCGAGCACGTGCCCGCCGAGCCCCTGCCGTCGATGGACACCGCCGCGGGATTCGACGCCCACCGCGAGTGGGAGCGGACGCTCAACGCGGGCGGCTGGGGCCAGGTGTCGTGGCCCGTCGAGTACGGCGGGCGCGGCCTCGACCTCCTCGAGTGGCTGGTCTTCGAGGACGAGTACTACGCCGCCGGCGCGCCGGGGCGGGTGAACCAGAACGGCATCTTCCTCCTCGGCCCGACGCTCATGGAGTGGGGCACCGACGAGCAGAAGTCGCGCTGGCTCCCGCCGATGGCGGCCGGCGACGAGATCTGGTGCCAGGGCTGGTCCGAGCCCGACGCCGGCAGCGATCTCGCCAACGTCCAGTCCCGGGCGGTGCGCGACGGCGACGAGTGGGTCATCAACGGCCAGAAGACGTGGGCCTCGCGCGGGGCGTTCGCGGACTGGATGTTCGGCGTGTTCCGCACCGACCCGGAGTCGGAGCGCCACCGCGGCCTCAGCTTCATCCTCCTCCCGCTCGATCTCGACGGCATCACCGTCCGCCCGATCCGCCAGCTCGACGGCGACACGGGCTTCGCGGAGGTCTTCTTCGACGACGTGCGCGTCCCCGCCTGGAACACACTCGGCCCCGAGGGCGAGGGCTGGAAGGTCGCGATGTCGACCGCCGGCTTCGAGCGGGGCGTGTCGCTGCGCTCCCCCGGCCGCTTCCGGGCCAGCGCGCAGCGGCTCGTCGACCTCTTCGTGCGGGAACGCGAGGCCCAGGGCGTGGCCATGGCCCCGGGCATCGAGGACGACGTCGTCCAGGCATGGATGGAGGCCGAGGCGTACGACCTGTTCACGCTCTGGACCGTCAGCCGCCTGCTCGACGGCGGCACGATCGGGGCGGAGTCGAGCGTCAACAAGATCTTCTGGTCCGAGATGGACATCAAGACGCACGAGACCGCGCTGCGCATCCTGGGCGACCGCGCGATGCTCGATCCCGAGGCGGGCGACGCGGTCGACGGGGGCCGGTGGCTGGACGGCTTCACGTTCGCGCTGGCCGGGCCCATCTACGCGGGCACCAACGAGATCCAGCGCAACATCATCGCCGAGCGCGTGCTGGGGCTGCCCCGATGAGGTCTCGAGGATGAGGTTCGCCTTCACCGACGACCAGCGCCTGCTGCAGCAGGGCGTCCGCGAGTACCTCGAGGGCGAGTGCACGCCCGAGGCCGTCCGCGCCGCCTGGGAGGGCGAGCGGGGCGGGCTCTGGAAGGGCCTGGGCGGGCTCGGGGTGCTCGGCCTGCTGCTCCCCGAGGCGGCCGGCGGGCTGGGGATGGACCTGCGCGACGCCGTGCTCGTGCTCGAGGAGGCAGGGCGGGCGGCGCTGCCCGAGCCGCTGCTCGACGCTGCCATCGTCGCCG
>JBFHRB010000254.1:0-4968 GCA_041591915.1 Nitriliruptorales bacterium
AGAGGCAAACATCTGTTCGATTCGGACTTGACGACCGAACGCGTGTTCGACCATACTCCGAACATCTGTTCGAAGGGACGGGCGGGCCCACAGCCCACAGGCCCGTGTCACACCCCCTCCGTACGGTGGAACACGAAGGTCGCGACCGGCGCAGGACGCCGGAGCGGTGACGGAAGAGGACAGCATGGCGACCGCTACCACCACGACCCGGCGCACGGGCGCCGACGCCGGATCGACCGCCGGGGCGCTCGCCCTGGCGCTGAGCCACCCCTCCGTCGCCGGGCGTCGGGCCCAGCCGCTCGACCAGCCCATGGCGGACGTCATCGACCTCGTCCCGCACCTCGCGGAGCGCGAGGCTGCCGTAGCCCGGGCCCAGGGCCGGGTCTACCTCCGCCGCCGCCTCACGGTGGTCGCGGGCTTCCTGGCGTTCGTCCTCGCGCTCGCGCTGCTGCTGGGAGGCCGTGGCGCCGACGCGAACGTCGAACTGCCGCCCGTGGCCGGCCACGCCGTCGTCGAGCCCGGCATGTCGCTGTGGGAGATCGCGCAGGACCACGCACCGGCCGGCAGCGACCCGCGTGCCTACCTCGACCAGCTCATCGACCTGAACGACCTGTCGTCCGGCTCCGTGCCGGCCTGGACCGTGGTGCTCCTCCCCGCTGCCCCCGCTGGTGAGTGACCACGTCCCTGCCGTCGACGGGCCCGAACACCCGGGCCCCGGCGGCACTGGCGGACACGCACATCGAGGACCGTCCGCCTGAGCGTCTCACCCACGCTCGGCGTGTCCGCCGCTCTTCCGGGCCCCCGCTGCCGCACCAGCGGGGGCCCGGCCTCGTTCCCGGGCTCCCACGGTGCGTCCGGCCGTCAGCTCCGGCGTGGCTTCGGCGGGGCGTCCTTGCGGAGGTGGATGAGCTCCTTCTCGAAGTCCTCCATCCCCTGGAAGTCCTTGTAGACCGACGCGTACCGCACGTACGTCACCTGATCCAGGTCGCGCAGCTGGGCGAGCACCGCGAGCCCGACCTGCTCGGACGCGACCTCGCGCTGGCCGAGCTCGCGGACGGCGCGCTCGACCGCGTGCGCCGCACGGTCGAGGTCGGGCTCCGCGATCCGTCCCTTGGCGGCGCGAGACATCCCGTCGCGCACCTTCGTGCGATCGAACGGCGAGACGTTGCCGTTGCGCTTGCGCACGAGCACCGCCGGCAGCTCGATCCGCTCGAACGTCGTGAACCGGCCGCCGCACTCGTTGCACTCGCGGCGGCGGCGGATGGTCTCCCCGTCGGGGCTCGGGCGCGAGTCGACGACACGGTCGTCGTCGATGCCGCAGGCGGGACACCGCACCCGGAACCTCCTCGCGACCACAACATCTTGTGGTCAGGGCGGGAGCGTAGGGCGCGGTCGTCACGCGTCCGAGCATGCTGGCCCGTCCCGTCGGTCCAGCCAGCGACCCGGGCCCGGGGCCGGCGTACCCTGCCGCGCCACCGACGCGTCGACGTCCTGGAGCACCGTGTGAGCACGGCCACCCACCGAACCCTGGGCCCCCCCGCCGTCGCGTGGCGCGCCACGGCCCCGCAGGTCCTCGATGACGCCTCGGCGCAGTGGACGATCGAGGCGCCGGGCCACCTGCACGGCCCACCCGGCTACCTGCAGGGAGGCCTGTGTGCCGGCCTCGCGCTGGCGGTAGCGCGCGACGTCGACCCGCACGGCGCCCCGCCGACCTCCGTCTCGCTCCGGCTGCAGGCACCGACCCCGCTGCAGGCGCCACTCACGGCCCGTGCCGAGCACGTGCAGGCCGGTGAGCACGCCGTGACGGTCCACAGCGGCGACACGCTGCTCGGTGAGGCCGAGGTCGCGCTGACGGGCCACGAACTGGTTCCCCAGGTCGGCGACCTGCAGGAGCTCAGCGACGTCGTGTTGCCGAACCCTCAGCCGCAGTCGGCCTTCCCGATGTGCTGGGTGTGCGGCGCGGGCAACCCCGACGGCCTCCACCTGCTGCCCGGCTGGCACGACGACCGGCGCATCGTCACCCCCTGGATCCCCGATGATGCCCACATCGGCCCGGACGGGTACGTGGACCCCGTCATGGTCTGTGCCGTGCTCGACTGTCCGACGGTGTGGGCATCCTGGAAGCCCATCGAGGCCGCCGGTCACGTGGCTGCGCTGCTCGCCGGCTACCGCGTGACCTTCTACGTCGATGTCCCGGTCGGCGAACCCCTCCGCACCGTCGCGATCCACGACGACATGCAGGGGCGGAAGGTCCACGCGAGGTCGGCACTCATCGACGAGGACGGGATCGTCTACGCCACGACGTCCGCGCTGTGGATCGGCATCGATGAGCTCCTCACGCCCCCGGTCGACGCCTCCGGGTAGGTCGGGTCAGCCGAACGCCGATGGTGACGGACGCGACCGCGCAGGGCGGTGGTCCGTCACCCGCTCGGTCAGGCGTGCGACGGTCCATGCACCGAGCAGGCCCGCCGCGATGGTGAGCAGGTCACCCCCGACCAGGCCCGCGTACATCAGGTCGACGTTGGGCGAGACGGGTTCGCCGAGCATCTCCAGGACCCCGGCCGTGGCCCAGTACGCAACGGCGATGCTGCCGACGATGCCCGACGTGACCCAGGCCGCCCACCACAGGTGCACGGGTGGGGGGACGACGACGGACCGGTCCGGCGGTCGAGGCCCCGGGGGCGGCGGTGCGTCCCGGTCGAGGGGCTCGGCGAGCCGCCAGATGTCGTCGACGAGCTGCTTGGGGACGATCAGGTTCGCGATCGGAACGATCCAACCGAGGACCAGCCAGTACGCACGGCGTCGCGGTCGGCCGCCCGTCGACTGGACGGACTCGTACGCCGTCCACAGCCACCAGACGAACGTGATCGCGCAGGCCCACCAGATGCCCTGCAGCATCGAGTAGCCGATGCCTGCCGTCGGGGCGGCGCCCCCGGCGCTCGGCTCGAGGCTGGGGAGGAACGCGGCGACGAAGTCCGCGCGGCGTCCTGCCATCGCGAGGCCCACCAGCGCGCGCGCCGTGGCGACCGCGGTCGCCGCGTACAGCAGGCGCGTCGTCCAGGTGCCCAGGCTCCGGACGCGTCCGGGGTCGGGCGCGTGGACCGTCGGGGCGAGGACCGGCGGCGGAGGCGGTGGCGGTGGGGGTGTCGACGTCATGCGCCGGGCGAGGGTACGGAGCCGGTGGGGGTCAGGCGCGACGCTCGGCCAGGACCTGTCGGCCGACCCGGCCGTCATCGGCCGACCACTCGTTGACGAGCTCGAGCCGCCCGTCATGCCGCCGCTGCAGCCGGCTCCGCCCGCCGCCGGTCACGACGACGTGGCCCTCGCCGGGACGCTCGGTGTCCTGGATGAACCGGTAGGTGAGCAGGTCGCCGTTCAGGACGCCCGCGAGCTCGCCCTCGATGATCTCGCCCCCGCGGTAGCGCGCGAGCACCCGCCGCCCCTCCTGCAGGAAGTTGTAGACGGTGCCCCGGCGGACCTGCGGCTTCTCGCCGGACACGTCCTCGACCTCGAACGACAGGCCGTGCAGGTCGTAGCCGGCCTCGTCGCGCCGGTGTCGGCGCGCCTCCCAGTCCGAGCGCGTCAGCGCGTAGCCCCACTCGGAGGCAGCGCCTTCCTCGCCGAGGTCGAACGAGTCGCGGAAGCGGGCCTCCATGCGGAAGCCAGCGGCGTTGAACGCCCGCTGCATGGGGACGTTGTGCTCGTGGGTGCGTCCCGACAGCCGCTGCAGGCTGGCGTTGTCGTGGAAGTGATGGTCGGCGGTCTGGCGCAGCACCTCGCGGCCGACACCGCGCCCGCGCATCCCGGGGGCGATGCGCATGTCCATCTCGGCGTCGTCGCCGTCCAGTCCGCGGACGAGCATGTATCCGGCGGGCTGTCCGTCGGCGACGATGGCCCAGCCCCAGCGCTCCTCGGTGGCCCACCGGCCCTCGTCGAGCTCGGCGGCGAGCTTCTCGGGATCCCAGCCCTGGCGCCGAGCCAGGACCGCACCCTCGCGGTCGAGCTTCACGAGCCAGTCGACGTCGTTCGACGTGAGCATGCGCAGGTGCACCTTCGCCCGCCCTGCCACGCCGATCCTCCCCCTCTGTGCAGGGACTACGGTAGACGGGGAGGGAGGTGCGTGATGGGCATCATCGGGTCCAGTGCCGGCGAGCTCGCTGCGGCCGTCAGGAGCGGCGAGCTCGACCCTTCGGACGTCGTCGACGCCCACCTCGAGCGCATCGAGCAGCACGCCTCGCTGGGCGCCTTCCAGCTCGTCGTCGCGGACCGGGCCCGCGCCGCGGCGAAGGCGCTGCGGGATCGCGACGACCTGGCCGACCTACCGCTCGCGGGCGTGCCGATCGCGATCAAGGACAACGTCGACGTCGCGGGGCTGCCCACCCGGAACGGCTCCGCCGCGACCTCGGGAGACCCGCTCGACCGCGAGGACCTGTTCGTCACGCGGCTGGTCGACGCCGGGGCCATCATCGTCGGCAAGACCCAGGTTCCCGAGCTCTGCATCTTCGGTGACACGGACTCCGTGCTCGGGACCGCGCACAACCCCTGGAACCGGGACCGGACGCCTGGGGGCTCGTCGGGCGGCTCGGCGGCGGCGGTCGCGGCGGCGCTCGTGCCGCTGGCGACCGGCAACGACGGCATGGGCAGCATCCGCATCCCGGCCGCCTGCTGCGGGCTCGTCGGGATCAAGCCGGGACTCGGCGTCGTGCCGTCGCACCAGGGCACGTCCGAGGGCTGGTTCCAGATGTCGGAGGACGGGCCCCTCGCGACCACGGTCGCGGATGCCGCCCTGGCCCTCGATCTGATGGCCGGTGGCGCCGGCGTCCGGGAGCTGGACGCGCCCGCTCGGCTCCGTATCGGGGTGTCGGCGCTCAACCCGGCGCCCCTCGGCTCGGTCGACGCGGAGTTCGTCTCTGCCGTGACGGCCATCGGTGACACCCTCGCCGACCTGGGGCACGAGGTCGTCACCGC
>JBFHRB010000255.1:0-4933 GCA_041591915.1 Nitriliruptorales bacterium
CACGTCAAGGAGCCTCTGCGGCTGCGCCCCATGCAGCGGGCGGCGAAGCACCTCCTGGGCGAGCACGACTTCGCGAGCTTCTGCCGCAAGGCTGCCGGCAAGCACACGGTGCGGCGCATCGACGCGATCACCGTCGCACGCGCCGTCCCCGGTGAACTCCACATCAAGCTCCGTGGTCCGGCCTTCTGCCATCAGCAGGTCCGGTCGATCACCGGCTGCCTGGTCGAGGTCGGCAAGGGCCGCAAGGACCCGGACTGGCTGGCCGAGGTGCTGGGGGCCCGCGACCGCGATGCGGCCGCCGCCGTCGCCCCGCCCGAGGGCCTCACGCTCGTCGAGGTCCGGTTCCCGCGACCGTACGACCACGCACCGCCCGTCTGAGGTGTGCGCTGGGTCCCACGTCCGGTTGACCCTCCGCGCGGGGCAGCGGTACCCTCCGTGCGCGGCCTCCGGGCCGCACGTTTCATGCTCGGGCAGAAACACCCTCTCCGAGCCCACGTGCTGGTGGGGCGCGCCACTCCCGTTACTCGCTCCCGAACGCCCGTGACCGAACCACCGACCCCAGGACGGTCCACCGATGCGCACGTTCCAACCCAGCGCCAAGGACATCACGCGCGACTGGTACGTCGTCGACGCCGAGGGCGAGACCCTCGGCCGTCTCGCGACGCGTATCGCGCACGTGCTCCGAGGCAAGCACAAGCCAACCTTCACCCCGCACCTCGACATGGGCGACCACGTCATCGTGATCAACGCTGAGAAGATCGCGGTCAGCGGTGCGAAGTCGGAGCAGAAGCTCTACCACCGCCACTCGGGCTTCCCGGGCGGCATCACGTCGGTCCCCTTCGCGCGCCTCGTCGACGAGCGCCCGGACCGCGTCATCGAGCGTGCCGTCAAGGGCATGCTCCCCAAGAACAAGCTCGGCCGCCAGATGGGCAAGAAGCTCCGCGTGTACGCAGGTGCCGAGCACCCGCACGCGGCGCAGCAGCCCAAGCCGCTGCCGTAAGGAGATCCACCAACATGGCAGAGAAGATCTACGTCGGTCGACGCAAGAGCGCGGTCGCTCGCGTCCGCGTGCGTCCCGGTAGCGGCAAGTTCGAGCTGAACGGCCGCGAGCTCGAGGACTACTTCCGCACCGAGAAGCACCGCTACCAGGTCAACGAACCCTTCGACGTGCTCGAGCAGAGCGGTCGCTGGGACGTGACCGCTCGCATCCACGGCGGCGGCATCACCGGCCAGGCCGGCGCGCTGCGCCTCGGGATCGCACGCGCCCTCTCGGAGCACGACCCCGAGTGGCGCGGTCCGCTGAAGGACGCGGGCCTCCTGCGCCGCGACGCCCGCAAGGTCGAGCGCAAGAAGTACGGCCTCAAGAAGGCCCGCAAGGCCTCGCAGTTCAGCAAGCGCTGAGCCGCAGCCAGACCATCGCAGCGCCGTCCGTTCGGGCGGCGCTGCGGCGTTACGACGGCTCGCCTCGTCGTTACGCTCGCCCCGCTCCCGAGACCTGAGAGGTCCGAATCGTGTCCCGCCTCTTCGGCACCGACGGCGTCCGTGGCGTCGCCAACACCGACCTGACGCCCGAGCTCGCGCTGTCGCTGGGTCGGGCACTCGTCGCGGTCCTCATCGAGGAGGGCCACACGCGCCCCTCGATCCTGATCGGGCGCGACCCGCGCTGGTCGGGTGAGCTGCTCGAGGCCGCACTGGCGGCCGGCATCACCTCCGCAGGTGGCAACGCGCTGACCGTCGGCGTCATCCCGACCCCCGGCGTGGCGTACCTCACGACCGCCGTCGGCGCGGCGGCCGGGGCCATGATCTCGGCGTCCCACAACCCTGTCGGGGACAACGGCATCAAGTTCTTCGGCGGCGACGGCTACAAGCTCCGCGACGACGAGGAGGACCGGCTCGAGGAGCTCATCGGCGCCGACGGCCTCCCTCGGCCAAGCGGCACCGACGTCGGCCGGATCATCCCCGATCACGCGGCCGTGCTGCGCTACATCGACCACCTCGTGAACACAGCCGACACCGACCTCGGCGGGATGCGCGTCGTGCTCGATGGTGCCAACGGCTCCGCGAGCGAGGTCGCCCCGCAGGTCTACCGCCGCCTCGGTGCGACCGTGATCGACCTCAACTGCAAGCCGGACGGTGCCAACATCAACGATGGAGTCGGGTCGACCCACCCCGAGGTCGTCTGCAAGGCCGTCGTCCAGCACAGCGCGGAGCTCGGCATCTCCCACGATGGTGATGCCGACCGCCTCATCGCGGCCGATGCCCGCGGCAACGTCGTCGACGGCGACGCGATCCTCGCGATCCTCGCGCGCGACCGCCAGCAGCGTGACGTGCTGGCCGAGAACACCGTCGTCACGACGGTCATGACCAACCTGGGCTTCAAGCGCGCCATGCAGGGCCTGGGGATCGACGTGGTCGAGACGGCCGTCGGCGACCGCTACGTGCTCGAGGACATGCGCGGCCGTGGGGCCGTGCTCGGGGGTGAGCAGTCGGGCCACATCATCCAGCTCGACAAGGGCACGACGGGCGACGGGATCCTGAGCGCCGTCGCGCTCATGGGGGTCGTCAAGCGCAGTGAGGCGACGCTGCACGACCTCGCCCAGGTCATGACGCGCCTCCCGCAGGTGCTGATCAACGTCCCCGACGTGGACAAGGGCCGGCTCGATGCCACTCAGGCGGTGTGGGATGCCGTGGCCGTCGAGGAGGGGCGCCTCGGTGACGACGGCCGCGTGCTGGTGCGACCATCAGGCACCGAGCCCGTCATCCGCGTCATGGTCGAGGCGATGACGCAGGACGACGCACACGGCTCGGCCGAGCGGATCGCCGACGTCATCCGCGACACCCTCGCGATCTGACGCCTCGGCTCCTGATCTGCGTCGGGTAGCGTCGACCGACGCCAGCCAGCATCGGAGTCCACGGTGGTTCAGAAGGGTCTCGTCGTCGGCGGTCCGTACGCCTTCCTGCCCGAGCTCGGCAGGCAGGCCGAGGCGCACGGGTTCGACGCCGTCTGGGTCGCGGAGACGAGCCAGGACTCGTTGATCCAGGCGTCCGTCATCGGCACGGCCACCGAGCGCATCGACATCGGCACGAACATCACGCTGGCGTTCCCGCGCTCTCCCGTGGCGACCGCCATGGCGGCGTGGGACCTCAACGAGGTGACCGAGGACCGGTTCATCCTCGGGCTGGGCAGCCAGGTGCGGCGCATCATCGAGGAGCGGTTCTCGGCGGACTTCGACCGCCCGGCCAAGCGCATGGCCGAGTACGTCCAGACGATGCAGGCCGCGTGGCGGATGGAGCGAGGCGAGGACGTCACCTTCGACGGCGAGATCTACCGTGTGCTGCGCCCCGGCCTCGGTGGCCGGGGGCGGGCGAGCGACCGCAATCTGCCACGGACGTACGTCGCGGCGGTCGGACCGATGATGACCGCGGCTGCGGCGACGTACGCGGACGGGATCCTCGGCCACCCCTTCACGTCGCTCGCCTACCTCCGGGACAGCGTGCTCCCGCGCATCGAGGGGGCGCTCGGCGAGGCCGGCCGTGACCGTGCGGAGTTCACGGTCTGCCAGGGCGTCATCCTCTGCATCGCCGACGACCGCGAGCAGGCCGTCCGCGAGGCCAAGCAGCAGATCGCGTTCTACGGCACCACGCCGAACTACAGGCCCGTGTTCGCGTCCTACGGGGACGAGCACCTCACCGACTCGCTCCGCCGGGTCTGGAAGGAGACCGGGCAGGACCTCGACGCGATGGTGGCTGCCGTGCCGGACGAGGCCGTCGAGCGCTACGCCATCGCGGGAACACCGGACGAGGTCAAGGACCGGATCGAGGACTACGCGGCCCTGGTCGACCACCTCGTGCTCGGAGGCGCCTGGTACAAGGTCGCGCCGCAGCGCATGGTCGAGAACCTCTGGGCCATCCTGCAGACGTTCGGTGAGACCCCGACCGGCGGTTGACGGGCGTGATCGTCGCCGGGACGAGCTGAGCCCGGCCCCCGGCGTGAGGACGGCCTGCGGCCGGTCCCCGCGGGTGCCCTCGCTGTAGCCTGACCTCGACGCTCGACCCCCACGCCCGGAGCTCCCCAGCATGTGCGGCATCATCGGCATCACGGGCCGACCCGACTCACTCGACTGTGCCGTCGCCGGGCTGACGCGGCTCGAGTACCGCGGTTACGACTCAGCCGGCGTCGTGCTTCCCTCGAGCGACGGGCTCCGTGTCGTCAAGCGCGCAGGCAAGCTCGAGAACCTCCGCAGGGCACTCGACGGGCAGGCGCTCGAGGGACACCTGGCCCTCGGCCACACCCGCTGGGCGACCCACGGCGAGCCCAACGACCGCAACGCACACCCCCACGCCGACCCCACCGGCCGGTGCGCGGTCGTGCACAACGGGATCATCGAGAACTACGAGAGCCTGCGGGCGTCACTGCCGGACAACCAGTTCTCGTCCGACACCGACACGGAGGTGGTCGCCCACCTCGTCGCTGCGGCCTACGAGGAGGCCGATGACCTCCTCGAGGCGGTGCGGCGCGTCGTTGCGACGCTGGAGGGTGCCTTCGCGCTGTGCGTCGTCCACACCGATGAACCGGACACGATCGTGGTTGCCAAGCGCGAGGCGCCGCTGATCGTGGCCCACGCCGATGGCGTGGGGTACTGCGCCTCGGACCCGGCGGCGGTCATCGCCCACACCCGCAACGTCGCGGCCCTGCTCGAGAACCAGCTCGCGAGGATCACCCCGGACGGGTACGAGGTCGTCGACCTCGACGGCAGGGCCGTCGAGCCTCACGCCTACGAGGTGACCTGGGACCTCTCCGCCGCGGAGAAGCAGGGCTACGACACCTTCATGCTCAAGGAGATCCACGAGCAGCCCGAGGCCGTTCGCGAGACGCTCCGTGATCGACTTCGCGACGGCGAACTCCACATCGACGAGCTCCGCATCGACGAGC
>JBFHRB010000256.1:0-4906 GCA_041591915.1 Nitriliruptorales bacterium
ATACCGGTCCATGGTCACCGTGATCGACGAGTGCCCCAGCCGTTCCTCGGTGAGAAGGGCCGAAGGCTGCCATAGGGCCCAGAAGTGCGGAATCTTCAGGTTTCTAACGGTGGGCCCAACAGGGTTCGAACCTGTGACCTCCGCCTTGTAAGGGCGGCGCTCTTCCAGCTGAGCTATAGGCCCGTGTGAGCGGCCGAGGCTAGCGTCGGGCGCTCACGTCCAGACGAACGCACCGGAGGCGCACGGACATGCCCGACACCGTCGGCCAGTGGCTCGACCTCGTCCACGCGCTCTACCCGCCCCGCGACGCCTCGGACTGGGACCACGTCGGGCTGCAGGTCGGCGATCCGACATGGCCGGTCGAGCGGGTGCTCGTCGCGCTGGACGCCACGTCGCGGGTCGTCGCCGAGGCGGCGGACGGGCCCCGCACGCTGCTGTTGGCCCACCACCCGTTGCTGTTCCGTCCGTTGCAGAAGGTCGCGCCGACGACGGCGACGGGGAGGATCGCGCTGGCCGCGGCGGTCGCGAAGGTCGCCGTGGTGGCGGCGCACACCAACCTCGACACCGCCGCCGACGGCGCGGGCACGTCGGACCCCGTCGCCAACGTCCTCGGACTCAAGGACGTCCGACCGCTCACGACCGAGGTCCGCGAACACGACGAGGTCAAGCTCGTCACGTTCGTGCCCGCCGACCACACCAACCAAGTGCTGGACGCAGTGAGCGTCGCGGGCGCCGGGACCATCGGCGACTACGAGCGGTGCAGCTTCCGGGTGACCGGGACCGGCACGTTCCGGCCGGGCGCGGCGGCCGACCCCTACAGCGGCACGAAGGGCCAGGACAACGAGGAGTCCGAGGAGCGGCTCGAGATCGTCGTCCCGCGACGTCGCCTCGGCGCGGTCGTTGCGGCCCTCAAGGCCAGCCACCCCTACGACGAGGTGGCCTACGACCTCTACCCGCTGCTCGCCGGGGCGGAGGTCGGGTTCGGGCGCGTCGGCACGCTGCCGGAGCCGATGCCGCTGCGGGCGGTCGCCGCGCGCATCCGTGACCAGCTCCCCGCCCCACACCTGCGGTTCGCCGGCAACCCGGACCGCGTCATCCGCACGGTCGGCGTCGTGGGGGGCTCCGGTGACGGACTGATCGGGGCAGCGATCGGCGCGGGGGTGGACGTCTACGTCACCGGTGACCTCAAGCACCACGTCACGCTCGACGCGCTCGAGATGGGCCTGGCACTGATCGACGCGGGCCACCACGCCACCGAGGCCGCCGCGCTGCCGGCCTGGATCGGCCGGCTGGCCGCCGAGCGCGACCGGCGGGGGCTCGGTGCCCCGCTGGTACCGTCAGCCGTCCCCACGGTGCCCTGGTCCGGCTGACTGGACGGCACCGACTCGGGACTGGCGCGGAGGCGGTGGACGTGACGGACGGCGAGCCCACGGAGGAGCAGCTCACGACGCTGCTCGAGATACAGGAGCTCGACACCTCCATCCGCCAGATCGAGCACAAGCTCGGCCACCTGCCCGAGCAGGTCGCGCTCGACGAGGCGCTCGACGAGGCCTCCGAGGTGCGGCGCCAGCACGAGGACCTGCGTGTGCTGCTCGACCAGGCCCAGGCGGCCGTCCGCCAGCACGAGCGAGAGGTCGGCGTCTACCAGGAGCGCCTCGCTGCCGAGCAGCAGCGGATGTACTCCGGCGACATCACCAATCCCCGCGAGCTGCAGGCGCTGCGCGCCGAGATCACCACGATCGAGGGCAAGATCAGCGACCTCGAGACGGCTGAGCTCGAGGCGCTGGAGGAGGTCGACTCGCTCGATGGCCAGGCGGCGGAGCTCGACACGAAGCTGTCGACGCTCGGAGCGCGTGTCGACGAGTTCGAGGCGGCGCGGGACGAGGCCGCCAAGGAGTACCTGGCTTCGAAGGCCGAGGCGGAGGTCAAGCGCGACGCCCTGCGCGAGGGCCTGCCGGCGGACCTGCTCGACCGCTATGACACCTACGCCGAGAAGTTCAACGGCAACGGGCTGGCGCGCCTCGACGACGACATGTGCACCGGCTGTCGCATCGACCTGCCGCGCGTCGACGTCAACGAGCTGCTCGACGGCCCGCCGCTCGCGACGTGCCCCGAGTGCCGTCGCCTGCTCGTGGTCGGCGCCTGACGGCTACTCGGTCGAGGCGACCACCGCGGTGTCGAGTCCCTGCCGGCGCGCGTCGCTGACGGCTCCGTCCGCGGCCTTGAGCAGCTCCTCCTCGGAGTCGGCGCTGCCCGGGTAGGTGGCGATGCCGAAGTAGGCGTGGACCTCGAGCCGCGAGCCGTCCGGCAGGAACAGTTCCTCCAGCCGCAGCTGCTCGGCGAGCCGCTCGGCGGCAGCCAGGGCCCCGTCGGCGTCGGCTCCGACGAGCGCCAGCGCGAACTCGTCGCTGCCGAGCCGGCCGACCAGGTCGCCGGACTTGACCGAGACCCGCAGGGCGTGTCCGAGCGCACGGATGGCCTCGGTGCCGATCTTGTGGCCGTAGGTCTCGTTGAGGCTGCGGACCCCGGCCACGTTGGCGAGGACGACCGAGAACGTCTTGCCGTCCACCTGTAGCTCCCGCAGCCCGTCGTAGAAGGCCCGGACGTTGAGGAGTCCCGTCACCGGGTCCTCGGTCGCCGACCGGACGCGCGCGTCATCGCGCTGTGACTCGACCCGCGCGAGGACGGCGCCGAGGAGCCCGAGGTCCGCGAGGATGGCGAGCCGGATCAGCGCCCCGATGATGATGACCTGCCCGCCGGGACCCTGGACGAGGTCGATCGCCAGGTGCCCTGCGCCCGCGACGGCACCCACGGCCAGGCCCTCGCGGTGCCCGCCCGCCAGGCCGGCGATCACGACGGGGACGGCGGCCAGCCACGCGTAGGTGGGCTCGGACGCCGCCGCATGGATGGCGAAGACGGCGAGCACGGAGGCGGCCACGACGGCGTAGCGGCGCCCTGGCTCCGCGAGCCAGTGCTCGATGTTCGTCAGCGCCCCGACGCTGCGCTGGGTGATGTCCTCGCGCGCCATGACGGCAACCGTAGGGAAGGCGCTGCCCCGCGCGCTCGACTTCCGGGGAACCCGGTCAGATGGGCTTCAGGTGCGGCTGGTGGTCCGTGACGATGTTGCGCTGGGCCTGCAGCTCCTCGTGGATCGCCGTCGCTGCCCCGATCAGCCCCATGTGCGTGAAGCCCTGCGGGTAGTTGCCGAGGTGGTCGTGCGTCACCGGGTCGATCTCCTCCGCGAAGAGGCCGAGGGGGCCCGCCAGTGACAGCAGCCGCTCGAACAGGCGGATCGCCTCGTCGAGGTCGCCCATCCGGGCCAGGACCTCCACGAGCCAGAACGAGCACATGAGGAAGGCACCCTCCTCACCACGCAGTCCGTCGACGGTCCGGTAGCGCAGGAGCAGGCCATCTCCGACCTCGAGCTCGCGTCGGATCGCGTCGACGGTCCCGCGGATGCGGTGGTCGCGGGCGGGCAGGAAGCCCTTCAGCGGTAGGAGGAGGATCGATGCATCGGCGGCGGCCTCGCCGTACGCCTGCGTGAAGGCGTTCTGTTCCTTGTCGAAGCCGTTCTCGAGGATCGACTGGTGGATGCGGTTCGCGACCGCACGCCAGCGGTCGTAGGGCCCGCGAAGCCCGAGACCCTGCCCGATGCGGATCGCCCGGTCCACGGCGAGCCAGCACTGGAACTTCGAGAACGTGTGGTGCTTGGGTGCCGAGCGGATCTCCCACAGGCCGGAGTCCGGTTCCTCCCAGCGCTGCGCGACGGATTCGACGAGCTCGACGATGATCGACCACCGGGCGGCCGGGATCTCACCGCCGAGCTGCTCGGTGAGGTAGCCGAGCTGCATGGCCGCGCCGTAGATGTCGAGCTGGAGCTGGCTGGCGGCGCCGTTGCCGACGCGCACCGGGCGCGAGTCCCGGTAGCCGGTGAGGTGGGGGAGCTCGAACTCGGTCAGGTCCTCGTCGCCGGTCACGCGGTAGAGCGGACGCAGCGCGTGCGCCCCGCCGATGCGCTCGGTCAGCTCGCTGAGCCAGCGGATGAACGTCTCGGCCTCGCGCGCGTGGCCGACGCGCAGGAAGGTCTCGAGCACGTATGCCGAGTCGCGGATCCACGCGTACCGGTAGTCCCAGTTGCGCTCGCCGCCGAGGTGCTCGGGCAGGCTCATCGTCGGCGCGGCGACGAGCGCGCCGGTGGGCTCGTAGACGAGGCCCTTCAGCACGAGCGCGGATCGGACGACCTCGTCGCGCCACGGCCCGTCGTAGTCGATCAGGCTCGCCCAGCGCCCCCACGTGCGAACGGTGAGGTCGAGCAGCTCCTGCTCGGACAGGTGGTTGTGGGGGCCCCGTTCGGTCCCGCCGGTGTGCAGTCGCAGCCACCGGAGGCTGTTGGGTCGCAGCGTGAAGGTCGAGCGGGCGACCCCGCCATTGCCGTCCTCGTGGTCGGTCAGCGTGAGCTCGATGCCCGGCGCGATGAGCTCGGCACGATCGGTCCCTGCCCGCGCCACCACGCCGTTGGGCGTCGGGTCGAAGTACGTGTGCGCGCGCCCGTAGTCGAACCGCGGCTGGAACTCGATCTCGACGTCGAGGTCCTCGAAGGCCTCGAGCCGCCGGAGGAGCATGTGTCCCGTGTGCGTGGCGTCGAAGGCGTTGACCCGCGAGTACACGAGGAAGTCGGTGACCGTCAGGATGGGGTTCCCGTCGCGCACGAACCGGGTGACGAGCACGTTCGTCTCGCCGAGGTACGTGCGCTGCACCTGCAGCTCTCGCCAGGCGACGGGCCGGACCCTGAAGCGCCCGCCGCGGACGGGGTCGAGGATGGCCGCGAACAGCGAAGGCGAGTCGAAGCGCGGGGCGCACATCCAGTCGATCGACGCGTCGGGCGACACCAGTGCGGCAGTGCGGG
>JBFHRB010000257.1:0-4848 GCA_041591915.1 Nitriliruptorales bacterium
AGCGCGAGATGTCGCCGATCGCGCTCTCGTTGGCCGCGCGCGGACCCCACCCGTCGAGCCCGAGCACGACGTAGCTGACCGCGAACGCCGCCACCGAGGCGGCCGCGATGCGGAGGGGGGCAAACGGCTTGTCGCGCATCGCCCTCACCGTACGCGCACGGCTGCTCCCCCGGGGCCGTTCCGCCCCCACGGCAGGGGGACGTTGGCCCTGCCGACGCTCCGGCGCCGTTCGTACCGTCGATCCCAGATCGGGCGGCCGACGTCCCTCCGTCGGCGTGCCCTGCTCCTACGACGGCGGGAGGGCACCGTGTCCTGGGTCTGCATCGACGGCAACGAGGCGGCCGCGCGGGTCGCGTACGCGCTGTCGGACACCATCGCCATCTACCCCATCACCCCCGCCTCCCCCATGGGCGAGCTCGCCGACGCGTGGGCGTCGAGTGGCCGCCCGAACGCGTGGGGCGCCGTCCCCACGGTCGTCGAGATGCAGTCGGAGGGCGGAGCCGCCGGCGCGCTGCACGGCGCGGTCACGGCGGGCGGGCTCGGCACCACCTTCACGGCCTCCCAGGGCCTGCTCCTGATGCTGCCCAACATGTACAAGGTCGCGGGCGAGCTGACCCCCGCCGTCATCCACGTCGCCGCACGGTCGGTCGCCACCCATGCGCTGTCGATCTTCGGCGACCACTCCGACGTCATGGCGGCCCGCCAGACCGGCTGGGCCATGCTCGCGGCCAGCTCACCGCAGGAGGCCCACGACTTCGCCGCCGTCGCGCACGCCGCGACGCTGGCCTCACGCGTGCCGTTCCTGCACTTCTTCGACGGCTTCCGCACGAGCCACGAGATGAACAGCGTGACGCTGCTCGACCGTGCCGACCTCACCGCGATGATCGATCCCGCCGACGTCGACGCGCAGCGGCAGCGGGCGCTCACGCCGGAGCGTCCCGTCCTCCGGGGCACCGCACAGAACCCCGACGTCTTCTTCCAGGCGCGCGAGGCCTGCAACACCTTCTACTCCGCCGTGCCGTACGTCGTCGCCGACGCGTTCGCGAAGCTCGAGCACCGCACGGGTCGCCGGTACGGGCTCGTCGACTACGTCGGCCACCCGGGGGCCGACCGGGTGATCGTCGTCATGGGATCGGGCGCCGGAGCCGTCACCGAGACGATCAACGAGCTGGTGGCCGACGGCGCACGCGTGGGCGCGATCATCGTCCGGCTCTACCGCCCGTTCCCCGGCGACGCACTGATCGGGGCGCTGCCGGCGACGGTCGAGCGCATCGCGGTGCTGGACCGCACCAAGGAGCCGGGCGCGGCCGGGGAACCGCTCTACCAGGACGTGCTGACGACGCTGGCCGAGTCCGCCACGAACGGGCGGCGCGGCCAGCTGCCGGTCGTCGTGGGCGGCCGCTACGGCTTGAGCTCCAAGGAGTTCACCCCGCAGATGGTCAAGGGGATCCTCGACGAGCTCGGGGCCGACACACCGAAGAACCACTTCACCGTGGGGATCGTCGACGACGTCACCCACACCCACCTCGTACCGGACCCGGGCATGCGCCTCGAGCGCCAGCCCGGCGACCTCGCCGCCGTCTTCTACGGGCTCGGATCGGACGGCACCGTCGGCGCGAACAAGAACACGGCCAAGATCGTGTCGGAGCTCACCGACCGCCACGTCCAGGCGTACTTCGTCTACGACTCGAAGAAGTCCGGCGCGCAGACCGTCAGCCACCTCCGCTTCTCGGACCGGCCGATCCGTTCGACCTACCTCGTGGACGAGGCCGACCTCGTCGCCTGCCACCAGTTCGGCTTCCTCGACCGCCATGAGGTCCTCGACCGGCTGCGGCCGGGCGGGACGTTCCTGCTGAACGCGCCGTTCGGTCCGGACGAGGTCTGGGACCGGCTGCCCTACGAGGTGCAGGCAGAACTGGTCGCGAAGGACGCCCGGCTGTTCGTGATCGACGCCCACGCGATCGCGCGCCGTGCCGGTCTCGGCGGGCGCATCAACACGGTCATGCAGGCGGCCTTCTTCTCCCTCGCCCAGGTCATCCCCGTCGAGGCCGCCCTCGACGCGATCGGCGCCGCCGTGCGCAGCACCTACGCCAAGCGCGGCCCCGAGGTGGTCGAGCGCAACCTCGCCGTCCTCGATGCCACGCTCGGCCACCTGCACCGCGTGCGGGTGCCGGCCGAGGCGACCGCGACCCACCGTTGCAGCCGGCCCGCACAGTTCGGGGCCCCCGACTTCGTCGACCGGGTGACGGCACGGATCATGGCCGGTGAGGGCGACCTCCTGCCGGTGAGCGCCCTGCCGGTGGACGGCACGTTCCCCACGGGCACGGCCAAGTGGGAGAAGCGCAGCATCGCGCTCGACCTGCCGATCTGGGACCCCGACCTCTGCATCGACTGCGGCAAGTGCACGATCGTGTGCCCGCACGCGGCGATCCAGATGAAGGTCTTCGACCCCGGCGCCCTCAACGGCGAGCTCGACGCGATCCGGCACAAGCCGTTCCGCGACCGCAGCCTCGAGGGCCACGAGCTCGTGATCCAGGTCGCGCCCGACGACTGCACGGGCTGCACGCTGTGCGTCGTGGCCTGCCCCGCCGCGAGCAAGGAGGAGGTCGGCCGCAAGGCGCTGATGATGGCGCCGGCCGACGAGCACCGCGAGGTCGAGCGGGCGGCGTTCGAGGTGTTCGAGGGCCTGCCGTACCTCGACCGCGACGCGCTGCGCGTCGACACCATCAAGGGCTCGCAGATCCGGCCCCCGCTCTTCGAGTTCAGCGGGGCATGCGCGGGCTGCGGTGAGACGCCGTACCTCAAGCTCCTGACGCAGCTGTTCGGCGACCACATCGTCGTCGCGAACGCGACCGGCTGCTCGTCCATCTACGGCGGCAACCTCCCGACCACCCCGTGGACCACCGATGGGGACGGCCACGGCCCGGCCTGGTCGAACTCGCTGTTCGAGGACAACGCCGAGTTCGGGCTCGGCATCGCCATCGCCGCGGAGCAGCGCACGAACCAGGCCCGTGAGCTCGTTCGCCGCCTCGCCGAGGACATCGGCGCCGAGCTCGCGACCGCCGTCCTCGCCGGCATGGGCGACCGTGACCGCATCGACGACCAGCGCCGACGCGTGGCCGAACTGCGGACGCGACTCGCCGAACTCGACGGACCACAGCCGGCCGCACTCCTCGCACTCGCCGACGCCCTCGTCCCCCACGACGTCTGGATCGTCGGTGGCGACGGCTGGGCCTACGACATCGGGTACGGCGGGCTCGACCACGTGCTCGCGAGCGGCCGCGACGTCAACGTCCTCGTGCTGGACACGGAGGTCTACTCCAACACCGGCGGTCAGGCGTCGAAGGCGACACCGCGCGGCGCGGTCGCGAAGTTCGCCGCGCAGGGCAAGTCCACGCCGAAGAAGGACCTCGGGCTGCTCGCCATGCAGTACGGCAACGTGTACGTCGCGCAGATCGCCCTGGGGTCCAACGAGACCCAGACGATCCGCGCGCTCAAGGAGGCCGCCGAGTGGCCCGGCCCGTCGCTGATCCTCGCGTACTCGACCTGCATCGCCCACGGCGTCGACATGACGCGCTCGATGACGCAGATGGACCTCGCGGTGAAGTCGGGCTACTGGCCGCTGTACCGGTTCCACCCCGGCGAGGGTGAGCACGAGCAGCCGTTCCACCTCGACTCGAAGGCACCGACGATCCCGCTGAAGGCGTTCACGTCCAACGAGGGCCGCTACGTGATGCTCGCCCGCAGCGACCCCGAGCGTGCCGGTGACCTGCTCGAGCAGGCACAGGCCGACATCGACGAACGCTGGCGGTACTACGAGCAGCTCGCCGGGGTCGAGCGGACCATCACGCTCGCCGAGCAGGACGACGACCCCGACGCAGCCGCCGAGCCCGCTGCCGACGCCACGGAGGTGACGTCATGACCGACCTGCGGACCACCTACCTCGGGTTCGAGCTCCACTCGCCGCTGCTCGCCAGCGCCTCCCCGCTGACCGGCGACCTCGACACCCTCCGCCAGCTCGAGGCAGCGGGTGCGGCCGCCGTCGTCCTGCCCAGCCTCTTCGAGGAGCAGATCGAGCACGAGGCCATGGCCGTGCACGGCATGCTCGAGATGGGGGCCGGGTCGACGCCTGAGGCGGCCGGCGGGTTCTTCCCCGAGCTCGACGACTACAACACCGGCCCGACGTCCTACCTGGCCCACATCGAGGCGGCACGATCGCTGCTCGGGATCCCCGTCATCGCGAGCCTCAACGGTGCCACGCCCGGCGGCTGGGTCCGCTACGCGCGGCAGATGGCCGACGCGGGCGCCAGCGCGATCGAGCTCAACCTCTACCGCATCGCGACCGACCCGACGGTGTCGGGCGAGCAGCTCGAGGCGCAGGAGCTCGAGGTGGTGGCTGCGACGGTCGAGGCCGTGAGCGTCCCGGTGGCCGTCAAGCTCGGCCCCTTCTACTCCTCGCTCCCCCACTTCGCGACGCGGCTCCTCAACGTCGGCGCGCGCGGCGTCGTGCTGTTCAACCGCTTCTACCAGCCCGACATCGACCTCAACAGCCGGGCCGTGACCCCGCGGCTCGTCCTCAGCCACTCCGACGAGCTGCGGCTGCCACTGCGCTGGATCGCGATCCTGTCCGGCGGGCTGCGGGGGTCGCTGGCCGGCACCACCGGCGTCCACACCGGCACCGACGCCGCCAAGCTGCTGCTCGCCGGTGCGGACGTGGTGAGGCTCGCCTCGGCGCTCCTGCGGCACGGCCCCGAGCACCTCGTCGCGATCGAGCGCGAGCTGCGTGCCTGGATGGAGGCCCACGAGTACGAGTCGGTGGTCCAGCTGCGCGGCTCGTTCCGGCGCGAC
>JBFHRB010000258.1:0-4655 GCA_041591915.1 Nitriliruptorales bacterium
CGACGTCGGGAATGCGTGGTGCGCGTTGTGCCACGACTCACCGAAGGAGAGTAGGGACAGGAATACATTGTTGCGGCTCTCGTCGCGGCTGAGGAAGGGGCGGGTGCCGTAGAAGTGGCAGATCGAGTTGATCGACCAGGTCACGTGGTGCAGCAGGAAGATCCTGACCAGCGAGCCCCACAGGAACGCGGTCAGCATGCCGACGAGGCTCTGGGTGATCACCAGCCCCAGCAACGCCGGGAGCACGAACGACGCGACCGTGATGGCCGGGAAGTGCTTCTCGATCCAGACGAGATCGGGGTCCTCGAGGAGGTCGGGGGCCCACCGCTCGTGGCTCGTCCGCTCGGGCGCGAAGAACCAGCCGAGGTGCGCGTGCCAGAGGCCCTGCAGCACGCCCTTGACGCCCGGCTGCTCGACGAGGTGGGGCGAGTGCGGGTCACCGAGTTCGTCGGAGTAGGCATGGTGGCGCCGGTGGGTGGCGACCCAGTCGATGATCGAGCCCTGCAGCGCCATCGACCCCGCGAGCGCCCAGAAGACCTTGACGGGGCGCGGCGCCTGGAAGCTGAGGTGGGTGAAGAACCGGTGGTAGCCGACGGTGATCCCCAGGCCGGTCAGCACGTAGAAGCCCAGGAAGAGCCCCAGGTCGGTGCCGGAGATGCCGGTGCCCCAGAGGTTGACGATGGCCACGACGACGGCGATCAGCGGGATGAGGGTGAACGCGAGGGTCAGGCGGCGCGTCAGCTTGACCTGGTCCGGCTCGAGCTTGCGGACGCCCTGTATGCGCTTCGCGGCCTTCTGGGCGGCGCTGTGCGCGCTCTCGCGGGCGCTGGTGGCGGTGTCACGGGCGGACTGGCGGAGGTCCGCGACGGTTGGACGCATGAGGGGGATCTTCCTTGGAGTCGGGCGCGCAGCAGCGACTGCCGCAGCAACCTACGGTTACGGAGGCGTAAGTTACGCAACCGTAGGTTAAGGCGCAAGCCGGATCCCGCGAGTTTCGGCGAATGCCGAGAACGTCACCCCCCGCGGCGTTACCCTGAGCGGCATCGAGGCGTTCTCGAGGGGGGCCACCGGCAACGCCGCGACCCCGACCCGGGCGGCGACCATGCAGGTACGAACGGCAGTGACGCAGGCCGACGTCACGAACTTCCTGCTGCTGTCCCCCGACGCCGTCGTGCTGGTCAACGCCGATGGCCGCATCGCCGACGTGAACGACGAACTCGAGCGACTCCTCGGCTACGACCGCGACGAACTCCGCGGCCAGGCCGTCGAGGTGCTCGTCCCGGCGGACCGTCGCGGCCGCCACGTCGACGACCGGGTGAACTACCAGCAGACCCCGACCCGTCGGCCCATGGGCGCGGGCGCGCACCTGACGGCACTGCACGCCGACGGCCACGAGATCCCCGTCGACATCGCGCTGCAGCCCATCCTCGTGGAGCAGGAGCACATGACGGCTGCGGTGCTGCGCGACGTCTCGGCGGCACGCGACGCCGCGGACACGATCCGCACGATCGCTCGCCAGCTCCACGACGCGAACGAGGAGTTGCGGGCCGCCAATCGCCGCCTCGAGGACGCGAGCGACCAGCAGCAGCAGTTCCTCAACGTCGCGGCCCACGAGCTGCGTACGCCGCTGCAGGCGCTGACGGGCTACGCCGACCTGCTCATCACCCGGTGGGACGTCCTGCCCGACGAGGACAAGAAGAAGCACCTCGAGGTCATCCACCGCAACGCCGCGAAGCAGGCCGTCCTGGTCAACGACCTGCTCGAAGCCGCACGGATCAGCGCCGATCGCATCGAGGTCGAGACGTCGGACGCGCAGCTGCTCCCGGTCATCGCCGAGGCCCTCGACCTCGTGCCAGACGCCGTCGAGGTCGTCCAGGTGGACTGCCCGGCCGACCTCGAGGTCCGGGCCGACCCGATCCGGCTCGGGCAGGTCCTGATCAACCTGGCCAGCAACGCGATGAAGTACGGCGAGCCACCGATGGTCATCCGCGCGGCACGCGTCGACGATGCCATCCGGATCGACGTGTCCGACGCCGGCAGCGGCGTGCCGGACGAACTCGCCCCCTTCCTCTTCGAGGCGTTCGCCCGCGCCCGCCACAAGCTCGACAAGAAGAAGACCAGCAGCGGCCTCGGCCTCTACATCAGCCGCTGGCTCGTGGGGGCGATGAACGGCCGGATCGAGTACCTCCGGGAGGACGGGCTGACGACCTTCCGGGTCACGCTCCCCGCCGTGGACTGACCAACGAGGCCTGCGCGGGGAGGCGTGCCCTCCCGGGCGTACGACCGGGGGTATCGTCCTAGTCACTCAGTGCCATGCGCCTGGCCGGTTGTGTCCGGCCCATCCGACGCCGATACCCCTCGAAGACCGAGCGCCACTCCTCCCGTCAGGAGCACCCGATGAGCCTGCGGGTCCTCGCCGTCGACGACGACCCGAGCATCCGCTCGATGCACGAGATGCTGCTGATGCTCGAGGGGTACGAGGTGCGCGTCGCCGAGCACGGCCAGGCCGGGCTCGACGTGGCACGTGCCTGGCGGCCCGACGTGATCGTGTGCGACGTCATGATGCCGGTGATGGACGGGATCGAGATGCTCCGGCAGGTGAACGCCGACCCCGACCTCCGGACGATCCCCGTCATCATGGTGACCGCCAAGACCGCGGACGCCGACACCAAGCGTGGGTACGACGAGGGGGCGGCCGGCTACATCCCCAAGCCCTTCGAGGCAGAGCACCTCGTCGCCGAGATCGAACGGGCCGCAGCGGAGGCGTCCTCGGCCCCCTGACGCCCGACCGCACGGCGCGGAGCGGGGCCCGCCGCAGCGAGCCCCGCCCCTCCCCCGCTGATGGTCAGCCGCGTACCAGAACCGGGGAGGCCGGTGCACGGCGCCCTCCGGGCTCGACTGGGACGACCCGGATGACGACGAGCTGACCGGGTTGCACGGGAGCGATCGCGTGGCTGCGAGCGTCGCCGGCGACCGTGGCGACCACGACGCCGTCGCGGAGGACGTCGAAGCTCGTCGCCGTGCCGTCGTAGGCCCAACGCACGGTGCCGGCCTCGTACGTGGTCGACGAGATCGTGGCAGGCGGGGCCCGCAACGCCGAGGCGTCCACGGACGTCACCGGCTGACGGGCGCTCGTGCCGTCGACGAACAGCGTCTCCACCTCGAGCGCTGGCAGCGCGCCGTCGAACGTCAGCCCCGCCCTGACCTCGTTGACGTTGTAGTCCGGACCGGCGTAGTAGTCGGGGCCGAACGTGTCGACCAGCTGCCCGTCGGCGAAGACCTGCACCGCGGCGATGCGACCCCGGTCGTCGATGCGCGGCGCGTACGGTCCGACGATGTCGATCGTCGCGTTGGTCGCGCCGTCGACGGTCGTCGCGACGACGTCGACCGCGACGTCCACCGTCTCCTCGGCCGAGCCGTTGCTGATCGCGGCGGTGAGCCTGCACAGGCCGGCCGGGCTCGGCCGGACGTCGTGGAGGCGAGCGCTGTGGCCGATCGCGCCCGACGCGTGCACCGGGCGGACCGCGTAGTTGCCACCGGTCACCGGGACGGCCGGGTCGACGAAGCGCGGCTCGCTCGTGGTCCCGAGCAGGCGGCCGCCGCGGTAGACCTTCCAGGAGACCTCGGCGCTGCCCGACGTTCCGTGCGGCGTCCCCCACCGCAGCGTCGCGGTGTCGCCGCAGACGCGCGCTTCCAGGTCGATCGGCAGCCAGGGCAGCACCACGTCGTCGAGGAACTCCGTCACGGACAGGGCGTTGCCGGAGAGGGTCAGGTTGCCGAAGACGTCCTCGGCGACGATCTCGATCGTGCGGAACGCATCCTCCGCGAGGCCAGCGAGCGACAGCTCACCCGAGAGCTCCGCCTGCGGGAGCTCGTGGACGAGTTGGCCGTCGACGGCCAGGTGGAAGCTGACCGTGTCGCGGTCGTACCAGGCGATGTCGTAGCGGACGCGCACGTGGTCGCCGTGGACGCCGGCCACCTCGAGCGTGCCACCCAGCGCGGGTGGATCGAGGTCCTGCGGCACGACCTCCAGCGCCTCGTCGACGACCGTCCTACCCGTGTCGGTCACGGCGTGGACGGCGTACAGGACCGTCTCGCCGACGGCCGCGAACGGATCGGTGTAGCTCGTGCCCGTGGTCGTCGCGATCGTCTCGCCATCGCGCGAGACCTCGTAGGCGGTGGCGCCGGCCACCCCGTCCCAGGCGAGCTCGACGTGCTCGGCCGGGACGACGTCGAGGCCGCCGCCGGCGGGCGCCGCGTCAGCCGGGGCGATGCCCGCGATGACCGCGAGGATGGCGGCGACGGCGGCGGCCCGGCGCGCGCGCCCACGAAGCGTGAGGGCGAGCGTTGCGGTGGTGGTCTGGTGGTCGTGGTCGAGCGTGTTCATGACGTGGCCTCCCCTGTGGGTCGCGCTCTGCGACCCGGGAGCCACGTTCGCCCGAGGGCGTGATCGGGGAATCCGTGGGGACTACGTGGGTTGTGGCCCCCCGGCGGGGCCCGAGGTACGTAGATGGCCACCGTGTGTGGGCTCGATGGCGGCAGGGAGGACCTGACCTACGTACTCAGCCGCCAGTCGAGCGCTCGGCGAGGTCGGTAGTGCGACATGCGCCCGCCACGCGGCGCGAGGGGTCAGTTCGGGACGGCGGCGAAGACGA
>JBFHRB010000259.1:0-4640 GCA_041591915.1 Nitriliruptorales bacterium
GGCGGACAGCGAGAAGCGCCCGTTGTCGAGGGCGGAGAGGGCGACCTTCATGCCGCCCCCGACATCCCCGAGGACGGCATCGGCCGGCAGGCGCACCCCGTCGAAGGAGACCTCCGCCGTGTCGCCTCCGCGCAGGCCGAGCTTGCCCTTGATCGCGTGCCCCGAGTAGCCGGCGGCGTCCTGCGGTGTGAGGAAGCAGGTGATCCCGAGGTCGGTGTCGCCGTCCACCGCACGCGCGAAGACGAGCGTCACCGCACCGCGCGAGCCGTTGGTGATGAACATCTTGGCGCCGTCGAGGACCCAGTCGTCGCCGTCACGGCGTGCCGTCGACCGCATCTGCGAGGGGTTCGACCCGGCGCCGGGCTCCGTGAGGCCGAACGCGCCGAGCTCACCGGCGCACAGACGCGGCAGCCACGCCTGGCGCTGCTCGTCGGTCCCCCACTTCTCGATCGTCATGCCCACGAGGCCGACGTTCACCGAGACCAGCGACCGGATCGACGAGTCGGCCGCACCCAGCTCCTCGACGATGGCGGCGTAGCCCCAGGGATCGAGGCCCATGCCGCCGTGCTCCTCGGCGAGCGCAGCACCGAGGAACCCGACGTCCGCCATGCGAGCGACCAGCTCGTCGGGGAACGACTCGTCGCGGTCTCGATCGCGGGCCGTGGGGCGGACGTGGTCGTCGCAGAACCGGCGCGCGGTCTCGCGGAGCTGGCGGAGTTCGGTCGCGTCCAACGCATGGCCTCCCGTCGGGCCGACGAGCCTACGTGTCACACCGGGGCCCTAGCGTGGTCTCGACCACGGAGCAGGAGCCGCCTTGTCGACCGCACCGCAAGTCGCCGTCGGAGCGGTCGTGCTCGACGCGCACCGGCGGCTCCTCGTCGTCCGCCGCGGCAACCCACCCGCGCAGGGTCTCTGGACGCTGCCCGGCGGCAGGCTCGAGCGTGGCGAGCGGCTGACCGAGGCCGTGGCCCGCGAGGTCCGTGAGGAGACCGGGCTCCTCGTCGAGGTCGGCGAGCTGATCGGCACCTACGAGTTCATCGATGCCGACGTCCACTTCGTGATCCTCGACTATCGCGCCGAGGTCCGCAGCGGGATCCAGCGCGCGGGCAGCGACGTGACGGACGTGGCGTGGATGGGGCGCAACGAGCTCCTGGCGGCCGGGGCGACCGGCGGGCTCCTGCCCTTCCTCGACCGGCACGGCGTCGACATCGCGGCGTAGCGCCGCAGGCTTCGGGCCGCGCGGGGCCCTCTCCCTATACTCGCGCGTCAGATCCCGGGCCAACCGCTCGTCCTCGGCCCTCCAGACCGTGCGCCTCACCGAGGCCCGACCAGGACCAGGAACGCATGAGCCGCGTCAAGCTCCTGTCCGCGATGCCGTTCGACCGGCAGACGTGGGAAGACCAGCAGCTCGCCGACCCCGTGATCCGCGTGTACGGGGAGCTGCCGGCGACCGCGCAGCCCTTCGGCATCCACCGCGTGTACCAGGGCCCGCAGGGCACGTACGAGGAGGCGATCCTCCTCGTCGACCCCGACAACGTCGTCATCTGGGAGCGCCCGTACCGCTACATCGAGCTCCGCGGCGAGATGTACGAGGACCGCTTCCAGTCGTTCACCACCGCCGCCACGCAGGTCGAGTCCACGAAGGAGCACACGCTCGTGTTCCTGATCGACGGCTCCGAGGCTGGCCGGGTCCCCGTCTTCATCGACGCTCCCGAGTCGCTGCAGACCGCCGGCGCCTTCCCGGCCGCCATGAACGCCGCCCTGCAGAAGTCCGCGGTGATGTGGCTCACGATCCCGCAGAAGGACGGCTCGTCCGTGCAGCGCCCGGCCTGGTACGTCCAGGAGGGCGACACGCTGTACGTCCTGTCCGGCCCGGAGGAGCAGGACCTCACCAACATCGAGGCGTGCGACGTCGTCCGGATGACCGTCAAGTCCAAGGACATACACGCGGCGATCGGCGATGTCGATGCCAGCGTCGAGGTCGTGCCGTCGGACTCCGACATCTTCGAGCGCGTCGCGGAGCAGGGCCTCGAGATCAGGCTCAACAGCCAGGACGGGCTCGATGCCACGCTGCGGCGCTGGAAGGACACCTGCACGATGGTGGCGCTGACCCCGCAGGTCTGACCGAGGGGCCGCCGGCAGCGCCCCTGTCTCAGAGCCGGGCGAGCGCCTGCATGTCGCGCACCGCCAGTGCCTGGCGGTTGCGGCGGCTCGTGCGGAGCATCACCACGCCGAGGGCCGTGCCAGCGACGATGAGCAGCACCGTCGCTATCAGGGCAGGCGCCAGGATCGGAGGGTGCGCGGCCGCCTCGACGAAGACGTCGCGCTCCTCGCCTACCGGCAGGCGCCAGTCGCGCACCGTCCCGCTGCCGGCGTCCGCGTCGTCGGCGATGACCTCACCGGGCATGCGGACGCGGAGGTCGTAGCGGACGAGCTCGTCGCCCCGCTCGGCGAACAGACGCGCGAGATCGTCCTCGTCGAAGGCCACGCCGGTGCCGGACATGCCGGGCATCGTCGGCGGGATCAGGCCCGCCCGCCCCTCGAACACGAGGTCGCCGTCCTCGTCGAAGCGCAGCTCGAACCGGTCGAAGAGACGCCCGTCGGCCGCATCGAGCGCCTCGTGGAGCGCCGCGACGCGGGCGTTGAAGTCCTCGGGGTCGGCGAAGGTGGTCGTGAGGGACACCTGCGTGCCGGCATCGTCGTCGGTGACGTCGATGGACCACTGCTGCGTGCTCTGGGCCAGGGTGTCGAGGCCGGCGGTCGGGTCGACACCGACGTCCTGCAGCAGCGATCCGAGCTCAGGATCGATGGCCGCGACCAGTCGGAGCTCGCCCCCGCCGTCGGTCCGGACGTCCACATCGACCGCGAGGCGCAACTGGCAGGCCGGCCCCAGCAGGGCGGCGAGGAGTAGCAGGGCGACCCGGACCTTCGTCACGGGTCGGGAGGGTAACGAGGCCTGACCCTGCCGACGGACCGCAGCCGCCCGCGGGGCGTGGTTAGACTGGCGCGGACGGTTGCGGGGTGTGCGTGGCGGATACGCGGAAGAGGCGAAAGCGGCTGGGCGAGATCCTGGTCGATGCCGCCGTGCTCACCGAGGAGCAGCTCCAGACGGCTCTCGCCCAGCAGGCCGCCGGCGGGCGCCGCGAACGCCTCGGCAAGATGGTCGTCAAGCTGGGCTTCGTCACCGAGGAAGACGTCGCCATCTCGCTGGCGGACCAGCTCGGCTACTCGACGGTCGACCTCATCGAGGAGACCGCCGAACCGGCCGCACTCTCGCGTGTGCCCCGCAAGCTCGCCGAGCGCCATCAGGCGCTACCCCTGCGCGTCGAGGGCAACGACGTGCTCGTGGTCGCCATGGCCGACCCGACGAACGTGGTCGCGCTCGACGACATCCGGCTGACGTCAGGCATGCGGGCCGTGCGGCCCGTGGTCGCGACGTCCACCGCGCTCGAGGACGCGCTCAACCGACTCTACGGATCCGACAGCGCCGCGCTCGAGATGGTCGAGGGTCTCAACGACGGCGACGTCTCCGTCATCGAGGAGGACGACGAGGACCTCGCGAGCATCGCCGAGGGCGCCGGCGAGCAGCCGGTCGTCCGCCTGGCGAACGCGATCCTCGCCGACGCGGTGCGAAGCCGGACCTCGGACGTCCACGTCGAGCCCGAGCGCGACTCCGTGCGGGTCCGCTACCGGATCGACGGCCTGCTGCGCGAGAAGATGCGCATCCCGAAGCACATCGGCCCCGCGCTCATCTCGCGCTTCAAGATCATGTCGCAGCTCGACATCGCCGAGCGCCGGCTCCCCCAGGACGGTCGCGCCGCGGTCCGCATCGAGGGCCAGGAGGTCGACCTCCGCGTGTCCTCGATGCCGGGCATGCACGGCGAGGTCATCGTCATGCGCCTGCTGCGCAAGGGAACGCAGCGCCTCGGCATCGACGAGATCGGCATGGCCGAGGACAGCCTCGAGACCTTCCGCCTCGCCCTGAGCCGGCCACAGGGCCTGATCATCATCACCGGCCCGACGGGCTCCGGTAAGACGTCGACGCTGTACGCCGGCCTCACCGAGATCACCGACGAGGTCCGCAACATCATCACCCTCGAGGACCCGATCGAGTACGAGCTGGGCGGGATCAACCAGACCCAGATCCGCCCGAAGATCGGCTTCACGTTCGCCCGCGGCATGCGCACGGTCCTGCGCCAGGACCCCGACGTCGTGATGGTCGGTGAGATCCGAGACCAGGAGACCGCCGAGCTCGGCATGGAGGCCTCGTTCACGGGCCACCTCGTCCTGTCGACGCTGCACACCAACGACGCGCCGTCGTCGGTCATCCGCCTCGTCGACCTCGGCGTCGAACGCTTCATGATCGCGTCGTCCCTCGTCCTCGTCATCGCCCAGCGGCTCGTGCGCGTCGTGTGCCCGCACTGCAAGACCGAGGACGACCCGAGCGACAAGGTCATGCGGCTCCTCGGCCTGTCGCGCGACGACATCAAGGGCGCCACGCTCATGCGCGGCGCCGGCTGCAACGTCTGCGAGAAGTCCGGCTTCCTCGGACGAACGGCCGTCTACGAGATGCTGTCGGTGACGCCGCGCCTGCGCGAGATGATCATCGAGGGCGCGACCGAGACCAAGATCGCGAAGCA